>JABFWL010000546.1 GCA_013362315.1 Catenulispora sp. | reverse complement strand
GACGGCTCGGTGCCGTTGCCGTTGTCGTTCGCCCAGCAGCGGCTGTGGTTCCTGGACCAACTCGAACCCGGATCGGTGGAGTACAACCTCCCTGTCGGCGTCAGGTTCTCCGGCGACCTGGACGTCGCAGCCCTCGGCGCAGCGCTGGACGAGGTGTCAGCTCGGCACGAGGTCTTGCGGACCCGCCTGGTCGCGGGCCCGGACGGCGTGGCGTATCAGGTCGTCGATCCGCCCGCCGGGTTCAGGTTGTCGGTGATCGATCTGTCCGCCGAGCCGGATCCGGTGGCGGCAGCCCGGGCTCTGACCGCGGCCGATGCGGTGACGCCGTTTGATCTGGCGGCAGGGCCGTTGATCCGCGGGACCCTGATACGCCTCGGCGCGGACGATCACATTCTGAGCTTGTGCATGCATCATGTGGTCTCCGATGAGTGGTCGGCGGGCATCCTGCGGCGTGAGCTCACGACCTTGTATGAGGCGTTCCGTGCTGGTGAGCCCTCGCCGTTGGCGCCCTTGGCCGTGCAGTACGCCGACTTCGCGGTGTGGCAGCGGGACTGGCTGAGCGGGCCGGTTCTCCAGGAACAGCTTGAGTACTGGCGCAAACAGCTGTCCGGAGCTCCGGTCCTGGAACTGCCGACCGACCGTCCGCGTCCGGCGATCCGTTCCTCGGCCGGCGCGGTCGTCCCGTTCGAGGTTTCAGCCGACATCGCCGACCGCTTGCGGGACCTGTCCCGCACCTGCGGCACGACGATGTCCATGACGCTGCTCGCGGCGTTCACCGCACTCCTGTCCCGCTACACCGGCCAGGACGACGTGGTCGTCGGCACCCCGGTCGCCAACCGGAACCGGGCCGAGACCGAAGATCTGATCGGCTTTTTCGCCAACACTCTGGTGTTGCGGACCGATCTGAGCGGCGACCCGGCGTTCACCGACCTGCTGGCCCGGGTCCGCACCACGGCGCTGGAGGCCTACGCCCACCAGGATCTGCCGTTCGAGCAGCTGGTGGACGCGTTGGAGGTGGACCGTGACCGCTCCCGGACCCCGCTTTTCCAGGTGCTGTTCAACTACGTCCAGCCGACCGGTGAGGCCGAGGGCGCTGAGAACGCTCAGGACGCCGAGAACGCCGAGACCGGTCAGAAGGACACCTCCTTCGACCTGACTCTCAACGTGATGGAGCTCGGCGAGAACGCCGGAGGTCTACTCGGCGGCCTGGAGTACAGCAGCGCGCTGTTCGATGTCGCCACCATGCGACGGCTCGCCGATCATCTGGCGACCCTGCTCGGTGCGGTGGCGGCCGCTCCCGAATCGTTCCTGTCCGAGCTGCCGCTGCTCACCGCGCCGGAACTCGGCCAGGTGGTACGCGAATGGAACGAGGCCACCGCGCCGGCGCCCGCTGTCGGCGGGGTGCACGAGCTGATCGCAGATCACGTGACGGAGCGTCCGGAGGCCGTCGCGGTCGAGTGCGACGGCGTGTCCCTGACGTATGCGGAGCTGGATCTGCGGGCGAACCGGCTGGCCAGGCATCTCAGGGATTTGGGTGTCACGGCGGAAACTGTCGTCGGTCTGTGCCTGGACCGGGGCCCGGACCTGATCGTGGCGATTCTGGCGGTGTGGAAGGCCGGCGGCGCATATCTGCCTCTCGACCCGGGCTATCCGCCGGAGCGACTTGCCTTCATGCTGGCGGACAGCCGGGCCTCGATTCTGGTCGGTCATCGCGCGGCGGTGACCGACGCGGTGGAGAGTCAGGCTCCTGTCACCGTGTGGCTCGACGATCCGGCCGTTCAGCGAGAGATCCAGGCCGCTTCGGATGCTCCGCTCGCGGTGGTCGTCGATCCGGCTCAGGCGGCGTCGGTGATCTATACGTCGGGGTCTACCGGTCGGCCGAAGGGTGTGTCGGTGACGCACGGGTCGTTGATCGGCACGTTCACGGGTTGGTCGAATGCCCACTTCGAGTCGGCGTCGCGTCATCGGTGGTTGACGCTGGCCAGTGTCGGGTTCGATGTGTTCACCGGCGATGTGATCAGGGCTTTGTGTTCCGGTGGGGCCCTGGTCGTGGGTCCGGTGGCGTTGCAGTTGGACACACCGGCGTGGGTGCGGACCTTGGCCGATACCGGAGTGAGTGCGCTGGAGTGTGCGCCGCGTTATGTCGATGAGCTGGTGGCGTATCTGCGGGATACCGGGATCCGGTTGGATGCTCTGCGTTTGCTGGTGGTGACCACCGATGTGTGGCGCACTGCTTCGGCCTTCCGGGCTCGGCAGACGTTGGGCTCCGGTGTGCGGTTGCTCAGTGCTTATGGCGTCACCGAGGTCACGGTCGACTCCACCTACAGCGATCTGTCGCAGGTGACCGGCGAGCCCGACGGACCGACACCGATCGGCCGCCCACTGCCCAACACCCGCCTGTTCGTGGCGGATCGGTCGTTGAACCCGGTGCCCGTCGGGGTGGTGGGCGAGTTGTTCATCGCCGGGGCCGGTCTCACGCGCGGCTACCGGGACCGGGCTGCGCTGACGGCCGAGCGGTTCGTGGCGGATCCGTTCGCCTCGGACGGGTCGCGGATGTATCGCACCGGTGACCTGGCCCGGTGGCGTCCGGACGGGCAGATCGAGTTCCTGGGCCGGGCTGATGAGCAGGTGAAGATCCGGGGCTTCCGGATCGAGCCGGGCGAGATCGAGTACGTGCTCCGCTCGCATCCCGCGGTCGCCGCGGCGAGCGTCGTCGACCGGGACATCGCCGGCGATCGGCGGCTGGTCGCCTACCTGGTCCCAGCCGACGCGGAACAGGGCATTGCCGCGACAGGTGATCTGCGGTCGTTCTTGCGGGAGACCTTGCCCGAGTACATGGTTCCGGCGGCCTTCATCGAGGTGCCCGAGCTGCCGTTGACCCCGAACGGGAAGGTCGACCGGGCGGCGTTGCCGACGCCTGACGGCCTGCGGCCCGAATCCGGCGATCGGTTCGTGGCGCCGCGGACCCCGGCTGAGAGCCTGCTCGCCGCAGTCTGGGCGGAAATCCTCGGGGTGGACCGGGTGGGGATCCAGGACAACTTCTTCGACCTCGGCGGGCATTCGCTACTGGCGACGCGGGTGGTGTCGCGGATCCGAGCGGTGTTCGGGGTCGAGATCGCGGTGGCGGCGTTGTTCGACGAGCCGACGGTGGCGGGTCTGGCCGCGGTCATCGAGGCCGCCGGACCGTCGATGGCGCTGGCGAGAGCGTCGTCGATGGCGCCGCCGATCACTCCGGCGAAGCGGGACGGCTCGGCGCCGTTGCCGTTGTCGTTCGCGCAGCAGCGGTTGTGGTTCCTGGACCAGCTCGAGCCCGGTTCGGTGGAGTACAACACGCCGATGCCGATCCGGTTGGCCGGAGCGTTGGATGACGCCGCCCTGCGAGCGGCGCTCGATGCCGTGCTGGAGCGGCACGAGGTCCTGCGGACGCGGCTGGTGGCCGGTGCCGACGGCGTGCCGTATCAGGCTATTGATCCGGTGGCCGGGTTCGAGCTGCCCTCGGTGGACCTGTCCGTCGACCCTGATCCGGAAGCGGCGGCGCGTGATCTGATCGCGGCCGACGTGCTGGCCCCGTTCGATCTGGCGGCCGGGCCGTTGATCCGCGGGACCCTGCTGCACCTCGGCCCGGATGATCACATTCTCAACCTGTGCATGCACCATGTCGTCTCAGACGAGTGGTCGGCCGGGATCCTGCGCCACGAACTGGCGGTTCTCTATGACGCGTTCCGTCGTGGCGAGCCGTCGCCGCTGCCGCCGTTGGCCGTCCAGTACGCGGACTTCGCGGTGTGGCAGCGGGATTGGCTGTCCGGCGCGGTCCTCGATGAGCAGCTCGGGTACTGGCGGGAGTGTCTGACCGACGCCCCGTTGCTGGAGCTGCCTTTGGATAGGCCGCGTCCAGCGATTCGCACCGCAGCCGGCGGCGTGGTCAGCTACGAGGTGCCTGACGGGATCGCCGAGCGGCTGCGGAAGCTGTCCCGGGACTGCGATGCGACGTTGTTCATGACGTTGCTTGCGGCGTTCACGGTGTTGTTGTCCCGGTACTCCGGTCAGGACGACATCGTCGTCGGCACGCCGGTCGCCAACCGGAACCGGGCCGAAACGGAGGACCTGATCGGGTTCTTCGTCAACACTCTGGTGCTCCGCACCGACCTGAGCGGCGACCCGACCTTCACCGACCTGGTCGACCGGGTGCGAGACGTGGCGCTGGGCGCCTATGCGCATCAGGACCTGCCGTTCGAGCACCTGGTGGACGCGCTCCAGCCGGATCGGGACCGTTCCCGGACTCCGCTGTTCCAGGTGCTGTTCAACTACGTCCAGGAGTCCAGTGGGGACACCCCGGGACTCGGCGGGCTTGAAGTCTCCGACGTCGGCGGTATCGAGCAGGACAGTACGCTGTTCGATCTGACGCTCGGCATCGCGGACACGGAAACCGGTCTGCGCGGCCTGTTCGAGTTCAGCACTGATCTGTTCGACCGGTCGAGTGTTGAGCGGATGGCCGGGCTGTGGGTGGAGTTGTTGGCGGCCGTGGCCGCTGGTCCGGAGTCCGAACTGTCGCGGTTGCCCGGGACTGGTAGCGGCGAGCTGGGCTTGATCGACCGGTGGAATCAGGCCACTGCGCCGCTGCCTGAGCTCGGCAGCGTGCATGAGCTGATCGAAGCCCATGCGGCGGAGCGTCCGGACGCTGTGGCGGTGGAGTGCGACGGCACGTCGTTGACGTACGCGGAGCTGGATCTGCAGGCGAACCGGCTGGCGCATCGTCTACGTGCTCTGGGCATCGGCGCCGAGTCGGTCGTGGGCCTGTGCCTGAACCGAGGCGTGGACCTGATTGTGACGATCCTGGCGGTGTGGAAGGCCGGCGGCGCGTATCTGCCGCTGGATCCCGAATATCCGCGCGAGCGCCTGGCCTTCATGCTCGCCGACAGCCGAGCGTCGGTCCTGGTCGCCCACCATGCGGCGGCCCCGGAAATCGTCGGGGATCAGGGTCTCGCGGCGGTGTGGCTGGACGATCCGGCGACCCGGGCGGCGATCGAGTCGGAGCCGTCCACGCCGCCAGTCGTGCAGGTCTGGACGGACCAGGCGGCGTCGGTGATCTATACGTCGGGGTCTACCGGTCGGCCGAAGGGTGTGTCGGTGACGCACGGGTCGTTGATCGGCACGTTCACGGGTTGGTCGAATGCCCACTTCGAGTCGGCGTCGCGTCATCGGTGGTTGACGCTGGCCAGTGTCGGGTTCGATGTGTTCACCGGCGATGTGATCAGGGCTTTGTGTTCCGGTGGGGCCCTGGTCGTGGGTCCGGTGGCGTTGCAGTTGGACACACCGGCGTGGGTGCGGACCTTGGCCGATACCGGAGTGAGTGCGCTGGAGTGTGCGCCGCGTTATGTCGATGAGCTGGTGGCGTATCTGCGGGATACCGGGATCCGGTTGGATGCTCTGCGTTTGCTGGTGGTGACCACCGATGTGTGGCGCACTGCTTCGGCCTTCCGGGCTCGGCAGACGTTGGGCTCCGGTGTGCGGTTGCTCAGTGCTTATGGCGTCACCGAGGTCACGGTCGACTCCACCTACAGCGATCTGTCGCAGGTGACCGGCGAGCCCGACGGACCGACACCGATCGGCCGCCCACTGCCCAACACCCGCCTGTTCGTGGCGGATCGGTCGTTGAACCCGGTGCCCGTCGGGGTGGTGGGCGAGTTGTTCATCGCCGGGGCCGGTCTCACGCGCGGCTACCGGGACCGGGCTGCGCTGACGGCCGAGCGGTTCGTGGCGGATCCGTTCGCCTCGGACGGGTCGCGGATGTATCGCACCGGTGACCTGGCCCGGTGGCGTCCGGACGGGCAGATCGAGTTCCTGGGCCGGGCTGATGAGCAGGTGAAGATCCGGGGCTTCCGGATCGAGCCGGGCGAGATCGAGTACGTGCTCCGCTCGCATCCCGCGGTCGCCGCGGCGAGCGTCGTCGACCGGGACATCGCCGGCGATCGGCGGCTGGTCGCCTACCTGGTCCCAGCCGACGCGGAACAGGGCATCCCGTCCACCAGCGACCTGCGCGCGCACACCGCCGACACCTTGCCCGAACACATGATCCCGGCAGTGTTCCTCGAACTGGCCGCGATCCCCTTGACCCCGAACGGAAAGGTCGACCGCGACGCGCTGCCGGCGCCCGACGGGTTCCGGCCGGAGCTGGCCGACCGGTACCAGCCGCCCCGGACCCCCTCCGAGAAGATCATGGCCCAGATGTGGTCCGACCTGATCGGCGTGGAGCGGGTCGGCGTCACCGACGACTTCTTCGAGCTCGGCGGCCACTCTCTGCTCGCCACCCAGGTGACCAGCCGGATCCGCGCCGTCTTCGGCGTCGAGATCTCCCTGGCCACCCTGTTCGATCAGCCGACCGTGGAGCAGCTGGCGGCGGCGGTCAACAGAGCCCTGCTCGGCATGGCGGACGAGTCCCAGGAGTTCGAAGAGTTCGAACTCTGAAGCCTGATTCACCCGACTTTCCCAGGATACGTGTTTTCTCTGCCGGATTTTCTCTGTCGGATACATGGAAGGACTGAGGCGTTTTTCAATGGATACCTTGGAGATCGACGCAACGGAACTGCAGGCGATCACTCAGCTCCTCGACAAATTGGAGGGCTCTTTCGAGAGTCTCGATTCGGATGAAGCGCTCCACCAACTGGCCGTGCACGCCCACGAACTTCCGAGCCGGATCCGGCTCGTCCTCAACTCGTTCCGCCTGGAACGGATGTCGGGTGTGCTGCGCATCCGCGGCTACCTGGTGGACGACGACCGCCTCGGTCCGACCCCCCGGCACTGGCGCGAGTCGCCGCAGGTGGCGGACACGCATCGCGAGGAGCTGCTGCTCGTCCTGCTGAGTTCGCTGGTGGCGGACCCGTTCGGATGGGCCACCCAGCAGGACGGGCGGCTGATCCACGACATCATCCCGATCCAGGGCCACGAGCAGGAACAGATGGGCACCAGCAGCGACACGCTGCTGACCTGGCACACCGAGGACGCCTTCCACCCGCTGCGGGGCGACTTCCTGGCCTTCTCGTGCCTGCGCAACCCCTACGCCGCGGTGACGACGGTGGGCTTCATCGACGCGCTGGAGCTCCCGGCCGCCACCCGCTCGGTCCTGTTCCAAGAACGGTTCAACATTCTTCCCGACCATTCCCACAAGGCGAAGAACAACTCGCCCGGCAGTTCGCAGGCCTTCGCATACGTCGAGGAGATGCAGAAGAACCCTGATCGGGTGGCCGTGCTGTTCGGCGACCCGGCCAAGCCCTACATCCGCGCCGATCCCTACTTCATGAGCGTCGAGCCCGGGGACGACGAGGCCCGGGAGGCCCTGGAGGAGCTGGTCCGGGTCGTCGACGACGGCATGTTCGACCTCTGCCTGGAAAGCGGGGACTTCTGCTTCCTGGACAACTTCCGGGTCGTGCACGGCCGCAAGCCCTTCAAGGCCCGGTTCGACGGCACGGACCGGTGGCTCAAGCGCGTCAACCTGACCAACGACCTGCGCAAGTCGCGCGCCGTGCGGACTTCGCCGCTGTCCCGGTCCATCCACTGAACCGGTCGATTCGATGACGACTAGCGGCGGGATTCCGCCTGGGGAGATTTCGTGACCGCGCAACGCATCGATTATGTCGAGCTCTATACCGAGAACAGAAAACCGACGATCGAGTACTTCGTGTCATCGTTCGGATTCACCGAGGCGGCCGACTGTGTCGACGACGATCGGCATTCGACGATGCTGTGCCACGGAGACATGCGCTTGATGGTCACCTCTGGTGCGGCGACCGCCGAATATCTTGAAGAGCACGGAGATGGGATCGCCGACATCGCCTTCGGGTGCGACGACGTCGCCGCCACCGTGGCGGCCGCCCGCACCGCCGGGGCCCGGATCACCCGGGCCCCGGATGGGGCCCCGGTGATCTCCGGCTTCGGAGCGGTCCGCCACACCCTCGTCCGGGACCTGGGCGACTCCGCCGGCCGCCGATGGCCGCCGGGCCGCGCGTGGATCCCGGCTCCGGCCACCGATCCGCTGCCGGCGTGGAAGCGGAGCATCCAGAGCCTCGACCACGTGGCGGTCTGTCTGGAGAAGGGGACGCTCGAGGACTGCGTCCGCTTCTACTGCGAGGCGTTCGGCCTCAGCTGGTATTCCAGCGAGCAGATCACCGTGGGCAACCAGGCGATGCACTCGACGGTGGTCCGCAGCGCGGACGACCTGATCACCTTCACCATCCTGGAACCCGACCCGGTGAAGGGCTCCGGGCAGCTGGACGGGTTCCTGGAGCGCAACCGCGGCGCCGGGGTTCAGCACCTGGCGTTCCTCGTCGAGGACATCGTGCTGGCGGTGCGCGAGTTCCAGGACCGCGGCGTCGAATTCCTCCAGACTCCCGGCACCTACTACGACATGCTCGCCGACCGCATGGTCGAACTGCGCGAGCAGACAGCCGAGCTGCGCTCCACGAACGTGCTCGCCGACCGCGACGAATGGGGCTATCTGCTGCAGCTGTTCTCCCGGTCCCCGCACGAGCGGAACACCCTCTTCTACGAGCTGATCCAGCGCCAGGGCGCCCAGGGATTCGGCACCGCGAACATCAAGGCCCTGTATGAGGCGGTGGATCGGGACCGCGTGGCCGGCGAGTCGGTCTCGCCGTGACCGCCGCCGGACCGGCCGGGCCCGGTGTTCCGCGAGGCCCTGGGCCTGCAACCACTTGTCGATTCGAAGGATGTGGCACCGAATGACCGTCTCCATCGTCGGGTTCAATCTGAGCCACGACAGCAGTGTCTGCCTGGTCCAGGACGGCCGGATCCGGGCCGCCCTGGCCCTTGAGCGCACCACCCGGATCAAACGGGGGACCGTTCCCCTCCATGTCTACGCGGCGGCCATGGCGGATCTGACAAACGACATCCTGGCCGGCGAAGGCCTCGGGCCCGGGGATGTCGACGGCTTCATCGCGACGTCGACGGAGTCCCGGGACGCGGCGGAGGAGGCGCGTCTGGCGAGCGTCCTCGGTCTGGTGGTGCCCGCCGGGCGCGGTCTGCGGCTGCCGCACCCCGGGCACCACCTCGCGCACGCGAGCGCCGCGTTCTATTCGTCAGGGTTCGACGAGGCGGCGGCGGTCGTCATCGACGCCTACGGGTCGCGGATCGGCGCGGGGCGGGAACGCGAGAGCGCGTTCCTGTTCCGGTTCGGGACCACCCCGGAGGTCGTCCTGCGTGAGGTGAGAAGCGAGGACCGCATCGCCGGGCGCTGGCGGGACGGGGCGATCTGGCTGCCGCAGGAGCTCAGCGGGATCGGTGAGATCTATCGGACCATCACGCTGGCGCTCGGCTTCCGCGAGTCCGCGACGACGTATGACGACGCCGGCAAGACGATGGGACTGGCGTCGTATGGCAAGCGTCTGTCGGCGCAGGACCTGTTCATCCAGACGCGCCCGCAGGGCCGGCTGTCGTTCGAGGGCGCCGCCGATTCGCTGGTGGAGCTCGGGCTCGCGGTCCGCCAGGACGGGGGGCTCCGGCTCGTTCCGCGGCCGGCGGGGGAGCCGTTGGAGCAGTTCCATCGGGACCTGGCGGCCCAGGTGCAGGAGGAGTTCGAGCAGGCGTGCCTGCATGTCATCGACGACGTCCTGGTCCGGACCGGGAGCCGTTCGCTGGTGCTGTCCGGCGGGTGCTTCCTGAACTCGACGTTGAATGCCAGGGTTCTGCGGGAGACGGAGATCGACCGGTTGTTCGTCTTCCCGGCCGCGACCGATGACGGGAACGCGGCGGGGGCGGCGCTGTATGCGTACCACCATCTGCTGGACTCCACGGGTTCAGCCGGACCGGACGCCGGCGGCTCGCAGCCGGGTCCGGCACTCACCCACGTCTTCCTCGGGCCGCCGCGCGTGGTGGGCCGGGACATCGAAGCCCTCGCCGAACAGTGGAGCAGTCCGGCACACCGTCACCCGTCAGCGGCGGACGCGGCCCGGGCCGCCGCGGCGGCGATCGCCCGCGGCGAGATCGTCGGCTGGTTCCAGAACCGCGCGGAGTTCGGCCCGCGGGCGCTCGGCGCGCGGTCGATCCTCTGCCACCCGGGACTGCCCGGGATGAAGGACCGGCTGAACGCGCGGGTGAAGTTCCGCGAGGCGTTCCGGCCCTTCGCCGGCTCGGCGTTGGCCGAGCGGGCCCACAAGTGGTTCGACATCCCGGCCCCGGACAGTCCCTTCATGCTTGTGGTGTGCCCGGTGTGGCCGGCCCAGCGGGCGGCCATCAGCGAGATCGTGCACGTGGACGGCACCTGCCGCATCCAGACGGTGGACCCGGACGCGACGGGTCCCTTCCGGGCGCTGTTGGAGGCGTTCGAGGAGGAGACCGGGCTGCCGGTGGTGCTGAACACGTCGTTCAACCTGCGGGGCATGCCGATCGTCGAGCTCCCGGAGCAGGCGATCGACTGCCTGTTCGGATCCCGCCTCGACCGGGTGTTCATCGGCGACGTCGAGGTCGAGGCGCCGGATCTGTCGGCCCTGCGACCGGAACGGGTGGGCGCCGCGGAGCCGCCAGCCGGGAGTTCGCCCGCGGACCTGTTGCTCGCCGAGGCCGATGGTGTGCGCTCGATGCGCGAGATCGCCGAGCGGATCGGCGCCGATCTGGACGCCACGATCGATCTCGCCCTCGACCTCAGGCGGCTCGGGAGGCTGCGCTGGGTCGGTGTTTCCCAGACGCCGCGGCCGACGTTCCCGCTGCCGCAGTACGACCCGGACTCCTACGGGGACTGATTCCGCCGCGGCTCCCGGAGGCTGAGACCGAGTTCCCTCCACGCCGCGACCCCGCCGAGCGCAGATGGACTGCGCTCGGCGGGGTCGGCGGTGTTGGGGGCTTCGAAGCGTGGCCGATCCGGTCTGCCTACGCGCGCTGCATCAGGCGCCGGGCCAGGATCGGGCCGATCACCGCGAGCGCGTCCGCGCTCATCATCCGCAGATGCTCGTACGGAACCTCGAACCGGTCGATCTGGCCGCTCACATAGGGCTTCCATGTGTCGGCGCGGCCGGTGGCGATGCGATGCGGTCCCACCGCCTCGAAGAACACCATGCTTCCGTCGTACTCGTCCGGGGCGGTGGCCGCGTCCCCGAGCTTGAGGTTGTTCTCCGTGACGTCGATGAGGGCCGCGACCGTGTTCTCGTCAAGGCTGCCCAACGCGCTGCCGGCTGCCTGGAGGATTTCCACGATCCGGGACACCTCGAGAGGACCGACGCCCGGTTCGTCACGGAAGGCCCCGACACCGTTGAAGGTGAGTTCGAGCAGGTCGCGCTGGTCGTATGCGGTGTCCGCTCCGGCCTCGTGGCTGTGGTCCTGCCCCGGCGTGGTGTCGAGGACCGCCAGCAGCGCCACCCGTTCTCCGTCCTGCCGTAGCCGGGCGGCGATGCGGTGCGCGAGCTTGCCGCCGAACGACCAGCCGAGAAGGTGGTAGGGACCGGACGGCTGGATGGCCCGGATCTGCTCCAGATGCTCCCGGACCAGGTCGTCCACGTCCGCCGGGAACGGCGACGGATCTGCGGCCAGGCCGCCGGCCTGGAGCCCGTATACCGGGTACTCCTTCGGCAGGTAGCGCAGCAGCCCCGAGTAACACCAGGCTGTTCCGCCGCTGGGATGCAGGCAGAACACCGGTCTGCGGTTGCCGCTCGGACGCAGGCTCAGGACCGGTCCGAGGGCGCCCGATCCGACGGTGTCCGGATGGACCGAGGCCTGGGACGCATCCGCTGTAGCAGAGGTCTTAGAGGTACGGAGCGAGTCGGCCAGCGCCGCCACGGTCGGGGATTTGAACAGACCGCTGAGCGAGATCCTTCGTCCCAGCACGGCGCGCACCCTGCTGGCCAACCGGGTCGCGAGCAGGGAATGGCCGCCGAGCTCGAAGAAGTTGTCGTCGATGCCGATCCGCGGCACGCCGAGGATCTCGGCGAACAGGCCGCACAAGAGCTCCTCCTGCGGATCGCGGGGGCCGCGAGAGGCGCGCGCCGTGACCGAGGCGGGCGCGGGCAGGGCACGGTAGTCGACCTTGCCGTTGGGGGTCAGCGGCAGCCGGTCCAGGAACTGGAACCCGGTCGGCACCATGTAGTCGGGCAGGAGTCCGGCGGCATGGTCGTGCAGCGCCGCGGCGTCGATGACCGTCCCGGGGTCGGCGGGTACGACGTAGCCGACGAGGCGTTTGTCGCCCTGCGGGTCCTCGCGGGCGACGACGGCGGCCTGGGCGACGCCGGGGAAGCCGGACAGCGCCGCCTCCACCTCGCCCAACTCGATGCGGAAGCCGCGGATCTTCACCTGGTCGTCGATCCGGCCGCTGAAGTCGAGCATCCCCGTCGGCGACCATCGGGTCAGGTCGCCGGTGCGGTACATTCGCGATCCCGGAGGACCGAAGGGGTCTGCGATGAACCGCTCCGCAGTCAGCGCGGGACGGCGGAAGTAGCCGCGGGCCAGTCCCGGGCCCGCCAGGTGGAGCTCGCCGGTCGTGCCCGGCTCGGCCGTCGCCAGCGAGGCGTCCAGGACGTAGCCGCTCCGGCCGGCCAGCGGACGGCCGATCGGGACCGGCGCCGGCACGTCGGCCGCGGCCGTCCACGCGCACTGCGACGCGAACAGCGTGGTCTCGGTCGGACCGTAGGCGCAGCGGACCACGACGTCCGGACAGTGTTCGAGGACTCGTCGCACCGCGGCGGGGGAGACCACGTCACCTCCGGTGATCACTTCCCGAACCCCTGAGAAGCATCCGGGGTCCTCCTCGGCGAGGACGCGGAACAGGCCCGCGGTGACCTGAAGGCCCGTGATCCCCTCGTCGGCGATCAGCCGGGCGAGCTCGGCGCCGCCGAGATCGTGCTCGGCGGCGACGACGGTGCGGCCGCCGTGGAGCAGCGGGACCCAGAGTTCGTAGGTGGAGGGGTCGAAGGCGTAGGGCGCGATCATCAGGACCCGGTCGTGCGCGCCCGGGCGGAACATCGGGTCCTCGGTCAGTTCGAGGATGTCGCCATGGGTGATCGCCACGCCTCGGGGCGTCGCCGTCGACCCCGACGTGTACATGATGTAGGCGAGTTGTTCCGGGTGGCTCGCCGCCTCCGGGTCGGTGTCGGGCAGCGCCGCGGTCGGTTCGTCGTCGTCGACCACGACGAGCACGTCGGTCTCCGGCAGGCCGCGCCCGCGCACGGCCCGGTCGGCGAGCAGCACCGACGCGCCGGACTCCCGCACGATCCACTGCATGCGGTCCACCGGGTATCCGCTGTGCAGCGGGAGATAGACCGCTCCGGCCTTCAGCACCGCGAGGAGCGCCACGACGAGATCGGCGGACCGGTCCATCAGCACCGCCACCGGGTCCTCGGTCCGGACGTTCAGCGCGAGCAGCCGGTGGGCGAGGCGGTTCGCTCTGGCGTCGAGCTCCCGGTAAGTCAGGCCCCTGCCGTTCCACCGGACCGCCACCGCGTCGGGCGTCCGTGCCGCCTGGGCGGCGAAGGCCCTGTGCACCGAACCCGCGCCCGAAGCCGGCAGCTTCGCCGGCTTCGGTTCTGCCGGGTTCTGCTCCGCTGGGTGAGGTTCCACGGGATTCGGATCCGCGGGGTTCGGCTCCGCTGCGAGGGCGGTCACTACGGTTCCGACCAGTGCAGGCCGTCCGTGGACGGCACCAGTCCGCCGTCCATGGGTGAGGCGTCCTCGTCGGCGATCTCGCCGAGGGCGTGCATCTGGATCTTGGCGCCCTCCTCCATCACCGACTCCACCAGCTCCGACTCGAACAGGTCGCGGTCCGTGCCGTCCTGCCCGACCGGCCGGTTGGCCAGTTCCGAGAGCTCCTTGAAGGCCGCCATGCGCTCGCCGTCATAGGAGGCGGCGTCCACCAGACCGGTCTCGCGCGAGGCGCCTCCGCCGACCAGCTCGACGAACGACTCCAACGCCGGGGACGTGCTGTGCGTGACCTTCTTGGCGTTCCAGAAGTAGGAATCCGAATCCTGATGCATGTCGTAGAAGGCGACCAGGAAGTCGTGGAAGAGCGAGAACTCTTTGCGGTACCGGGCTTCGAACTCCTCGAAACACTTGGTCTCGTCGAGCTTGCCGGACAACGAGCTGTTGACCGAGCGGGCCGCGAGCAGAGCGCTGTAGGTCGCGAGGTGCACGCCCGAGGAGAAGACCGGGTCGATGAAACACGCCGCGTCGCCCACCAACACCATTCCTGGGCGCCAGAACGTGTCCGCGCAATATGAGTAGTCCTTGCGGATCCGGACCTCCCCATACGTTCCGGAGGTCACCCGCTGCGCGTCCGAGAGGTATTCCGCGATGAGCGGGCACTCGTCGATCAGATCCATCAGGGCTTTTTCCTTGCCCTGCTGCACGCGCTCCACGGCGTCGTGGCGCAGCACCGCGCCGACGCTCGTCAGGCTGTCGGTCAGGGGGATGTACCAGAACCAGCCGGATTTGAAGGCCGCGCAGAGGATGTTGCCGCTGTTCGGAGCGGGGAGCCGCTTGCCGCCTTCGAAGTAGCCGAACACCGCGAGGTTCTTGAAGAACTCGGAATAGTGGCGCTTGCCGCCGACCCGGCTGTGGATCCGGCTCTTGTTGCCCGAGGCGTCCACCACGTAGCGGCTGCGCTCGGTGTGCCGGACCCCGTCGGCGTCGTCGTAGACCACGCCGACCACCCGGCCGTCCTCCTCGACGACGTCGACCACCGAGCACTGCTCGCGGACCTCGACGCCCTTGGCGCGGGCGTTGTCCAGCAGGATCTTGTCGAACTTCATCCGTTCGACCTGGTAGGCCGTCGAGGTGGGTCCGGAGAAGTGCTCGGAGACGGCGAAGGAGAACGTCCACGGCTCCGGGCTCGTCCCCCACCGGAACGTGCCGCCCCGCTTGGGCATGAACGCGGCCTCGGCCAGCTCCTCGGAGACGCCGAGGAGCCGGCAGATGCCGTGGACGGTGGACGGCAGCAGGGACTCGCCGATCTGGTACCGGGGGAACGTCTCCTTCTCCAGGAGCAGCACCCGGTGTCCTTGCGCGGCGACCAGGGTGGACACGGTGGAGCCGCCGGGTCCGCCGCCGACGACGATCAGATCGATTCCACTCATCAGTGATCCTCCTCGGGCGGGGGCGCGCCGTGGTCCGGTCGGGTCATCGTCCGTCTCCTTGCTTCGCCAGCTCGTCGGTCATCCGCTCCAGGCCGTCTACCAGCTGGTCGGTCGGGCCCCCGAAGCCCAGCCGCACGTGCTGCGGCGCGCCGAAGCACGACCCCGGGATCACCAGGACGCCGCGGCGCTGGAACAGGTCTTCGCAGAACGCGTAGGTGTCTGTGTGGCCGTTCAGGCGGGGGAAGGCCGCGACGCCGCCGGCCGGGAGCACCACCGAGACGTGCTCGGGGGTCGCGGCGGCCCACTCCCGCACGATCTCCCGGTTGGCCCGGGCCTGCTTGAGTCTCGGTTCGAGGAACGCGTCGGCGTTCTTCAGGACACCGAGCGCCAGCAGCTCGACGAGCGGCGCGGTGTGCAGTGTCGTGTAGTCGCGGATCCGGACGCAGTCCGCGAGCACGTCCGCGGGCCCCAAGCACCAGCCGAAGCGCAGGCCGGGCAGCCCGAATGCCTTCGAGAAGGTGTTGAAACCGATCCCGCGGCTGTAGATCGTCGAGATGTCCGGCAGCGGCGGGTTGTCGTAGACCAGGTCCGAGAACGCCCCGTCCCACAACAGATAGGCGCCGACGCGCTCGGCGTGGCCGGCGATCTCCCGCATCTGCGCCTCGGTGACCGAGACTCCGGTCGGGTTCTGCGGGAAGTTCACGATGACGGCGCGGGTGCGCTCGGTGACGAGGTCGGCGAGCTCGTCGAGCTGCGGACGCCACTCCTGCTCGAAGTCCAGCCGCCAGACCCGCGTCGTGCACTCCAGGCCGACCGCCAGCTCGATGAGCGAGTGGTAGCCCGGCTGCACCACCACGACCTCGTCGCCGGGGCGGAGCAGGGCCGTCAGCACCAGCGAGATGGCCTCGCCGGAGCCGACGGTGGTCATGATCTTTCCCGGGTCGCCGTCGCCCCAGCGCCGCGCGATGGCCTGCCGGACTTCCGGCGTGCCCAGCGAATAGCCGTCGTCGAACACCAGGGCGTCTATCTCAGAGTGCTCAATACCGGTGAGCGCTCGTAGTTCCGCCATCGAGTAGGAGTGGACACCGCTTGAGGAGATGTCGATCTCCGCGGTGAAGTAGTAATCGCGCAGCCAGTCTTCGAGCGGCGCGGACCGCAGCTTCATGACATGCCCTCCTCGACTGGCGCCCCGCGGGCGCTAGTACTTGTCCAGGAACTCGATGATCGCCGCGTTCACCTCGTCGGGACGCTCCAGGTATCCCAGATGGCCGCACGCGGCGAGCTCGACGAAGTCGCAGTCCGGGATGGCGTCGGCGACTTCGGCGCCGAGGTGCGGCGGGGAGACGAGGTCGTCGGAGAAGGCGATGACGCGGCACGGGGCGGCCACGGTGCGCAGTGCGTCCAGCCGGTTCTCGTCGAGGTCGGCCCAGGCCTGACCGCGCGCCGTGCGCGAGTCGCCCGGTGAGAGCCGGAAGCTCTCCAGCCACAGCTCGGCCGTGGCGTCGTCGTTCAGGCTAGCCGGGGACAGTCCCTGGAACACCGAGAACACCGAGTCGGCCTCGGCCGGCAACTCGATTCCGCTCTCGGCCAGCGCCTGGAAGGCTTTGCTGTGCGCGCGGCGTGCGGCGTCCGTGCGGCCTCTGGTCGCGATGAGCACCGCGCAGCGGACGAGCTCGGGATGGCGGATCGCGAGTTCCTGGGCGATCAGGGCGCCCAGGGAGACGCCGACGATCCGGCACGGGTCCGCCGCGAGGCTCTGGATCAGCCCCGCGGTGTCGGCCACCATGTCGTCCAGGGAGTACTTGCCGGCCGGGACGTCCGACGGCGCGATGCCGCGGTTGTCGAAGGTGACCGCCTGGTATCCGGCCCGGACGAGCGCGGGGGTCTGGTGGAGCGTCCACACGCGGCCCCCGGCCGAGGACCCCATGATGAGCAGGACACGCTCCCCGCGCCCCCAGCGCTCGAAGGCGAGGCGGATGCCGTTGGTGAAGACGTACGCCATGACGCCTTCGCGTCATTCCCCGTCGAGGGCGATGCGCAGGCTCTTCGGACGCATGTCCGTCCAGTTCTCTTCGATGTACTGGTCGCATTCCGCCTTGGAGGCGAGCACGCCGGTCTCGTTCCAGCCGCCGGGGACCGGGGTGTCGGCGGGCCAGAGGGAGTACTGCTCCTCGTGGTTGATCAGGACTTTGAATCGTGCTTCCGGCGACTCGAAGTCGAACGTCGTGGTGCGCAAGGAAACCTCCTGCAAGAGAAAGCGGGTGTTCGTCGTTCCGTCGGCGCCGGCTACCAGCGCCACTCGCGCTGTTCGAGCAGGTGCTCGGCCTTGATGCCGTGGTCGGCGCACCAGGTGAGGAAGCGTTCGACCTGCTGCAGCTGATAGGAGTCCTCGACGTAGCTGGTGGCCATGACATGGCCGAGCCAGCTCTCCTCGCCCATCGCGTAGATGTAGGCCTCGCTCGCGCCGAGCTCGGTCAGGATGGCGGCGGCCTGGTCCGCGTTCGAGCCGGAAAGGGTGCGCGAATCGCTCATCTTCTTGGTCACCGGCCGGGTGAGCAGCGCCTGGTAGAGCCAGGTCAACGGGGCTCCGGCGCATTCCATGCCGAGGAAGGCCAGATCCGCGGTGCCGAGATGGTTGCGGATGTAGCGGTACAACACCGGGTCGATGCCGGAGGAGTCCGCGCCGACGAATATCTTCCGGCCGGCGATCTCCACCCAGTACGTCGACTTCGCGCGGATGTCGAGGTCCGCGTGCTCGCCGAGGAACGGTGTGGCGGTGACCTTGCCGCCGGGGAACGGCACCTCGTCGAAGTCGTCGACCTCGACGACGGGGAGTCCGAGGTGCGACAGGTACAGGCCCAGCGACGGGTCGCTGAGGTTGCCCCGGGACGAGCGCGGGACCACGACCACGCCGACCCGGCCGCGCAGCTGCAGCGTGGTCTCCAGGACGATGTGGTCCTGGTGCCCGTGGGTGATCACGACGACGTCGATGTAGTCGGGGAGGTCCCGGTAGGTGTAGCGGCCGGTCGCCGAGATGTCCGCGCTGATGAACGGGTCGGTGAGGACGGTCGCCTCGGGGGACTGCAGGGCGAGGCAGGCGTGCCCGTAGTAGCGGATGCGGCCGCCGGAGGTGATGTGCCGGTCCTCGGCCAGGCCGGGCTCCGCGGTCAGCAGCGGGGTGAGCTGGCCGGCCTGGCTGTCGGTCAGCGCCAGGCTCTCGCACAGCTCGGCGTGCGTGGTCGGCTTCACCTTGGCCTTGAAGAGCGTTTCCAGACCCGGGTGCCGGAACGGTATGCGCAGGTCGATCACGTTCGGGTCGGCCAGGCGCGGGGTGCTGAGGATGAAGGGGCGCTCGTAGCCGGGCTCGACGGAGATCTGCACCGACTGCCGGTCCTCGGTGTAGGCCGGGCTCTCGTAGACGAGCGGTTCGATGAAGCGCAGCGACGGCTGGTTGTTGGTGTCGTAGGCGAGTTCGACCACGCCGGCCAGCGCTTCGGGCAGTTTCGGATACAGCGGCGAGAGGTCGAAACCGGTGGCGTTCTGCCGCAGCATGTCCTCGGCCTCGGTGATCGCCTCGGCGAACCGCAGCATGTCGGCCCGGTCGCGCTTGATGGAGGTCAGCAGGTCGCGTACTTCACCGCTGCGCTCGGCGTCGATGCCGACGAAGTAGCCGCCGCGCAGTTCTGGGTTCTTGCTCGCGGCCACGTGCACCGGCGGGGACTGCAGATAGGACTCCAGCAGCGGCACCTGCAGGTAGGCGAGATTCATGGCCGCCTGGACCGGTGCCACCGTGTGCAACCAAGCGTAGAAGCCGTCGACGAGCGGCTCCATGATGACGTCTGGCCGGAGATAGAGTGGGTCGTTCACAGCGCTCCCTGGAATTCGAGATGGCCACCGGAGCCATTGCGACGGAACCCGCGCGATCTGTTCCATCCTCACCAGGGGCGGGAACGTGGCGGTATATCGGAGGTAAGCGCGGCGGGGCGGCTATAGCGGTGTCGGCTCGGCCTCAGGCTCGGCATTGGCATCGGCGTCGGCATCGGCTTCGGCCTCGATGAGGGAGAAGTACGATCCGCCGATGGCGCGGATCGAGGTGACGGTGTAGCCGCCGCGGGCCAGAAGGTCCGTGTACTCGTCCTGCGTGCGTTCCCGGCCGCCGGTCTGGACCATCATGCCGAGGTCGCTCCATTTGCTGGGATGCCACTCGTCGCCGGGCGGTACCAGCATCTCGACGATGAGCAGGCGGCCGCCGGGGTCGAGGGATTCGCGGCTGCGGGCCAGGAGTGTGCCGGCCCGTTCGTCGCTCCAGTTGTGCAGCACGCTGCACAGCAGGTGGGTGTCCGCGCCGACCGGGAGTTTCTCGAAGAAGTCGCCGCCGAACAAGCGGTATCGGTCGGCTACCGGGTCCAGGTGCTGGTCGTCGTCGCGGTGCCGGTCGTCGTCGCGTACCGCCGCGATCACCGGGGGGCGGTCGAAGAGCATGCCGGTCAGGTGGGGTGCGTGCCGCAGGATCTGTTCGAGGACGAATCCGTCGCCGCCCCCGATGTCCAATACGGTGCCCGAGCGGCTCCAGTCCACCTCGGACACGAGGTCGCCGTAGCAGCGTGCCGCGTGGTCGCGCATGCGCCGCAGGAAGGAGCGGTCGGCGGCGGCGTCCTCATTCTTGTGTCCGAAGAAGTCGCGCTCGGTGCCGTCCGGCCGGCGGGCCGCCGGAGCCGGGCGTCCGGTGCGGAAGACCTCGCCGGCGTTGAGCCAGGTGAGGTGCGGGTCCAGGTTCGTCACGGACTCGACTGCCGTCTCCGGGCTGTCCGGCAGCAGCCGGCGCCCGGCTTCGGAGAGTTCGAAACGACGGGGGGCCGACTCCGTGACGAGGCTGACGCTGGCCATCGCGCGCAGGAGGCGATACAGGGAATCAGGGTCCGCACCGACGATGGCGGCCAGGTCACCGGCCTGCGTCGGCCCTGCCGCGAGCAGCTCGGGGAGGCCGAACTCGACGGCGATGCGGACCACGTGCGGCAGCAGCGCGACACAGCTGTCGTCGACGAGGGTCAGATATTCCTTGGCGAGGAAGTCCGCGTCAATGGCATTCGGAGTATCGCGGAACGTCGTCTTATGCATTTCCGGTCCGGGCACTTGGCATGGTGCTCTCCAATCTCCATCGGGAGCCATATTGCTTTCGGCGGGGGCTGGTCCTACCCGCCTATTACAGCTGCCGCTCCGAGCAGCGCCGGGTCGGCTTGCAGGATCTGCTGATGCAGGAGTTGGAGCTGCGGGCTGGGATCGATGCCGAGATCGTCGGTGAGCATCATGCGCAGGCGGCGGTACACCGCCAACGCGTCCGCCTGCCGGCCCTTCCGGTAGAGGGCCACCATCAGCCAGCCGGACAACTGCTCCCGGAGCGGGTGCAGGGCGGCGAGCGATTCCAGCTCCGGCAGCGCCTCGCTGTGCCGGCCGTCGCGGACGAGCGCTTCCAGGCAGCCCTCGGTGGCGCGCAGCCGCGCCTCGTCCAGCCGGGCCGCCTCCGCCACGACGGCGGGCGTGGGCGGCACGTCGGCGAAAGCCGGGCCGCGCCACAGCTCCAAGGCCGCGCTGAAGCTGTCCACGGCCCCTGCGAAGTCGCACTGCCGCAACATCCGCTGGCCCTGCTCCGACAGCCGCTCGAAGCGGTGCGCGTCCAAGTCGTTCGGTGCCACGAGCAACCGATAGGCATGCGTCCGGTAGCCGTTCTTGAGCGTCACCAAGGTCATCCCCGACTCGTCGCCCAAGGAGCGCCGCAGCCGCGAGACGTACGCCTGGATCATCTTCTCCGCCGACGCGGGCGGGTCGTTCTCCCAGAGCTCGTCCATCAGCCGCGTCGTGGACGTCGCCTGACCGCCGCCGCACAGCAGTACCGCGAGTAAGGTCCGCCGCTGCGCGGCGCCGAGAGTCGCCCAACGCCGACCCTGGCGCAGTTCCAGATCCCCCAACACTCGATATCGCATGCATAACTCCTGCGTGCGCTTGTCCGCCCATTCCGTGTGCCGGACTCTATCAGGCTCCTTATTTTTGAGGAAGGCTTGAGGAATTTTTGAGGAAAGCTTGAGGGGCCGATTCCGGCCTACCTGGGTGCTTCATTCCTGGGCTGGAGCTTTAAGGTTTTCGTGGTCGGTTTTAGTGGTATTCGCGGTATTCTGCCGACATGGTAGGCAATTAGCGGCTATAGAACAGTTGTGTGGTGGGGTGGGGTGGAGGTGCAGCTGGAGCGTGTTACGGGGGTGTCACGAGGGGTGATGGGATGTGCGGTCCGGGGGGTGGGGGCTGAGGGTGATGAGGGCGGTGGCGGGTTGGGGTGGCAGTTTGCTGCAATGGGTGAGGGGGTGGAGAAGGTTGAGGATTCAAGCGGTGGGGAGGCGGGGTGGTGCGAATAGCGGATGGGGTAGGTGGTCGAGGTGTATCAGGGTTCGAGTGTGCAACTTCTTTCTCGGTGTCCGTGGCATGGCGGCGTCGGGTGATGTGATTTTTGTAGGCTGCGGTGAAGGAAAGTCAAAGGCAAAGTCAAGAGCTTGATGAAGGGCCGGTGCCTCCGGCGGGCCTCAATTCCCTCGGGGAATATGCGCGAGTCCATAGGGCGGTGCTGTTAGGCGGGGCGGCGGCGGTTGTTGAGGTGGTTGCGGTTTGTTCCCCTCGATCCCGACGGCAGCCGCAAGCGGTACAGCACCGGCCCTGGGGTGTCAAGTCCTCGCCGTGCGGTGAGGCTGCGACCTGCGGTTTCATACAGGCGAGAACTTGACACCCCAGGTCCGGCGCTGTAGGACAGGCCCTGCCGACGTGACCGAGGGGAACAAACCGAAAATCCGGGCGAAGTGCGCCTGCCGCGCAGGCCATGTCGCCTCGAGCGGCGCCTTCGGCGGCCTTCGGCGGCCGGATCGCGAGGTGGGAGCCTCGACGGCCGTCCGGAAGGGCCGCCGACGACGTGATGACGATCGCGCCGCGAAGCCACCTCGCCGACCGGCAGCCGAAGCGCCAGGTCGGCGACACGTAAGCCTCTGACCTGCCCAACCGGCAGCCGAACCGCCCACCTCACAGACCGCAGGCGCCCCGCCCGACCTAGCCCCCCGATGGACTCGCGCCAGTTCCCCGAGGGAATCGAGGCCTGGAATCGAGGCCCGCCGGAGGCACCGGCCCTTCACCATGGGGTTGACTGGCTTTTGACTTTGACTGTCGCCAAGACCCTCACCAACTCCGCGGCAGCGTAAAAGTCACCGTCGTCGGCCCCCCGACCGGGCTCGTCACAGCAGT
>JABFWL010000305.1 GCA_013362315.1 Catenulispora sp. | reverse complement strand
GGCATGAACATGGGCCAGTACAACTACATGATCCTGGCCACCGAGGGCTACCAGAGCAGCGGCAACTCCAACATCACCATCGGCGGCGGCAACCCCGGCAACGTGGTCACCGTGAGCAGCCCGGGGAACCAGACCGGCACCGTCGGCACCGCCATCACCCCGGTACAGGTCAGCGCGACGGACTCGGCGGCCGGGCAGGCTCTGACCTACAGCGCCTCGGGGCTGCCGGCGGGCTTGTCGATCAGCAGCAGCGGCCTGATCACCGGAACGCCGACGAGCTCCGGGACGTCCAACGTCACCGTGACCGCGACGGACTCCACCGGCGCTTCCGGTTCGGCCACTTTCAGCTGGACGGTCAACGGCGGCGGGGGCACCACAGGGCCCTGTCACGTGACCTACGCCAAGACCTCGGAGTGGCCCGGCGGCTTCACCGCCAACGTGACCATCGCCAACACCGGCACCACCGCGATCAACGGCTGGACCCTCGGCTTCACCTTCCCCGGCGACCAGAAGATCACCAACGCCTGGGGCGCCACGCCCAGCCAGAACGGTGCAACCGTCAGCCTCACCAACGTCGCCTACGACGGATCGATCGCCGCCGGCGCCAACACCTCGTTCGGCTTCCAAGGCACCTACAACTCCAACGACAGCAGCCCCACGGCGTTCACCCTCAACGGGAGCGCCTGCAGCTGATCCGCACCTGCCCGTAAGAGGAAGCAGGAGGCCGCCGGACTACCGGCGGCCTCCTGCCGTTGTGAAACTTTCACGGGTTGCCGCCTGTTCACCCGGCGTCACCGGGCGGCCGGCGGACCGGTGCCTTGACCGCCTCGTCCGCCGCTGCCTAACTTCCCCGGCATGAAGCCGAACGGGGACGGCAGTAGTTTCGTGTTCTGCGATACCACCGCTGACAAGGCGTCGCGATGAGCGCGCTGGACCGCACGATGCGGCCGCGGCTGCACCAGGATGTCAGATTCGTCGAATGCCCGGACGGGGCGTACGTGCACGGTGATCACGGCACCTGCACGCTGCGTGGGCGCACCGCCTACGCCTGGCTCTCCCGCCTCGCGCCGGCTCTGGACGGCAACCGGACGGTCGCCGAGCTGACCGCCGGCCTGGACCCCGAGCGTCGCGCGGTCGCCGAGCAGGTGATCGCCGGCCTGGCCCGGCAGCGCTTCGTGGCCGACGCCCGGGACGCGCTGCGCCACGGACTGAGCGAGCAGGAACGGCGCGTCTACAGCGCCGAGATCGACTTCGTCGGCTATGTGCTCGACTCCCCCGAACACCGCTTCGAGCGGGTCCGCCGGACGCGCACCGCGCTGGTCGGCGACGGGCCGCTGGCGACGGCGTTGCTGGAGGCGTGCCTCGGCATCGGGGTGCGCGAGTTGGTGGTCCGGACCCGCGGGGGCGCGGACGGCTCGCGCGCTGCGGCGCTCGCGGAAGTGGCGGAGCGGGCTCGGCGCGACGCGGGACAGCAGGTCCGCTTCGAGGCGCCGTCCGACGCGCTGCCGGACGCCGATCTGGTCCTGCAGGTGAGTCAGGACCCGGAGTCGCTGGTCGCGATGTGGCGGAGATGCGCCGCGGCCGGGATCGCGCTGGGGCAGGCGCTGGTGCGGCCGGCCGAGATGTGGCTGTCGCCGGTCGGGGCGCCTTCGGTGACCGACGCCGGGTCGGGGTGGCTGCGATGGGAGGCGTTGGCGGGGGCTCGGTCGGCGAGGTCGGGCATAGCCGGCGGCGGCGAAGTCGGCGAAGTCGCCGCGCCTAACGGTCTTGGCAGTGGTGCCGATGACAGCGACGCGAACTGGCTCGGCGGTCCGGTCCCCACCGTCGTAGCCGGTGTGCTCGCCTTCGCCTGCTTCTCCCATCTGACCGGCATGGATGCTCTGCCGTCAGGTCAGGACACGCCGCCGACCCGGTCGGCATTGACGCGGGTGGACCTACGGAATCTGGACACGCGCACGCATCGGCATCTTCCCCACCCCGCCGCCGTGCTGCGCGCTGAAACAGAGGTCTGTGAGCGGTTGGCGCGGCTCGCGGCGGCCGAGCCGCTGGCCGTCGCGACGGTGGTCGAGCGGGCCACCGAGTTGATCGATGCGCGGCTCGGGGTCCTTGAGAGCTTGGACGAAGGCGATCTGCCGCAGAGCCCACTGGCCGTGTGCCGGGCGACGGTCTCCGATCCCTACGCTGCGCGGCGGAGTGCTACGCCGGCGCCGCTGCCGGAGGCGGTGGGCTGGGGCGAAGAACGCGCCGATGCGCGGCTTCGGGCGCTGCTCGCGGCCGTGGCCGGATACGGCGGTTTGGCGGCCCGAACACCGGGAGTGTGGTGGACGTGGGGCGTGGAGCTGCACTCGGGACGGCCGCGGCGGGTGCGGCTGGAATCCGCGCGGACGGCAGGTGGTTACGTCCGCCTGCCCAGAGGTGCAGGGGCGGGATTGAGCTGGGACGAGGCGGTCGCTGCCGGGCTGCGCTCGCAGCTGGAGTCGGTATACGGCGCCGACTGCCCCGATGGCGAAGAGATCAGCCTCACCGATGTTCCGGATGACTACCTGCGGCGCCTGCTCGCTGTGACTCGTGAGCCGGTACGGATCCTGCGGCTCAAGACGCCGGGTATCTCAGCCTTCTCTCTTGCCATTGCGGGCCGTAAGGCCATCGTTTCGAGCGGGCCCACTGAAGCCCATGCCCTGAGCGATGGCTTCGAGCGGCTGCTACTGGGATGGCAGACGGGTCGGCACCACGAGCTGGCCGCGTCATCGCCTCGCTCGTTCGGCCCGGTGCCGGGCGGCGCTGAGGGTGCCGATCCCTACGGCGTGCAGGTGATGGCCGCCTGCCTTCGTGACGCCGGCCGCATCCCGGTGGTCGTTCCGCTGGACCACGATCCGGCCGTCACGCGGCTGCTGCCGTTCGCGGCCGAGGTCGTGCTCTGCGATGGGTCTGCGCCGTGAACAAGACAATGCTCGCCGACTCACCGGCGATGACGCTTCCCGATCTCCACAACCAGGTCGCCGTCCATGGCGACGGCGCACTGCGCGACGCCATCGCCGCCGCCTTGCCACGGACCGCGGCCAGGGACCCGCAGCCCGGTCTGACCGCCGTAGTCGTCGCCAGCGACGCCGACAACACCGAGTCGCACGCGTCTGCGGCGGAACTCGCCGCCCGCCACGGCGTGCCCTGGCTGCCGGTCCGCGTCGACAGCGGATGGGTCCTCATCGGACCGGCCGTACGCCCCTCGGTTCCGGGCTGCCCGACCTGTGTCGAGCGGCGGCGCCGGAGCAACCGGCCCGATGCCGTGGGACGCGACGCGCTACGGACCCGGTTCGGCACGGAGTTGGGCAAGCGTCGCAGCAGCCTGATCACGCCGCTGCTGGCCGCTTCGGTCAGCGCGTTGGTGGCCGCCGAGGCGGACCGGTTGCGCAGTGCGCCCGGGACAGCGTTGACCGACGGCGCGCTGTTGATGGTCGGGGTGACGAGCGGACTGGTACGCAGACATCCCTTCATCCCCGACCCCTTGTGCCCGGACTGTGGCGAGCGGCCGCCGGACGGCCCGCACGCCGGCGCGGCAATCGTCGGCCCCGCGCCGGAACACTCCCCCGGCTCGTTCCGAGTAGCCGACCTGTCGTCGGTGCGGCAAGCGTTGGAGGGCCGGTTCGTCGACCCCGAGACCGGGTTCGTCCAATCCCTGATATCGGACATGCGCGGCGGGGTCCCGATGGCGGTCGCGCACCTGGCGCCGGCCCGCACCACCGAGGAGAGCCACCACGGATACGGACGCTGCGACGACTTCGCCGCCGCCCGGGCGACCGCGATCGTCGAGGCGCTGGAACGGGTCTGCGGCATCTACCCGCGCAGCCGCCGCACCGTCGTCCGCGCGCCCTATGCGGAGGTCGCCGACCAGGCAATCGACCCCCGCGCCCTCGGTCTCTACCCCGACGACCGGTACGACCTGCCCGACTTCTACTTCACCCGGTTCCAGCCGGACCGGCCGACGGCCTGGGTGTGGGCCTACTCCTTCGCCAAGGACGCCCCGATTCTGGTGCCGGAGAGCTACGCCTACTTCGGGCCACGGCCGGCGAGCGATCGCGGATTCGTCTACGAGACCTCGAACGGCTGCGCGATCGGCGGCTGCCGGGCCGAGGCCGTCCTGCACGGCCTGCTGGAGGTGGCCGAGCGCGACGCGTTCCTGACCACCTGGTATTGCCGGCTGCCGATCCCGCGCGTCGAGCTGGATTCGGCCGCCGACCGGCGGATCCCGATGCTCGCCGAGCGCATCGGCCACCGCTTCGGCTACCGGGTCCGGGTGCACGTCGCAGTGCTCGAACAAGGCCTTCCCGTGTTCTGGGTCATGGCCGTGGACGCCTCCGGGGACCCGCGACGGCACCAGGCGGTGTGCGTCTCGGGCGCCCGCCTCGACCCGGAGCGGGCCCTGCGCCAGGCCCTGACCGAGCTCGGCCCGACGCTCCAGGGTCAGGCCGAGCGGTACGACCCGGCGGTGGCCGCCCGGCTGGCCGCCGATCCGGACGCGGTCGAGCGGCTGGAGGACCATCCGACCGCGTTCGGCGATCCCGAGGCGGCCGCGCGGTTGGACTTCCTGCCGTCGGACGGTCCGGCGCTGAGCTTGGCGCAGGTCACGGGGGCGCTGGCGTGGCCGCGGCACGGCGATGTGGCCGCGCACCTCGCCGAGTTGGCCGGGCGTTACCTGGACAGCGGTCTCGACGTGATCTGCGTCGACATCACCTCGCCCGAGGCGCGTGCGGCCGGGCTGTCGTGCGCGAAGGTGATCGTGCCGGGCACGGTGTCGATCGCCTTCGGGCACCGGCACCGGCGCACGCACGGCCTGCCGCGACTGCTCTCGCGGCCCCGCCTGCTCGGCTATCGGGACCGGGATCTGGAGCTCGACGAGCTCAACCCGTTCCCGCACCCCTTTCCCTGACACACCTCTTTCACTAACGCACCCCTTCCCTGACGCGCCGGACACCGGCGGGCCGAGCAGGAGGAGTACACGACTGTGAGCACCGGAACCGCAGGCACGGACGTCGGCACGGAAATCGGCACGGAGACCAGCACGGAGACCAGCACGGACATCGCGCGCACCGAGACGGCACTCCCCGGCGCGGCCACCCGCCGGTACCTTGCCGCGCTGCGCGAGCGCGGACCGCTGGAGATCGACTGGAGCGCTGCGCCGACCAGGCACAAGCGCTATCCGGGCGCGCCACGGCTACCGTTGCCGTGGCCTCCGGCTGCGGCACCGACCAACAGCGGTTCCGGAACGGCCGCAGTTGTCGGCACGCTGCTCGGTGACCTGCTCGGTGACCTGCTCGGTGACCTGCTCGGGTTGGCTCGGACCATCTGGTATCACGCCACGGACGACGAGGGACGGCCGGAAGGTGTGCAGCCACTGCTGTTGCTGGGCCGACCCGCGCCTTCCGGTGGCGCACTGTATCCGGTAGAGGTTTATCTGGCCGCTGGCGACGGCAGCGAGCTGCCCGCCGCGCTCTTTCACTACGACCCGGTTCACCATGCACTGGAACGGATACGCGACGGCGATCACCGTCCGGGATTGGCAGAGTCCCGCGTCGGCGTGCCGGATGCGGTACTGGCGCTGACGGCGGTCTTCGGGCGCTCCGCGTTCAAATATGGGGATCTGGCGTACCGGCTGGCGTGCCAGGAGACCGGAGTGCTGCTGGCCCAGGCGCTGGCGGTGGGCGAAAGACTCGGCCTGTCGGCCGAGGTCCGACTGCGGTATGACGACGAGCGCGTCGACCGGTTGCTCGGGCTCGACGGTGAGCGGGAGGCCACGCTGGCCGTGGTGGCGCTGCGCTTCGCCGACCTGGGTGCGGATTCCCCATCGGCGCGGCAACCCGGCCCGCCGCCTTCCGGACCGGTATGGCGCGCCAATGCGCCGGGGCCGCGTCCGCTGCCTCCGGGAGGTGCTGCGGCGGCGCTGCATCGGGCGGCTCGTGTGCGAGGAGGCTCGCCGCAGGCCGTTCGGGTGTTGCAGAGTTCTGAGTCACCTGCCCGCGGTGCAGAGTCCGTGCCCTTGCCGCCCGCGCCCGCGATCCGGCTCGCCGACGGCGTGCCACACCGGGCCTCGCCACCGGCCGGCTACCGGCCCGGCTCCCTCGCCCTGCCGCGCCTGGCCGCCGTGATCGATGCCGCCACCCAGTCCTACTCAGGCGATCTGCCCGGTGCCGAAGGAGGTCCAGCCGCGACCGCGCTGCATCTCCTCGCGCTGCACGTGGAGGGGCTGCCGACCGGTGCCTACCGGTACGAGCGCGAGCAGAAGGTGCTGGTACGGATCACCGACGGCAGCGCGGTAGAAGCTGCCATCGCCGCCGCGCGCCTCCTGCCGAACACCCGCGCCGCGCTGCGCACCGCCGCGGCCGCCGTGATCCCGGTCGGCGATCCGCTGGCCGGCGTCGCAGGGTTCGGCGACCGCTGGTACCGCATGCAGCAGATCGAGGCCGGTCTGGCCGTGCACCGCGCGGCGCTGGCCGCCGCCGCGAGCGGGCTGGCCGCCCGGATCCATTCCGACGGCGCCGGCGAAGCGCTCGACACGCTGCTCGGCTTCGCCGGATCGCCACAGATCAGCCTGTCCTTCCTGCTGCTCGGCATCCCACGCCTCGGCGGGCCGACCCTGGCCCGCCGCTTCCCCCGGCGAGCGGAAGGAGGTTCCCCCGCGCCGCCATGACCGCCGCGGCGCCGCAGCGTCAGATCGTTCGGAACAACCCACGTAAGAGGTAAGGGAGACAGCAACCATGTCCGAGAATCCGCAGACCGACCTCACGCTCGACCTGAGCGACCTGGAGATCGACTCGATCGACGTGCTGTCGGCCGACTCGATCGTGCTGGAGGGCCACGGCGCCCTGGAGACCGGGGCTTCGTCCTACAGCTCCTACTGCTCCTCGTACCTGAACGCGACCAGCTGCTGGGCCACCGAAACGGTGGAAGAGGCCTGAGCCGCCCGGCCCTAACGGGCTGAGCACAGCCGGGGGCGCTCCGCGCGGAGCGTCCCCGGCGCCCCACACCGTCCACCGGATAAGGACCCTTCCATGGCACCGGTTCCCGCCACGACAGCCACCGCGCCCACGGCTATCGCACCAGCGTCCGACGCTGCACCCCCAGCAGAAGCCGAGCCTTCACGAATGCCGATCACTCCGACCGGCCCCGGCTACGCCGTCGCCCCGCTGTTCGCGGTCCGCGTCGGCGCGGTGCCGGTCGGCGCGCTGGCCGCGCTGCGCTGTACGGGCACCTGGGAGCTGGTGGAGGAGCTGGCCGAGACCGAGCAGCGGCTGGCGCGCGACGGCGCCACGCTATCCGATCCGCTGCACGCCGCGATCGGGGCCGTGGCGGGCCACGCGGCGAAACCCGCCCTCGTGGCCCTGCGCCGCGCGGTGTTCGCCGGCCGCCGGCCGGACCGGCGCAGCATCGCGCCCGAGACGCTCGCCGCGCTGCCGGTTCACCTGGCCGGCTCGGTACGGGCTTGGCTCGCGCGACGCGAACACCTCGACGTGTTGCGCGCCCGGCTGCCCCAGGTGCATGCCGCAGAAGCCGCCGAGAAGACGGAACTCCTGCGCGCCGCCGCAGCGACCGAAGCGTTTCGCAGGGCTCTGGCTCAGGGCAGCCCGGTGCTGTCCGCCCGGACCGACGCTTGGCTCGCCGGGGAACAGGATCGGACACCGCAGCGTCAGGAGCTGATCCGCCTCACCCGTTACGTCGCGCGCGCGGCGGTCAAGACCAGCCCCTACGCCTCGTTCACCCTCAGCGGCTTCGGCGAGTGGGCCCAGTCCGGTCCGGCGGTGCAGCCCGCTGACACGCTCGTGTGGCGCGGCGTGGCCGAGCTGGACCGCGCTGTCCTGCAGCCGTTGTGGGCAGCGGTCACCCGCCGGCCGGAACTGCACCGGCGGGCGCGGCTGCGGGTCAATCCGACGGCGGCCGACGACGGCGCCCGGATCCGGTTTCTCGGCGCGGCGCCCGCCGAGCCGCTGCGCAGCGTCCCGGCGACCGACGCCGTACGAGCCGTGCTGGCCCGGGTGCGGGCGCACGCCGACGTCACCGCCGCAGACCTGCCGCAGGCGCGGGCGCTGATCGACGCCGGGCTGCTCGAACTGGTTCCTCCCTATGACGAGCAGGGCGAGGATCCGGTCGGGCAGCTCGCCGACTGGATCGCCGAATGCGGGGAACCGGGAGCGGCCGCTGTCGGCGCGGCAGCGCGGCGCGTCGCTGAAGCACAGTCGGGCGGCCCGGTGGCGGATCGGGTAACCGATCGAGCTATGGATCGGACGACCGATCACGCAGCGGCAGCGGCGCCGGCCGAAAGCCAGCGCCGCCGGATCGACACCGTGCGGCAGGCCCTGGAAGAGATCTTCGCTCCGGAGCCGCGGGCGAATCCCTGGCTGCCGGATAAGAATCTGTGCCTGGAGACCGCGGTGCTCGCCGACTCTGCCGGCCGCTGCGAGGCGGCTTCGTGGCAGGGGGTGTTCGACGACCTCGACGCGATCCGGCGCGCGCTCGGCCTGTTCGATCCGGACCTGCCGGTCAAGATCGCCGGCGCGGCGTTCTTCCTGGAGCGGTACGGCGCGGCCGGGTCGGTATCAGTACTCGAGTTCTACCGTGATGTGCACGCCGCCGATCAGGCCGGACCCGCCGCGACGCTGCTGCGGGGACTACTGCGCGATCCGCTCGCACCGCCGACTGCCGCGCACGACGCGCCGCTGCCTGGCCTGCGCGCACTGGCGCAGGCCCGCGCCCGGTTCTGGGCGGCGGTCGATGCCGGTCCCGCGTCCGACGGTCCAGCCGTGACCCGGGTGCAGCCGGGTCTGCTCGCCGACCTCGCCGCCGACTGGCCGGCGTTCGTGCGGCCGCCCGGATCAGTGTGCTGCTATGTACAGGCGACGTCCGGAAATGGCGGTCCGCATGCCGTGCTCGGCCTGGTCACGGCGGGCTACGGCCGCGGCTTGTCCCGACTCCACCGCATGGCGTCGCGGGCCGGCGGCCAGGTTCCGGCGGCGGATGGACTGCGTGCTCCCGGCCGGTCGGCGCGGGTAGTCGAGTGCCGCGGGATCCTGAACGGCGGGCTCAACCTGCGCACCGCGGTCGCGGACGCCGCCTTGCGATATCCCGGCACTCACCACGGATCGGCCCTTCCCGAACTCGACCCGACAGAGCTGGTGGTCACATACGACGACCGCGCTCAGCGGCTCGCGCTCCGGGACGCGCAGGGCCGCCCGGTGCTGCCGGTCCACCTCGGCATGGCGGCCCAGCACTGGCTGCCGCCCGCGCTCCAGTTCCTGGTGCGGGCGTTCGGTGAACCGGCTGCGGCGATGACGCCGGGCTGGGTGTTCCGCGCCGGCGGCCGGCTGCCCGCGCCGGGAGCCGTGGAACGCCGGCCGCGGCTCGACGTCGGCCGGGTGACGCTGGCCCGGGCCTGCGTCCGGTTGCGGGCCGGCGACTTTCCACTGGCAGCCGTCGGCGAACCGGAGACGGCATATCTGCCCCGGCTTGCCGTCTGGCTGCGCGAGCACGGGCTGGGCCGCCGCTTCTTCGCGCGGGTCATCGACTCCGGCGACGGTCCCGGCTCCGGTCTGATGGGCAAGGGCCGAAAGCCCGTGTACGTGGACGTCGAGAACGACCTGCTGCTGGCCGGGTTCCTGCGGACGGTACGCGACCGGCAGGCGCTGATGGTGCTGGAAGAGGCGCTGCCCGACCCGGGCGACGCGCCTCGCTACGGCGAGCACGGTCCGCGCGTCACCGAATACATCTTCCAGATCTCGGGCACGCAGGCGGACTCGTGACCGACACCTGGGTCAGCGCGCACCTGTTCCACTACGGCGATCTCGACGCCCTGATCGCCGGTGTGGTCGGGCCGGTGGTCGAGCAATTGACCCAGTCCGGCGCTGTCGATCGCTACTTCTTCCTGCGCTACTGGGAAGGCGGCCAGCACATCAGGCTACGAATGCGAGTCACCGAGCTGGAACAGCAAGCCATGGTGCGCGATCTGGTACAGGCCCGGGCCCGTACGTATTTCGCCGCGAACCCGTCCGCCGCGCCGATCAGCCAGCACGATTACGAAGCCTTCGCCGCGCGCGCCGCACGCGGCGAACGGCGCCAGGATCACGACGCTCGGCTGCGGGCGGGCGACGCCGCCGAATTCATCGTCTACCGTCCCGAGTACTCGGCCTTCGGCGACGCTGAGTGCGTATCGGCGGTTGAAGAGCACTTCACCGACTCGAGCAGGCTGGCACTGGAGATCGTGAGCGCCGGTGCGTCGCGGAACCGGCGCGCGGCGACTGCACTGGCCACTCTGACGACGGCAGTGGCTGCGGGCGCTGTGGATCTGGCCGATGCCGCGTCGCGTTATGCGGCCGCGCAAACAGCCGCCGGGCCAGAGGAACCGCTGCCCCGCGCTTCGGACGCCCTGTACGAACCGCATCGCGACGCACTGTTGCGGCAGACACGCCGGTTGTGGGAACTCGATCCGGAACGTGGCGCCGCCGGACAGTGGCTGCGGTCGATCCGCAGGCTGCGCGACCGGCTGGAGCTGCTTGAGGCTGAGGGGCGGTGTAAGCCGGCTGATCCCGGATCGCCGCACGCGCACCTGGCGTTGACCGCTCCCCCGCCGCGTCGCACGGTGCCGCTGATCCTGCTGCGCTGCGCACATCTGCTGCACAACCGGCTCGGCGTGGATCGCGAATCAGAACTCCGCGTCTGCGCTCTGCTGGGCCGAGCGTTGATCGATCTGGCCGATACCTGGAGATGACCGCCATGACTTCCATGACCGCCACCTGGCACACGGTGCACGTGTACTACCACGCCGCAGACAAGGACAGCCTGCTCCTGGACGCTGTTCGGCCGCTGCTGGAACGAATCAAAGGCCTGACGGAGGCCGCCTACGTGGTGCCGCACTGGCGGCAGGGCCCCCACCTGCGCCTCAACATCCGCACCGACGAAGAGCGCTGGCGCGACGTCCGGCCCCGCATCGACGAGATCGTCGGCGGCCACCTGCGTGACCACCCGTCCACCGCGGTCCTCGACCAGGACTCGATCCTGCGGCGGCACCGGCTGCTCGCCGTCCGCGAGCAGGAGATCGGCCCGTTGACGCCGTGGCCGCCGGACAACAGCATCCAGGACGCGCCGTTCGACCCGCGGCGGCATGTCCTGGGCAGCGAAGCCGCGGTGGAACTGCTGACGTCCTTCTATACAGACAGCACCGAGCTGTTGTTCGCGATGCTGGAACACGTCCGCGACGGCCGGGACGACAAGGGGCGGCTCGGGATGAACCTCATGCTCACCGTCGCTCACACCGCCGCGCCGATCACCCGCAGCTTCGTGTCCTACCGGGCGCACGCCGAGGGCTACCTCACGTGGGCGGCCGACCCGGCGGCGAGCCGCGCCGCGTTCGACCGCGCGTATGCGGACCGCCGGACGGAGCTGACCGGCCGGGTCCGCGCGGTGATCGCAGCCCTCGATGATCCGGCCGCGCCGGCCGTGCCGTTCGTCCGTGAGTGGGCCGGGCTGTTGGCCGCCTACCGCGCCCGCATCACGCCGCTGCTCGACAGCGGCGAGCTCCCGCTGCCGATGACGGACCCGGCGGCGCCGAACGAGGCGGCACCACGCCTCGGCGGCGTCCCCGTGCCGCAGCGGCTACCGGGCGAGCTGCACCAGCTGATCCTCACCAGCCCGGCCTACCACCGGGCGGTGTTCGAGCAGCCGGCGTTCCTGAACTATCGGGTCCTGCTCAACTACACCTATCTGCACCTGACGCGCATGGGCCTGACGCCGCTGGACCGGTTCCGGCTCTGCCATCTGACCGCCAACGCCGTGGAGGACGCGTACGGGCTCAGCGCGGTGGAGTTGATCCGGCGATCGGTGGAAGCGGGGTGAAGACGGCCGTTTCGCTGAGCAGCTGAGACTGAGCAGTCAGCGAGTTCCCGGCTGAGTTCCCGGCACCCGAAAAGCTCTTGCCCATCGATCTCCTTCGATGCAAGCCTCGTTCCGTCCCCGCGATCGAAGCGCTTCGATAGGAAGTCCCGGTGTCCGTCCTAGCTAGCCGCCTCCGTCTGCTCCGTGCCCTCCGGGCCGCCCGGCCACCGCTGATCACGGCGCTCTGCGCCGCGAATGTCTGCAACGCCCTGATCCCGGCGGCGACCGCCGTGGCGACCGCGCTGCTGGTGGCCAGGATCGGCGGCCACGGCTCCTCCGGGCTGCTCGCCGCGGCTGCCGGGCCGCTGCTGCTGCTGGCGGCGGTGATGGCGGTCGGGCACGCGGTCGAGGCGGCCACCATGCCGCTGGAGTTCCTGGCCAAGGCGCGGATCGACGGGGCGCACCGGGCTGAGCTCGCGCGGCTGGCATCCGCCGACCCGACCGTCGACCGGCTGGAGCGGCCCGCGGTCCAGCAGCTCATCCGGATCGCGCGGGCCGATCCGCGGAACTGGACCGAGCGCACGCCCGGGGACGGTGCGACCGGGCAGGTGCGCTGGCTCGCCGGGCTGCTCGGCGCGGCCGCGTCGTGCGGGGTGCTGGTCCGGTACGCGTGGTGGCTCGTGCCCGCGCTGCTGATCCCGGCCGCCGTGAACCGGCTCCTGGGCAACCGGATGCACGGGCGGTTCGTCCATATCTGGCGTGCCCAGGAGCCGGAGGGCATGCACGTCATCGCCTGGGAGGAGGCCCTCGTCGCCACGTCCGAGGGCAAGGACATCCGCTTGTTCGGGCTGGAGGAATGGACCGTCTCCAAGATCGGGCGCCACCTGCTGGCCCGGATGAAGCCGGTCTGGGACCTGGGTACCAAGGCCCTGCGTTCGGACCTGCGACGCTTCCTGATCCTGGCCGTCCCGCTGGCGGTGGTGTACGGGGCGGTCGCCGGCGGCGCGGCGCACGGCCACGCGTCGGTCGCCGTCGAGACCGCGGTGCTGGCCTCCGGCTGGTCGCTGTTCCAGGCGTTCGGATTCAGTGAGGACGCCCGCAACATGATCGCCGCGACAGAGTCGCTGAAGGCCTTCGATGACGTGGCTCCGGTGCTGCGGGGGGAAGAGAAGGTCGGAACCGGGTCGGACGAGCCGGAAGCGCCGGCCCGGCCGGCGAACGCCGATGTTCGCGGGTCCGCGGTCGCGCCGGTACCCCACGTCCGCTTCGAGGATGTCTGCTTCACCTACCCGGGCACGACCCGCCAGGTCACCGACCACCTCGATCTCGAGATCCGGCCGAACGAACTGCTCGCGCTGGTCGGTCTCAACGGCGCCGGCAAGTCGACGCTGATCAAACTGCTGTCCGGCCTCTATGAGCCGACGGGCGGCCGCATCACCGCCGACGGCGTCGACATCCGGCAGATCGGCACGGAGCAGTGGCGACGACGCATGTCGATCGTCTTCCAGGACTTCGTCCGCTACCAGCTCACCATCGCCCAGAACGTCGCCCTCGGGCGCGGCGACATACCCCTGGACCGGGAGGCCCTGGAGGCCGCCGCGCGGGACGCCGGGCTCGGGGACGTGCTCGACCGGCTGCCGGACGGCTGGGACACGCCGCTGTCCCGGACCCGGACCGGGGGCGTCGACCTGTCCGGCGGCCAGTGGCAGCAGGTGGTGCTGGCGCGGGCGCTGTACGCGGTCCGCACCGGGGCGCGGCTGCTGGTCCTCGACGAGCCGACCGCGCATCTGGACGTGCGGACCGAGTTCGAGGTCTTCGACCGGCTCTCGGCGCGCCGGGCCGAGACCAGCGTCGTGCTGATCTCGCACCGGCTGTCCACGGTCCGCCAGGCGGACCGCATCGTGCTGCTGGAGCACGGACGCATCACCGAATCCGGCTCCCATGACGAGCTCATCGCGGCCGGCGGGACCTACGCCGAGATGTTCGCGATCCAGGCCGAGCGCTTCCAGCGCGGTTACGAAGATGTGGAGGAGGCGGTCGTCCATGACTGACATCGGCACGGGCACCGGCAGCGAAACCGATAGCAGCACCGGCAGCGAAACCGATACCCATACCGCGACCGGCACCGCCGCCAACCCAGACACCGCGAAGGCTTCCGCCCCGGTCCGCTACTCGATACGGCGCTGGGCGGCGCTGTGGCGGGAGCTGTTCGGCATGGCGTGGCACCGTAAGCCCGCCGAGCTCATCTTCTACTTCGCGGCCAACATCATCCTGCTGGCCGGGGTCGCGGGCACCGCCCTCGCGCTGCGCTGGACCGTCGAGGCGACGATCCGGGGCGAGGCGGGCGCGGCCGTCACCGCGGCGGCGCTGGCGGCCCTGGCTTACGCCGTCAACGTCACGCTCTCCGACATGGTGGGCATGCCGATCCCGCTGATCGAGCAGCCGGCGATCCGCGATCTGCTGCCCCGGGTGCTGGCCGACCTGGCGGCCATCGAGACGCTGGACCATCTGGAGCGCGCCGACGTCCTGGACCGGGTCGCGATCGTGCGCCGCTCGCCCTGGCTGATCATGGCCGGGTTCTGGTTCTCGGTCGGCGCGGTCTTCGCCCTGGCCCAGCTCGGGGTGACGCTGCTGCTGCTCGGGACGGTCAGCCCCTGGCTGCTGCTCCTGCTGCCGTTCGCCGCGGTCCCGCTGTGGTGCGACCGGCGCGGCAGCCGAGCGGTGGTCGAGGCCGACCTGGCCACGGCCGAGACGTTCCGGCTGCAGCAGCACCTGTTCGTGCTGGCGACCGAGCCCGGCGCCGGCAAGGAGATCCGGGTGGCCGGGTCCGCCGCCGAGATCGTGCGGCTGCAGCAGGAGGCGTGGCGGCAGACGATGAGCGGCCGGGCCCGGGCGGCCGCGGCGGGGGCGGTCTGGAAGTTCAGCGGGTGGCTGGTCTTCACCATCGGCTTCGCCGCGGGCCTCGGGCTCGTCATCGACCGCGGCGGGCACGGCCCCAGCGGGGTCGGGGACCTGGTGATGGCGGTGACCGTGGCGGCCAACCTGCGCAACACCCTGCACGGCGCCGTCTCCAGGACCGCGAGCGTGGCCCAGGTACGGCGCTACGTCGAGCCGCTGTTCTGGCTGCGCGACCATCTCGCCGAGGACCGGGCGCGGCGCACCGGGACCCGCGTCGCGCCGCCGGTGCTCACCGACGGCATCACCTTCCACGACGTCGGCTATTCCTACGCCGGCACCGGCCGCCGGGCTGTCGACGGGCTCAGCGTCCGCCTGCCCGCCGGCTCGGTCGTCGCCGTCGTCGGCGAATACGGCTCGGGCAAGACGACGCTGGTGAAGCTGCTGGCGAAGTTCTACCGGGCCGATCATGGCCGGATCACGGTCGACGGCGTCGATCTGGCCGACTTCGAGACGAAGGCGTGGCGGGCCCGGATCAGCGCCGCCTTCCAGGACTTCGGCCGGTTCGCCACCACCTTCGGGGAGAACGTCGGGCTCGGGGACCTGCCGCACCGCGACGACGCCGAGCGCGTGGCGGCGGCGGTGGCCGAGGCCGACGCCGAGCGGGTGCTGCGCCGCCTGCCGGACGGCTACGACACGCTGCTGGGCCGCGAGGTCGGCGGCTTGGAGCTGTCCGAGGGCCAGTGGCAGAAGACCGCCCTGGCCCGGGCCTCGATGCGCCCTGAGCCGCTGCTGTTCATCCTCGACGAGCCGACCGCGTCCCTGGACGCGCCGAGCGAGCAGGAGATCTTCCAGCGGCACATGGCGCGCGCCCGCGAGCTCGGCGCGCGCACCGGAGCGGTCACCGTCATCGTCTCGCACCGCTTCTCGACGGTGACCGGCGCGGACCTGATCCTCGTTCTGGAGAAGGGCAGGCTCGTCGAGGCCGGAGGCCATGAAGAGCTCATGGCTCTCGACGGTCGGTACGCCGATCTGTATGGGATCCAGGCCGACGCGTACGCGGGGACGGCGACGGGCTGACCGGTCAGCTCAGCTTGTTCCCTCACCCGGCTCAGCCCTCTGACAGCACCGGTGGCGGCTGCCGCCACCGGTGCTGTCAGGGGACGATGACGAGCTTGCCGCGCATCCGGCCGGTCCGGCTGAGGTCGAAGGCCGCGGCGACCTCGGCGAGCGGGAAGGTCTGCGCCACCTCGACGGTCAACGCGCCCTCGTCCACGAGGTCGGCCAGCTCGGCGAGCTTGGCGCCGTCCGGCCGCACCCAGATCCAGCGGCCGCCCTGCCGAGCCGCCTCGGGATCGGCGATCGAGACGTGGCGGCCGCCCTCGGCCAGCACCGCGAGCGTCACGCTCAGCTGGCCGCCGTGTCCGTCGAGGACCGTCGTGACGCCCTCGGGCGCCAGCGCCCGCACCCGATCCGCCAGGCCGTCGCCATACGTGACCGGCTCCGCGCCGAGCGAGCGCACGTAGTCGTGGTTGCGTTCGGAGGCGGTGCCGATCACGCGGGCACCGCGGGCACGGGCGATCTGCACCGCCATGCTCCCCACACCGCCGGCCGCAGCGTGGACCAGCAACGAGTCCCGCGGCCCGACGTCCAGCGCCTCCAGGCACCGCAGCGCGGTCAGCCCGGCCAGCGGCAGCCCACCGGCCTGCGCCCAGTCCAGCGCGGCGGGCTTGCGGGCCACATCGCGCGCCGAGACCGTCACGAACTGCGCGAAAGTACCGGCCTGGATCACGTCCTTGCGCGCGTAGGCCATCACCTCGTCGCCGGCACCGAACTCGGGCGTGTCGGGTCCGGCGCCCCGCACCACCCCGGCGACGTCCCAGCCGGGGATCACCGGGAACACCGCGTCCATCATCCCGTCCAGGCCCCCGGCCATGACCTTCCAGTCCACCGGGTTGACCCCGGCGGCCCGCACCTCGATCAGCACCTGGCCCGGGCCGACCTTGGGATCAAGCACCTCGCCGACGCTCAGGCGGGAGTTGTCGGCGGCATAGGCCGAATAGGTCGCGGCTCGCACGGGTCGACTCCTTACGAATCGGGCTGGTCTCGGTCAGCTCTTTCGTCAGGCCCCGACTTTCCACGTGTACGGCGGCTAAAACCCTTTTTAGGGCACTCGGAGGAGCGCCCTCACCGTTCCTCAACCGGTTCCGCGAGATGGTCGCGAAGCCACTTCTCGGTCGTGCTGACATGGATGAGCGCGGTCGCCTGGGCGAGCGCGGCATCTCCAGCGGCGAGCGCGTCGTAGATGGCCTGGTGCTCGGCGATGGTGCGCTCGGCCACAGCGTCGTCGACCATGCCGCGCCACACCCGGGCCCGCACCGTCCGGCTGGAGATGCCCTCCAGCAGCGAGGTGAGGGTCTGGTTGCCGGTCGCGGCGATCACGGTCCGGTGGAAGGCCGCATCGTGCCGGTTCAGCAGCTCCACGTCGTCCTTGGCGGCCCGCATCGCCTCCAGGTGCCCGAGCAGCTCACTCAGGTCGGCCGCGGTGATCCGTTCGGCGGCCGCCGCGGTGGCCACCGGCTCGAAGAGCCTGCGCACCTCGCTCAGCTCCAACTGGGTGTCGCTGCGCAGCAGCTCGACGGCCGAGCCGAGCCCTTCCAGCAGCACCGCCGGCTCCAGGCTGGTGACGTAGGTGCCGTCGCCCCGCCGGATCTCCAGCACCCGGGCCACCACCAGCGCCTTGACCGCCTCCCGCATCAGGTTCCGGGACAGCCCGAGCTCCGCGGCCAGCTGCTGCTCCGGCGGCAGCCGGGACCCCGGCGGCAGCTCTCCGGACTGGATGAGCTCCCTGATGCGGATGATCGCTTTGTCGGTCAAGGACATGGGTGTCAGGCTAACAGCGACGTCCCATGTCTGAAAGCTTGACCTGGGCCGTCTTCCCAGGAAACCGGATGGCGACACCCGCCTCGGCGTCGAATACATCCCATGTCGCCAGCTCGGAGCCCGTTTTGTGAAGACAACCATGAAACTTTCACGGGCGGCGTCGGCACCCACGCTCGGCGAGCAGGTCTCCTGCGCGAACACCGCCACGTCCCGTTGACGTAGCCGCCGCGGGCGCGGACAGTTCCTCCACCAACGCTTCCGACAGTGGGGAATCATGCTGCGCAGAACCCTAGGAGGCCTGCTCGCCGCAGGCCTGGCCGCCGCCACCGCGGTCACCATGATCGATGCGGCCGCAAGCGCCGCCGCCTCCGCGCCCGCCACACCGACCGGCCACACCCTGCCAGCCGACACCCGCTTCTCCGTCACACCGGACAACGAGCCTGCCCGCCAAGCACTCGCCGACCTGAAGCGGGGCGACGTCACCGACGCCTTCACCATGGCGAAGCTCGCCACCTGGCCGGAGGCCACCTGGTTCACCAGCGGCACCCCGGACCAGGTCCGCTCCCAGGTGCGCAGCACCGTGCGGACCGCTCAGGCCGAGCACGCGGTGCCGGTCCTCGTCGCCTACTACATCCCAGGGCGCGACTGCAGCCAGTACTCGGCAGGCGGGGCCCCGTCCGACGCCGCGTACCAGCAGTGGATATCAGCCTTCGCGCAAGGGATCGGCGACAGCCGGGCGGTCGTCATCGTCGAGCCCGACGCTCTGGCGAACCTGCCCTCCGACTGCAGCTCGACCACCGACCCCACCGGCACGCTCACCGCCGGCCGCATCGCCGACATCAACTACGCGGTGACCGCGCTGGAGGCCCGGCCGCAGACGGTCGTCTACCTCGACGCCGGCAACAGCCAGTGGCACTCGGTCGGCGACATGGCCAACCGTCTGCTCCAGGCCGGTGTGGCCCGCTCGCAGGGTTTCTTCCTGAACGTCTCCAACTACCAGCCCACCGACCAGACCGACCGCTACGGCACCTGGATCTCCAAGTGCATGTGGTTCGCCACCGCCGGCCCGGACTGGGCGCGCGGACACGCCGACTGGTGCGCCAGCCAGTACTACTCCTCGGCCGCTCCGAACGACGGCCAGCCCGCAGACGCGGTGTCCTCGACCGATCCGAGCACCTGGCACTGGACCGACGCGTGGTACGACCAGAACGTGGGCACGCCGCCGGCCGCGCAGCTGACCCACTTCGTGGTGGACACCAGCCGCAACGGCCTCGGCGCCTGGACGCCGCCGGCCGGCACGTACACCGGCGACCCGCAGACCTGGTGCAACCCGCCCGGACGGGGCATCGGCGACCGGCCGACCGCCGCGACCGGCGTGGCCCTGGCCGACGCGTACCTGTACATCAAGACGATCGGCGAGTCGGACGGCGCCTGCACCCGCGGCACCGCCGGACCGGGCGACCCGGAGTACGGCGGCGCCGTGGACCCGGCGGCCGGCGCCTGGTGGCCGGCTCAGGCCCTGACGCTGGCGAACAACGCAGTGCCGGCGTTGACCTTCAACAGGGCGCTGGGACGCTGAAGCAGGAAACCGAAACAAGGCATTGAAACAAAAAGTGAAACAGGGTCCTGAACAGGGCCGCTGAAACGAGCTCGGCCTGCCGCTCAGGGGGCGGCAGGCCGAGCTCGTCACTGTTACCCCTGCCTCATCCCCAGGCGATGAGGCAAGCGGTGCCCGGTTCGGGAAGGTGCACTGTGGCCTCACCCCGACCGGCGTTCCAGTCGACCACGGCCTTCGAGTCCGACGGGAACAGGACCTCGGCGCCGGTGTCGCGGCCCACCAGGTGCCCTATCGAGAACGTCTGCTCCGCCGCGGAACCGCCCTCGGGGCGGCGCCACACCGTGACATACGTCCGGCCCGGACCGCGCAGCCCCACCGCCACCCACGGATCCGTCCAGCCGGGCAGGCCCAGCGGCCAGAACGGCACGGACACCGGGATGTCCGCGCGGATCCGCTTGTAGACGGCGACCGCCTCCGCGACCAGAGCATGCTGTCCGGCCGTCATCCGGTCCAGATTTCCGGAGAGGTGGACCCGGCCGAGCAGCGCGTTGCAGAGCACGAAGGCGTTCTCGGCATCGGCGAACTCAGGTTGCGGATACGCCCACACCGCCGCCTGCTCCGGGGTGATGGCGGCTGGAGCCGATGCCGCGATGGCCGGATAGCGGTAGTGCTCCTGCTGGTCGCTGGTCGACTGAAGCTGCAGCCGGGACAGCATCGCGTAGTCGCTGCGCATCCCGCCGGACGCACAGTTCTCCAGCACCAGGCCGGGATGGCGGTCCAGGACGCCGTCCAGCCAGGCCAGCAGCGCCTGCTCGTGGCCGAACAGCCCGGCGCCCGGGCTGCCGCCGCCGGGCACGCCGTCAGAACCCCCGCCGTCGGTGCCCGGCCCGGGGTTCACGTTGTAGTCCAGCTTGAAGTATCCGACGCCGTAGTCGGCCACCAGCCGGTCGACGACCCCGTCCAGGTGCTCCACCGCCGCCGGATGGCGCAGGTCCAGGTGATACCGGCCGTTGTCGACGATACGACCGCCGTCGCGCCGGAAGAACGCCGCGTCGGGCAGCCGCCCGGCGAGCGGGCTGCGGACGCCGACGACCTCGGGTTCCAGCCACAGCCCCGGGACCATGCCGGTGGCCCGGATCCGGTCGACCACCTCGATCAGGCCGCCGGGGAAGCGGACGGGCGACTCCCGCCACTCCCCCACGTTGTCCCACCAGCTCTCGTAGCCGGCGTACCAGCCGGCGTCGATCACGAAGTACTCCGCGCCGGCCGCCGCGGCGGCGTCGATCAGCGGCAGCAGGCGCTCGGTGCTGGGATCGCCCATCACGGTGTTCATGTAGTCGTTGAAGATCACCGGCAGCGCGGTGTGGTCCGGGTGCGGACGACGCAGCGCCCGGCGATAGGTGGTCAGCGCGGCGGCCGCCTCGGCGAACCCGTCGCCGGCCGGGCCGCCGGGGCCGCCGTCGACGTCCGGAGCCGCGCCGATCGCGATCGCGGCCGGCACCGTCGTGAACACCTCACCCGGCGCCAGCGCCTGGCGCCACTGATGGTCGCGGTCGGTCGGGCCGAGCAGGGCCAGATAGGCCGCGCCGGCCTGCTCCCCGACCTCCCACCGCCACCCGCCGGGGTTCTCCAGCTGCCACATCAGGGTCCGGCCCTGGTCGCGTGCGGTGAGCGCGCCCATCGGCAGGTACCGTCCGGTGGACCAGGTCCCCTGGCTGGCGCGCCACACGGTGCCACGCGGCGGCTGCCGGTGGCGGCCGTGGTCCGCGTCGTTCACATCGACGATCAGCTCCCGCAGCGCGCGCCGCTGCCAGCGGCCTTCGGCGAGCCAGTCGCAGTCGGCTGACCACAGGTCCAGACCGGCCAGGCCATCGCCGTCCGCACCGGTCCCGCTGACCCCGCTGAAGCCGCTGATCCCGCCGAGTGTGAACGAGGTGACGGCTTCCAGAGTCAGACGCTGCTCGCCGCCGTTGGTGATCCGGTTCCAGGTCCGCACGACGGGGACGCCGTCGATGGTGCGCAGGTGCACCTCGACGGCCAGCCCGGTCTCAGGATCGGCCAGGTCCACCCGCAGGGCCGGGCCGCCGTCGGTGACGGACTCCTCGTGCCCCTGGTAGGCCAGGCGCTCGCCGACGACGGTCTGGATGAAGCGCTCGGTGGCCAGGTGCCGCCCGAAGCCCGCGACCAGGACCTCGACCAGCGGCAGGCCGACGGTCGCGGACAGTTCGGGGCGCGCGGCGTCGCCGTCCGGCGTGGCCGGCGCTCTGACCGGGGCGTTCGGGCCCAGGCCGATGACGCGCACGCTGCCCCGCGGGTCGACGAGGAAGTCGACTCGCAGGGCGGCGTGGCCCCACGAGAACGTGGTTCCGTCGGTCACGGGCACCCCAGGTCCCGGTACTCCCGATACCTCTCCCGCAGCCACGGGACCGGCTCGGCCTGGAACAGCTCGGTGTCCGCGGCGGCCCACCGCGGCGGCTCGTCCCCTCCGTCGAGCCCCCACGCGGCCTGCACCGCGGCGCCGTCGGCGACGTACTCGCCGGGCGGCGGCACGAACACCGGGCGGCCGAGGACGGCCGGGGCGATGGCCCGCACCGCCTCGGAGCGCGCGCCGCCGCCGATGAGCAGGATCCGCTCGGCCGGCACGCCGAGGGCGGTGAGCGCGTCCAGACCGTCGGCCAGACCGCACAGCATGCCCTCGACGTAGGCGCGGGCCAGGTGCGCCGGGCTGGAGTTGGCCAGGCGCAGCCCGTGCAGCGCGCCGGCGGCGTCCGGCCGGTTGGGGGTGCGTTCGCCTTCCAGGTAGGGGATCAGGGTCAGGCCGTCGGCGCCGGCCGGCGCGGACAGCGCCAGCCGGGACAGCTCGCCGAGGCTGACGCCGAGCACGGCCGCCGCGGCGTCCAGCACCCGGGCCGCGTTCAGCGTGCAGACCAGCGGCAGGTGGCGGCCGGTGGCGTCGGCGAAGCCGGCCACCGCGCCGGTCGGGTCGGCGGTGCCCTGCTCGGCGACCGCGAAGACGGTGCCGGAGGTCCCGATCGACACCACGACGTCACCCGGACGGGCGCCGAGTCCCAGGGCCGCGCCGGCGTTGTCGCCGGCGCCGGGGCCGAGGATCAGCGGGCCGGTCTCGGCGGCGCCGAGCCGGGCGCGCGCGGAGCCGGCGTTGAGCAGC
>JABFWL010000370.1 GCA_013362315.1 Catenulispora sp. | reverse complement strand
CGCGAAGGCGCCGTCGTTGCCATCAACTACCTGCCGGCCGCCTCCGCGTGGCCAAGGTGGTCCCCTGGTCGGTGATGAAGACCACCTTCGTGCTGTCCATCGCCTTCGCCGTAGTCAGCGTGGTCGCCGCCGCCCTCCTGTGGTCCGCCCTCAACGCCCTCGGCGTCTTCGACTCCATCAACCGCACCCTGGCCTCCGTCGCCCCCTCCAACCAGCCCAACAGCCTCACCCTGGCCTCCGTCCTCTCCTTCGGCAAGGTCATGAGCTTCACCGCCCTGGTCAGCGTGGTCAACATCGTCCTGTTCACCGCCCTGGCCACCCTCGGCGCCTACCTCTACAACATGTGCTCCGCCCTCGTCGGCGGCGTCGAGGTGACCCTCGCCGACGACACCGCCTCCTGAGGCCAACCAGCCTCCCACCAGCCGCCACCAGCCCCGCAAAGCGGTTTTGGGGCACCGCCCCGGGTGGGGTAAGCTTCTCGACGTTACCGACCGGGGCCTATGGCACAGTTGGTTAGCGCGCCGCCCTGATAAGGCGGAGGTCGGTGGTTCAAGTCCACCTAGGCCCACCCGGATGGAGCAGCCTCGGAACCGTAAAGGTCCGAGGCTTCTTCGTTTTTGCCCCTCAGCGTGACCCTCAACCGCTGAGGGTCAGATTGGCGAGTGCTGGCAGGCTAGTCAGTTGACCCACGACTCCCTTTGCTGCGAACCCGTGGTGCGCTTGCGCACAGTTAGCCATCGCATCTTTGTTTGGTCGCGGCGAAGGCTGCGGCTCATGAGACAGGTCGCTCAGGACGACCTTCGGCAGCTCCGGGAGCTTTCGGGGCCATCGAGTGGCGTTCGATTGCTCTCGGCAGTACCCAGTAGTGCTCGGTGGGTTCAGCAGCGATTCGGTGTACAGGCGCGCGTTCGGGGCCGTACGCTTGTATAGCGCGCTAGACAGTGACGCTGATATGTGACTAGGACAACTGGGTTGATCAGGCCCACGAGGGAGGCTGGCGTGACTGCGGACGCTGCGTCCTTCCGGCACTCACCACGTCGGCAACAGACCCTCGAAGAGATAATCCGTGCCAAGCGGCCCGAGCCCCTGCGCTCGGTCGATGACCTCATGGCACCCGACGTCTTTCCGTCTGAGGACGAGGTGGACGAGTTTGTCCAGGCGTACCACGAGGACCGGCAGGCCAGCCTAGGCTAGGGCGCATGCCGCAAGCTGTCGTGATGGACACGGATGTAGCGTCCGCGTCTTTCAAGCGCAAACCGCTTCCGCTGCTCGTCAAGGTAGCGACCATGGAGCCTGTCATCACGTTCGTGACGTTCGGCGAGTTGGTTAAGTGGACTGAGCGGCGACACTGGGCACCGCACAACCGCGTAGCTATGGACGACTGGCTTGCTGCCATGCCCGTGCTCGACAGCACTGAGGCGGTTGCCCGAACCTGGGGTGCGCTTGCCGCCGCTGCTGACGAGCGAGGCCGCCCCAGGCCGCAGAATGACATGTGGATCGCAGCCGTCTGCCTTACCTACGGGATCCCTCTTGCAACGCTGAACTTGAAGGACTATGCCGACTTCGAGGCGCATCACGGGCTTCGTATCGTCAGGCTGTAGAAGGACGATAGAACGGCTGCTGCGCCCTGATCGGTGCATACGGTACAGCCCTCAGGAGTCTCCTGAGGGCTGTACTACGGATGTCAGCGGTTCGAGTTCAGGCAGCGGCCAAAGCGCCTTCCCCATCGTCGTTCTCGTCGGTGATGTAGAGGCGCGTCACTGCTGAGTTGAGTGCTTCCAAGAGCGAGGTTCGGTCCTGGTCGAACAGGTGGCCATAGATGTTCTTGGTGGTCTCTACGCGGCTGTGGCCCATCTGGTTGCAGATCTGCATGTCAGTCGCGCCAGACGCGATCAGCAATGAAGCGCAGACGTGCCCGAGCTCGTGAGCCGTGTACGTCACAGGTCCGTCCGGGTGGGCAGCGGTGAAGCCGTGAGCGAGCTTGAGGTACCGGCGCCATACGGAATAGCTCATGTAGCCGCCACGGTCGCCGTTGATCAGTCGGCCGTACTGCTCACCCTGACTGAGTTCGCGGCCCTGGGCGCCTCGCTGGAGAAGCCGACGAACGGCGGGCATGGCGATGTCAGGGGCAACCACGACACGAACACCGGCAGACGTCTTCGCACCCTCGCGCGGGTCGCGTCGACCGCCGGACTCGCTGGCTGTCAGGTTGATGGGAATCAGTTGCGCCTCGAGGTTGATCTCGTCCGCCTGGACCGCCACGATCTCTTCCCACCTAACGCCGGTAAAGGCCAGGACCTGGGCGATGTCACCAAGTCCAGGCTTGAACGTGTCACCACCGCCGAATGGATCGAGTGGTACAACAACCGGCGCCTGCACGGTGAGATAGGTCACGTCCCGCCCATTGAATACGAAACAGAGTTCTACCTCACCCAGTCAAAACCACAGCTGGAACCCCAACCCTAGAGTCTGGACAAGATCCGGAGCGGTTCACAGCCTCGGAACCGTAAAGATCCGAGGCTGTTCTGTTTGTGGCCCTCAGCGTGACCCTCAATGGGTGAGGGTCAGCTCATCTGGCCGCCTTCCAGTTTGTTCAGCAGGGTCTTGACTTGGTTTACGGGGATGGAGAAGCCGAGGCCTACGCTGCCGCCTTGGGTGCCGGAGGCGTTGGTTGGGGAGTAGATGGCGGAGTTGATGCCGATGACTTGGGCTTGGGCGTTGAGGAGGGGGCCGCCGGAGTTGCCGGGGTTGAGGCTGGCGTCGGTTTGGATGGCTTTGTAGGTGACCTGGTTGCCGGGGGTGTAGCGGTTTTGGCTGCTGCTTACTGTGACTTGGCGGTTGAGGGCGCTGACGATGCCGGAGGTGACGGTGCTTTGGAGGCCGTCGGGGGAGCCGATGGCGATGACGGTGTCGCCGATTTGGACCTTGTCGCTGTCGCCGAGGGTGGCGGTGGGGAGGTTGCTGACGTTTTGGGCCTTGATCACTGCGAGGTCGCTGCCGGTATCGGTGCCGAGGATGGTGGCCTGGGCGGTGCGGCCGTCGTTGAAGGTGATGGTGATCTGGGCGTTGCCGTCGGTGGCTTCGGCGACGACGTGGTTGTTGGTGAGGATCTTGCCGTCGGCGGTGAGGATCACGCCGGAGCCGACGGACTTGCCCTGGTAGGTCTCCACCGTCACCTGGACCACGGTGGGCAGGGCTGCCTTGGCCACCTGGCCGACGACGGTGCCGGACTGACCGGTCTGGTTGCTGACCGGGGTGTTCACGGTGGAGGTGGACAGGGGGGTGGTCGGCGGGGAGGCGGCGGAGGAGTTCTGGTGCGCCGCCACGGTGCCGGCGACGCCGCCGGCCAGCGCCGAGGCCGCTATGGTGCCGGCCACCACCAGAGCCATGCCCATCCTGCGCTTGCGGCGGGGGCGTTCCGGTGGCGGTGGTGCCATGGCTCCTGGGGCCGTGGGGGCGCCGAACGGTCCTGAGCCGGGGCCGGGGGTGATCGAGGTGATCGGTGTGTACGGCGGTAGGCCGCCAGTGCTGCCGTCGCCAGCGTGGGCGCCGCCAGCGCCGGCGTGACCGCCGGTGCGCGGTCCCGTGTACGGTCCGATGTCGCCGGTACCTCCGGCGTGCGCCGCGTGCGCCGGGCCGAACGCCGGTCCCGGGTTCGGGCGGCCGCCCCACGGCTGCGGGTCGTCGTCGGCGGGCCGCTGCGGCTGATACGGGTCATGCTCGAATCCGGTCATGGTCCCTACGGTGCTCCTCGACGATGAGAGCGCCTTGCCGACAGGATGAGAATCGCGCAAGAAGACTATGAAGCCGGACGCCGGATTCCTAAGGAAACCGGTTGTCCCCGCGGCTGCGGCGGTGGATTATCGCTGGCGATGGCTCACGATCCGATCCCTGATGCCCTTGCTCTGGTGCGCGAACGCTATCCCCAGGCTGTGTGGGCCGTGCTGGCCGGCAGCGTGCTGACCGCGTTGCGCACTCCCGGCTCCGACCTGGATCTGGTGGTCGTGCTGCCGCCCGGCGATCCGCTGGCGCCGCGCCGCGAGTCGCTGGTCTTCCGGGGCTGGCCCGCCGAGTTGTTCGTCCATGACGCGCAGAGTCTGGAGTACTGGCTCGCCGAGGAGCACGCTGCCCGCAAGCCCAGCCTGCACCGGATGGTCGGGGCCGGTGTGGCTCTGGTCGGCAGTCCCGCCGGGTGGCAGGACCGGTGTCGCGCGGTGCTGGAAGCCGGTCCCAAACCGCTGTCATCCGCGCAGCGTGACCGGGTCCGCTACGGCCTCACCGATCTGCTGGACGACCTCGCGCATGCCACCGATCCCGGGGAGCGCCGGGTCATCGCCGCCACCTTGTGGAGCGACGCGGCGCATCAGGCGCTGGCGGCCGCGAACTGCTGGAACGGCACCGGCAAATGGCTGCTGCGGGAGCTGCGCGCGCTGGACGCCGGTCTGGCCGAGCGCTGGCTGCGAGCCGGTGGTGACGAGGCCGCCACCGCCGCCTTCGCCCGCGAGGTCCTGGACCGGCTCGGCGGGCCGCTGTTCGACGGGTTCACGGCAACCGGTCGACGGTGACCACGAAGCCGGTCAGCGTGAACGGCGCCGCGGACGGATCCGAGACGTCGTCCAGCTCCACCGGAGTGGTCAGCTGGTACACGGCGTTCCGCGGCGGGAAGTCGGTCAGATCCGTGTTCAGTAAAGGGAAAGCGGCCTTGCTGGCATAGACCCCGCGCTGCCCGGCGCGGCAGGGGCTGTGCTCCATCGTCACGGTCACGTCCTGCCCCAGCGATTGGGCCGCCGGGTACGGCCGCGCGGCCGACGCCGCCGTGAACTCCCCGACGACCGGTTCCTTCGCCGAGACGGTCACCGTCCCCAGTTCGGCCTCGTGCCCCGTCAGTTCCTCAGCGTCCGTACTCACCGCGAACGTCGGCTGTCCGATGGGGACTTGCTTCCCGGTGAGCTGGTCGCCGACCTGCAGCCGACCGGCGCCGTGCACCTCGATCCGGTGCACAACGCCGTCGCATTCCATCACCAGATCGCCGTTCTCGCTGACCGCGAACGACGTACCGGGCACGGGAAGCGTGCCGCCGGCGGCCGAAGGTCCGTCTGTCGCGTGCGCGACACCGCCACCGCAGGCGAATAAGAGGGTTGAACTGCTGGCGGCCAGCGTCGTTCGGATTCGCATGGTGGGGACCTTTCGCCGGGTTTGTCGCTTTGGTGACCATTATCGTCTCAGCCGCCACTGACAGTCCTGGCTCCACGCCGCTGCTAGCCGGCTTCTTGCCCCTCGAACTCGCGCTGGTCGTCGCGGTTCTCGCCGGCCGGCGTTCGTGCCTGACCGCTCCGTGCCTGACCGCTCCGTGCCTGACCGCTGCGTGCCTCCTGCAGCGCGAGCGGATTCGGGAACGGCGGCCAGAACGGCAGCTCGCGCGGCCCGATCGTCTCCAGGTGCGCGTGCTCGATCAGTGTCCGCTGGAACATCGCGCTGATCGCCGTCCGCCGGTACCGCTCGGCGACCTTCGGATCGGTCGGCACCCGGCCGCGCCACCGGCCGGCCGCTGCCTGCGGAGCCGCACTGGCCGCCGCCGGCAGCCCGGCCGCCTCACGCTCGGGCACGGAGTCGGGGCCGTCGTCCTCCGGCGTGGCGTCGAAGTCGTCGTCTTCGGCCGGGAGGCCGGCGTCCCCGGCCAGCTCGTCGGCGACGGCCGCGAACGCGTCGAGCATGTCGCCGGACATCACCGCCTCGACAGCCTTGCCGTTCGTCACCGGGTACGGGATCTCGGCCCACACCGCCCTGGCGTTGCAGTCGCCGAGCACTCCCCATTTCCGGGACACGGCCGCGACCAGGGCCAGCCCGCGGCCGGTCTCCGCGGTCCAGTCGCCCTCCAGGAACAGGTCCAGGTCGGTGTCCTGGCCGGGATCGGCGTAGCTCTCCGCGAGACTCTCGGTGTCACTGTCGGCCCCGGCTCCGGCCTCGGCTCTGGCTGCGTCACCAGCCCCGGCGTCGGCGTCGTCGGCGTCGCAGAGGCCTGGGCCGTCCACTCCGGCGACGACGATCCGCGGGTCGCCGGGCGCGCCCTGGTCGTCAACCCGGACCTGCCAGCGGTCGGTGTAGGCCGCCAGATGCACCACGAACTGCCCGCCGGGCTCACCGCTGGCGGTGTGCACGATGGCGTTGCCGGCCAGTTCGGAGACGGCCAGCACGACCAGATCGGAGCCCGGCGCGTTGCCGACCACCATCCGGGTGAACTGGCGGACCTCGGCGAGGCACTCGGCCAGCCCGGGGAACGAACGGGACCAATACGACACCTGGGGCCTCCCGGACGGTGAGGAGGGGGCGGATCCGCCCTCCCACCAGTCAGGCTAGCCCCAGGAGCCGCCGATTCTGTGGCATTTCGAGGAAGTTCCCTTATTTGGATGATGATTCGTCATCCAGGTTTACTGCGGGCAGTCGCGCCAGGTCCATCTCGACCCGGTTGATCAGGGCGATCGCCTCTTCACCGTACACAGCCGACTCCTCCAGACGTCGGAACTGCTGCACGTGTGTCGCGACCTTGTCAGGCTGCGCCATCAGCAGCTCGCCGGTGAACATCTCCACCGCCACCTCGCGGTCGTCGTAGACCGTGAAGCTGACCATCGGCAGCCCGCGCATCGCCGCGCTCCACGGCAGGATCCCCAGCCGCACGCCGGGATGCATCGCCATCTGCCGCAGCCGGTCGAACTGCGCCGCCATCACCGTCAGCTCGCCGGGCCAGGTGCGCAGCACGCCCTCGGTGATCAGGAAGGTGAACTCGCGCCCGTCCTCGAACAGCACCGACTGCCGCTCGGTGTGGGTC
>JABFWL010000033.1 GCA_013362315.1 Catenulispora sp. | reverse complement strand
CCGGTCCGCCCGGACGTCGGAGACGACCCGGCACTGCGCCAGGTCGTCTCCATGGTCCGGCTCATCGCCGCCCGCTTCCGCGAGCCGATCACGGTCGCCGAGATAGCCGCCGCGGCGAACGTCCATCCCAGCTATGCCATGACCCAGTTCCGCAAGGTCGTGCGGACCACGATCGGCGACTATCTCAAGCTGCACCGGCTGGCCGAGGCCCGCCGCCTGCTGGCCACCACCGACCTCCCGGTGACCCGGGTGGCGGTGGCGTCCGGATTCGGGTCGCTCAGCCGGTTCTACCGCGCGTTCACCGATGCCTGCGGCACCTCTCCCGCGCGGTTCCGGCGTGAGCGACGTGAGTATTGAAGAGCTGTGATCAGGAGACCGAGCCCGTGACCGTGGCCCCGGACTTGGTGACGGTGTAGGTCGTCTTGGCGCCGCTCCAGAAGTAGAAGGTGAGCGTCACCGGCACGCCGTCGTTGATGGCCTTGATGAAGTCGGGCGTCATGGTGATGGTGTTGCCCTCGGTGTCCGGCTTGAACGAGCCACCGAATTCCTGGTAGGTGGTCCAGGACGCAGGTCCCGCACCGCTGCCGTCGGCGTACTTGGCTTCCATCTCCGCCAGGACGTCACCGTTGAACTGGGTCGGGATGACCAAGCCGGTGGCGTCACCGGTGGCGTTCGCCTGAGTCACCGGAGCGTAGGAGATGACGTTGACGTGCCAGGGCACTCCCCGGGAGAACCGGACCGTCAGGGTCGAGTTGACGCCCAGTGCCCGGTCGCCGGCGAGCTTGGTGACGGTGGCGGCGGTCAGCGTCACCTGGTCGCCGTTGATGAGATAGTCCCGGCCCTTGAGCAGGTGCGAGTCACCCACGCTCAGCCCCTCGAACGTGGTGCCGTTCAGGTTGAGGCTGATCGTCTGCGCCGTGATCGGGCCGGATTTCGGCAGGAACAGCTGGTCCGAGGCCGCCGTGCCGGAGCGCGTCTTCCAGCCCGACTTGACATACGCCCACAGGTCCGGAATCCGTATCTGGCCCGTATTCCGGTCGATGAACAGGCCGGTGTCCCACAGCGCGGTGGTCACGTGGTGGATCCGTGCCTGGTACTCGAACGCCTCGTAGAACTTGTAGCCCTCACCCGGCTCGATGGCGTTGAACTTGTCGTAGCCCGGGTCCTTGAACGTGGCCCACTCGCCCATGTACACCGGGACGCCCTTGGCGACGAAGGTGTTGTAGATCTGCGAGTAGAGATCGAGCATGTCCTGCTGGACCCGGTCGTTGAAGCTGTCGTATCCGGCGATGTTCACGGTGAACGGCCAGAAGCCGTAGTTGTGCACCGTGGCCACCATGTTCGGGTCGTGCAGCGAGGCGATCTCGGCGGCCTGGGCGTCGAATCCGGCCTGCGTGTTGGCCGTCGGGAACAGCATCAGCAGCCGGCTGCCGTTGCGTCCGCCGGAGTGGCGCACGATGTTGAAGAACGACGTGTCCAGCTCGTCCAGGCACTTGATGGCGTCGGCGTCCGAGACCGGGTTGCCGGCGGCGTCCTTGAACTGCGGCTCGTTGACGTCCTCGAACAGCAGCTTGCGCGGCTCGTCCTTGAACGTGGTCGCGATCTGGGTCCAGGTCGCGTTGAACCGCGCCACCACGTTGTCGTGATTCGTGGGCATGTACTCGATCCACTGCCACGAGTCGTGGTGCACGTTCAGGTCGACGTAGAGGCCGTCGGCGATCGCCCAGTCGACCACCTGCTTGACGCGGGCCATCCACACCGGGTCGATGGTGTAGGGCGCGGTGGCCGACTGGTGGCCGCTCCAGGTCACCGGAAGGCGGATGCTGCGAAAGCCCTGCGCCTTCGCGGAGTCGAGCAGCTGCTTGGTGATCAGCGGGTTGCCCCACGAGGTCTCGTCCGGGATGGCGTCCATCGTGTTGCCGATGTTCCAGCTGGGCTGCATCGCCGCGACGGTGGACATCGCCGGGTTGTCCGGCGCCGGCAGGATGCCGGCGTCTTGCGCTGTGCTGTCTTGCGTGGTGCTGTTTTGCGCTGTGCTGTCGGGGGCGGCCGACGCGACGGCGGGCAGGGTGCCCGCGCCGAGGACCGCACCGGTGAGAAGGATGACACTGGCTAGCCCGGCGGCAGACCGCCGACGGGGAGCGTCGAAGCGCTTCAACATGGCGATGAAGTTACGGCGGCGTTACCGGGCGCACAAGGCTGCGAAGGTCACGCTTCGATAACGACAGGGAGAACTCATCCCATGATCGTCGTGCACGTTTCCCTATCCGCGTGCGATGTTGCCCGATATGAGGCATCGAACAAACGACACCCCCGAGGGAAGGTGGGATATTCGAAGCGCTTCGACTTCCATTCGACAGTATCGGCGAGTTGTGGCGGGTGCGAGCGGGAGGAACGAGCCGCTACCGCCCAGTGGCGCGGCGGCGGCCGGTCCCCGCGGTCGAGCGTCTGCGGACGCGGAAGACCCCGAAAGCCGCGAGCAACAGAGCGAAGGCTCCGATCGCCAGCGCGGCGAGCTTGAGGCCGGAGCCGCCGCCGGTGCCCGCCGCCGCGTGCTGCGGGCTCGTCGAACCGCTGTCCTGCGCCGGCTGCGCCGGCGCGTTCGCCACCGTGCTCCCCACCGCAGTCGCCGACGCGCTGTTCCGCGCGGTCAGCACGATGTCGTGGCCGGTCCCGCCGTGATACGTGATCTGGAACGACGCCCCGCCGACGGTGACGGCGGCCCCTTCGGCGAGCCCTGCGAAGCTGCCGACCGCTGCCGGTCCCGTCGCGTGGACCAGCGTGAACTGCTCCCCCGCGGTCACCGCGCCCGCCGGCTTGACGGTCAGGGTGCCGGCCAGGTTCAGCGGGCCGTTGACGGTCAGCGCCGCGCCGCTCGCGGGCGCCGTCAGCGCCAGGGTCGCACCGGCGCCCACGGTCAGCCCTCCGGTGGTCGTCGGCGCGCCGCCGACGGCCAGCGTGCCCTGGTCGACTCGCCACGCTCCGCTCGTCGTGCTCCCGGCGGTGAGGGTCAGCGTCCCGGCTCCGGTCTTGACCAGGCCCCCGGAGCCGGAGAAGGTCCCGCCGTACGTCGTCGCGGCGCCGGCTGCGACGGTCAGGGTGTGCGCGCCGAGGGCGATGGTGCCGGAATCCCCGGTCAGGCTTCTGACGGTCTGGTCCCCGGCGGCGGAGATGTCGAAGGTGCCGCCCTTCAGCGTCAGGCCGCTGCTCGCACCGATGCCGCCCGAGCCGGGGCCCAGGGCGAGCGTGCCGGCGGTGATCGTGGTCGCGCCGCTGTAGCTCGTCGTGCCGGTCAGGGTGGTCCGCGCCGCGCCGGACTGGGTCAGCGAGCCGGAGCCGGTGATATTCGACAACGAGAGCGGCGTTGCCGTGTTGCGCGCGACCAGCGCGCCGTTGTCGACGACGGCGTCCGCGGCGGTTCCGGTCAGCAGGGCGCTGTCGCCGCCGGAAGTTCCGGTTCCCAGCAGCAGAGTCGCCCCGGCGCCGATGGTCGTGGTGCCGTGGTAGTTCTGCGGCGTGGCGAAGGTGACGGCGTTGCCCGCAGTGGGATTCAGCGTGATGGTCGCATTGGCCGGAGTGCTCAGTGAACCGTGGTAGACGCCGCCCGATATCGGCGTGTTCAGGGTCACGGGACCGTTGTAGTCGAAGGCCAGGCTGCCGTTTCTATGAATATTGATATAGGAGTTGGACGGCGTCGCCGGCAGGAAGAATCGGTTCGTGGTCCCGTCGCCCCATTGGACCGTGGCGCCCTCGATGTTGATGCCGCGGAAATTGATGGTGTGCGCTATCTGGCGGGTGTTGAGGCTCGGATCACTGAGCGTCGGAACGCCGATCCCGGTGCTGTCCGCAAAGTTGTCGACGCCCGTCATCACTATCTTCCCGGCCTGCCAGGTGTGGTAGTTGATGTCGGTGCCGTAGTTCTGTTCGTAGAAGTCCTGCGGGATGGTGAGGGTGTAGTCGCGGGCGTAGAAGATGGCCGAGCCGTCGTTGAGGATGGCGCGCGCGTTCGGCAGCGCGAGCCGGTAGGAGGCGTCGCCGAAGTTGAAGGCGGTGCCGACGGCGAGCACCCCGCGGAACGGCTGGGTACCGGCCAGGTCCAGCCGGGCCCAGGCGCCGCGCGGCTGGGCGACCACGCCGGAGCCGGAGATCGTGCCGAGGTTGACGTCCGGGCCGCTCAGATCGAGCAGCAGGGTGCCGTCCACCTGGATGTTGTCCTGGTTGAGCTTGAGGTTGATCTGCGGCCACGAGTAGGGGTAGGACCCGATGACGCCGGTCGCGCCGCCGTTGCCGTACTGGAGCGTGGCGCCGCGCGCGACGACGACGGTCGGCGGATCGGGATTGGCGACGATCGGGTAGGGCCAGTTGCCGCCGCTCGTGGTCACCTTCTGGTGCTGGCGGTCCGGGGGCAGGGTGAGGGTGCCGTCACGGGTCAGCACCAGCGTGCCGGAGCCGGCGACGGTCAGCGTGCCCTGCCCGGAGATGACGCCGTTGTACGTCGTCGTCCCGGAGGGCAGGTTGATGACCGAGTCGCCCGGCAGCGCGATGTCCTTCCCGGCCAGCACCTGGGCGGTGATGTCGGCGGGGCCGGCCGCGTGCGCGGGCGCGGCCTCGCCGACATGGCCGGCCAGCAGCGCCGCCGTCAGCACCAGCGCCGCCGCCATCCGGGAGAAGACCCCGGCGTGCAAGAACATCTCGCCCTCCATCGGTACCTGGGGACGATCACCCTTGCACGCGCTCTATACCGAAGCCAACTCACGGATGGTGACGACGTGGGAAATTGCGCGGCATAACAGAAACTCAGGTCACGGCTCCGCCACGATCGGCGCGGCCGCGGCCGTTACTTCAGGCTCCATTGCTGGTTTCCGCCGCCGTTGCAGGACCACAGCTCGATCTTGGTGCCGTTGGCGGTGGCGGCGCCGGTGGCGTCAAGGCACAGGCCGGACTGCACGCCGGTGATGGTGCCGTTGCTGTTGACGTTCCACTGCTGGTTGGTCTGGCCGTTGCAGTCCCAGATCACCACGGCGGTGCCGTTGGCGGTGCCCTTGTTGGCGGCGTCCAGGCACTTGGTGCCGTAGATCGTCAGCTGCTTGGTCGCGGTGTAGGTCCACTTCTGGTTGGTCTGGCCGCTGCAGTCCCACAGCTGCGCCTGGGTGCCGTTGGTGGTCGAGGAGTTGTTGATGTCGACGCAGCGTCCTGATGCTCCGCCGACGATCTGCTTGGCGGTGCCGGTGCCGGTTCCCGAGCCGTCGGTGCCGGTCACGGTGAGCAGCACCGCCTGGCCGGCCGGGACGGAGGTGGCATAGCTGCCGGTGAAGCTGCCCCGATCGGCGGCCGCCCAGACGTCGCGCACGGAGGCCGCGCCGGTGAGGCCGAGGTCGCTCCAGCGCGCGGTGATGGTGGCCGCCGAACCGGTCCGGTTGAGCAGGACCACGGCGCGCCGGCCGCTGCCGGACAGGGTCTTGCTGTACACCTGCAGGCCGCTCTGGTCCTCGGCGACCTTCGCCCCCTGCTGGCCGCGGGAGTCCTGGTCGATGGCGATGACCTCCGAGTTGGTGAGCACGGCGCGGGTGTCGGTGCTCATCGTGGTGAGGTCGTTGCCGGCCAGCAGCGGCGCGCCGGAGATCGCCCACAGGCTCAGGTGGGTGCGGTTCTGGGCGCCGGTGAAGCCGGGCATGCCGACGATCAGCATGTCAGGGTCGTTATAGTGCCCGGGGCTCTGCGCGCTGGGATGCTGCGCGGCGTCGAAGTTGGACAGGACCCGGCTCATCGACGGCGCTTCGCCGTAGTAGATGATGTCGCCGCTGGTACGCCAGAGGTTCGACATGCCCGGTGCCCAGTTCCACGGGCTCTGGTTGCCCCAGTCGCAGACCGAGAGCACCATCGGCCGCCCGGTCTGGGCCGTGGCACGGCCGATCGAGTCGCTGATCGCCTGGTACGCGGTCTGCGGGTTCAGCCCCTCGGCGTTGCCACCGCACCAGTCGACTTTGACGTAGTCGAAGCCCCACTGCGAGAACTGCAGGAAGTCCTGGTCGTAGTGGCCCTCGCTGCCGCTGTTCGGCGCGGCGGGCCGGCCGGTCGGGTAGTAGTAGCCGCAGCCGTTCTTGCCAGCGTCGGTGTAGATGCCCGCCTTCAGGCCCTTGCTGTGGATGTAGTCGGCGATCGCCTTCATCCCACCGGGCCAGTCCGCCGAGTCCACGGTGATGTTGCCCGAGGAGTCGCGGGTGCCCTGCCACCAGCCTTCGTCGATGTTCACGTACTGATAGCCGGCGGTCGCCATGCCGGAGGACGCCAGCGCGTCGGCCTGACCCTTGATGACGTTGTAGTTGATCTTCGCGGCGAACGTGTTCCACGACGCCCAGCCCATCGGCGGAGTGCTGATGGCCGCGACCGCCGGAGCGACCGCCGGGCCGATCGCCGGGCCGATCGCCGGGCCGATCGCCGGCGTGGCCTGGGTGGCCGGCGCGCCGGCCACGACGAACATGGCACCCACCAGGGCACTCACCACGGCGAGGGCGAGCGACAACCGCGCGAAGACGCGCTTGGACAACGGCATGAGACGTTCCTTCCGGCCGATTACGGCTGACCGATCGATCGACACCGCAGATCTGCCTGACGCCGTTGTCTGAAATCCCGCACGGTGTTCGAGGGGGGTTCTGACGGGACGTTAGAGCTGTCGCAAGGTGCTGTCAATCAGGGGTGGGGGGCAGGATGGGTCGGGATGGGTCGGCGTGGGTCAGAAAGTCAAACCCATGGTGAAGGGCCGGTGCCTCCGGCGGGCCTCGATTCCAATGCCGTTGGTTTGTGTGGGTAAGTAAGTGTTATGAGTGGCGCGCGGCATCCGTGGAC
>JABFWL010000573.1 GCA_013362315.1 Catenulispora sp. | reverse complement strand
GCGGCGCCGGTCCCGGCACCGCGGCCGCACGCGCCCCGGCGACCCCCGCGAACCGCTGGTACGCCAGCATCGCGGCGGCCAGCAGCACGCCGATAGCCCCGGTCGTCGCGAACGCCCACGGCGGGGACGACGCGTCGACGACCGTGCCGGCCAGCGGCGCGCCTATCGCGCCGCCCAGCGTCATCGCAGAGCCCTGCAAGCCCATGGCCTGGCCGCGCGCCGAGGCCGGGACCGCGGCCGCGACGGCCTCGGCCGTGGAGGCCAGCGTCGGGGCGCACATGAAGCCGGCCGGGAGCAGCGCCAGAGCCAGCCACCACCAGCCGAAGTGGCCGATGAAGCCGACCGGGACGGTTCCGGCGCCGAGCAGCAGCATCAGCACCGGCAGCCGCCACGGCCGCGCCGTCGAGCCGTGCCAGAAGCCGCCGAACAGCGACAGCAGGCACCAGGCGACGATGCAGACCCCGGCCCACTTCACCGCGTCCTGCTGCCGCAGCAACGCGGTGATGGAGATGTCGGTGCCGGACAGCACCAGGTTCGCCGCCATGCCGGTCGCCAGCACCAGGACGAAGCTGGGCCGCAGCCACGTGCTCAGCGGCAGCTTCGGCGGCGGCGCCGCACCCGCTTCGGCCGCCCCGGCGCGGTGCCCGATCGGCGGGTCGAGCAGCCAGAGCGTCACGACCGCGCCGACAGTGAGGACGCCGATCGCTGCCAGGGTCGGCCGCGCGGACCGCATCGTGGTGATGCTGGCGATGGCCAGCGCCGGGCCGACCATGAAGACCAGCTCGACGATCATCGAGTCCAGGGCGAACGCCTGTCGGCGCAGAGCCTCCGGCACCCGCACCGCCACCGCCTGCCGGATCACCGAGAACACCGGCACGCCGAGCAGCCCGCCGAACACGAACGTCGTCACCAGCAGCACGGGATACGGCAGGAACGGCGCGCTCACCCAGTACCCGGTCTCGGCCGCGCCGGTCAGCAGCAGCACCGGTTTCAGCCCGCGCCGGTCCACCATCCGTCCGAGCAACGGCGCCCCCACGCCCATCCCAGCGGTCATCACCATGCTGGCCGCGCCGGCCGCGGCGTAGCTGCCGCCCTGGTCCAGCACGACGTGCAAGGTCAGCGCCATGGACTTCGCGGTCAGCGGCAGCCTGGCGAGGAACGCCACGACGAAAAGAGCCCGGGTCCCGGGCATCGCCAGAATCGGCTTGTAAGGGGCAAATAGCTTGAGCACGTCTTTCCTTCCCAGCAGATCATCGCAGACACCGCCGGGGAAGACGAATGAGTTAGCCGGAACGACGAATGAGTTGAGAGGGTGCTATGTAGTAAGAGTGATGTCATGACCGACGACCACTCGCACCTCCGTGCCGTCGCGTCGCTCCGCGGCCTGGCCGTGGGGGACGCGGTGGGCGCCTGCTACTTCGTCCCGCTCAACCAGCCGCTGCTGGCCGACCGGCTGCTGCCGCCGGATCCCTGGTACTGGACCGACGACACCGAGATGGCCTGCTCCGTCTACGCGGTGCTGCGCGCCCGCGGCCGCGCCGACCAGGACGCGCTGGCCCGCTCCTTCGCCGAGCACCACGACTTCGACCGCGGCTACGGCGCCGGCGTCAACCGCATGCTGCGCCTGATCCGGCAGGAGGGCGCCGACTGGCGCGAGCAGGCGCAGGGCATGTTCGAGGGCCGCGGCTCCTGGGGCAACGGCGCCGCGATGCGGGTGGCGCCGCTGGGCGCCTGGTACGGCGCCGACGACCTGGAGCGGGTCGCCGCGCAGGCGGCGGCCTCGGCGGAGGTGACGCACACGCACGCCGAGGGCGTCGCCGGGGCGGTGGCCGTGGCCGTGGCGGCGGCGCTGGCGGCGACGACGAACCTGGCCGGCTACGCGTTCCTGGACGAGATCGCCGAGCGCACGCCGCCCGGCCTGGTCCGCGACGGCATCGGCAACGCCATGACGCTGCTCCCGCTCAGCGATCCGCGCAGCGCCGCGGCTTCTCTGGGCAACGGACGCTACATCTCCGCACCGGACACGGTGCCGTTCTGCCTATGGGTGGCGGCCAAGCGGCTCGGCGGCGAGGGTGCGGGTGAGAGTGAGACCGAGGGCGAAGGCGACACCGACGGCGACTACGAGGCGGCGTTCTGGGACACCGCCCTGGTCGGCGGCGACATCGACACCAACTGCGCGATCGTCGGCGGGGTGATGGCGGCGCGGGTCGGCGTCGAGGGCATTCCCGAGGAGTGGCGCAAGCGGTGCGAGCCGCTGCCGGAGTGGGCCGCAGTGCCCTGAGCCTCCTGGCCGTCTCGTCGCCCGGGTCGGCGCGTCGGACTACGACGTCTCATCCGGCAAGGCGTAACGCCACTGGCACGTCCGCACGCCCTTGTCCGACTGGTACGGCACCGTCGGCTTCGCCTGTCCGTCGCCGGGCATCGCGGGCTGACACGCCGCCCGGACCGCGTCCGCGGCCGCACCCTCCACGACCGGCATCTCGGTGCAGTTCCCGTCGCCGGCCCTGGTCGGCTGCGGCACCGCGGCGGGCCAGGGCTTCGGCTTGTCCTGGGTCGTCACAGGACACTGCAGGAGGTAGCGCACCTTCGAGCTGGTGAACGGCGTTCCGGGGTCGGCGCTGAGGGCGTCGAGTTTGGTGTAGGCGTCGTAGAGCGGCGCGGGGTAGCCGCCTTCCTTACCGATCTGCGGCAGGCCGGAAGCCCGGACGGTCTGCTCGCTGCCGTCCGCCTTCCGCACGACCAGCACGGTCGTCGCGATGTCCGGGATCGGACGGGACGTGGGTTTCACGTCCTCCGGCAGCCCGTCCAGGTCCTTGCGCAGCGTCGTCATCAGCTTGGTGAGGTTCGCCGGGGTGAGGGTGTGCTGCTTGAGCGCGTTGAGCACGACGGTGCCGTCGGAGTAGACGACCACCGCCGGGGGCTGCAAGCGCGGCTGGTTCCCGGCGAAGCCGCCTTCGGCGTGGATCTCGGCCAGGCGCTGGACCTGGCCGCCCGAAGAAGGCGAGCTCGCCGAGGTCTCCGGCGTGGTGCTGCCCACCGAGGTGGTCGACGGCGAACTGCTGCCACCGCCGCCGGCAGCCGGCGACGAGGCGCTGCTCGCACAGGCCGCCGTGCCGCCGAGGATCAGAGCCGTGACGCAGATTCCACTCGTCAGCTTCATGGGGATTGGACGCACTCCGCAACGGTCTGGTTCCCGGACGCGACCACGGTATATCCCGAGGTCACACCGGCCACACGCGCCACGCCGACGCCGCGGCCGGGGAGCCGGCCCAGCCCACCGGTCGCCTCCCCGGCCAAGCCTCCTACCGAGCCCCGACTGAGCCCCTCAGCCGCCTCCCCGGCCGAGTACCCGGCCGAGTTCTCCAGCCCAGCCCTCACCCCTCTCCCAGCACCGTCGCCAACCGTTTCGCCGCGTCGACGACCGCGCTGCCGCCCTTCTTCCCCGCCACGGCCGTGACCGCGGCGATCGGCATCCGCACCTTCAGCGCCGCGGCCAGCTCCGTCCCGGCCGCCAACAACTCGGCCGTGCCGCCGAGCGCCTTCGGCAGCGCGGGCGGCAGGATCCGGGGCAGCAGGGCCGCGATGGTCTCCCAGCTCTGGCCCGCCGCGCCGCCGTTCGCCAGGTCCCGCAGGCCTGGCACGATGCGTCGCAGGGCACTGCCCTCGGCCGCCAGCCGGGCCTCCAGCGCGGCGGCCAGCAGCATCGGTTGCAGCAGTCCGCGCGAAGCGAGAACCAGGGCGGCGTCGACACCCGGGGCGCGCATCCCGGCGTCGGCGTCGACCAGGCGCGCGGCGATGACGTGGTGCGTGCCGCGGTGCGTCGGATCGTCCGACTCGGCCAGGACCACCGCCGACGCCGGCGACGGCTGCGCCGTGGTCCAGTCCAGGCCGCCGCCGACCAGCGCCACGGCGGGCAGGTCCGGGCACGCGGGCAGGATCGCGGGCCAGCAGACGTCCCAGTCCGACCGGTCGAACTGCCGCTCCGGCTCGATCCAGACGCCGGGAAGCAGATCGAACAGCGTCGCGGGATGCCGGACGTGCTGACGCGAGACCTGGTTCATGTGCACCCGCCGCACCTCGCCCGATTGCGCCTGGCTCGCGGACATCGGCACCGGCATCTCGAGCGCCGGCAGGGCGACCCGGTCTCCGCCGACCCACTCCGCGAAGCGCCTGCCCTCCTTGGAGGTGAAGCCGGAAACGTCCACACCCGCGCAGTCCCTCGGCAGGCGCAGCAGTGCCTGATGGAAGTCGGCTTCCAGCGGGACCCAGCCTTGGGCCTCGCACTCGCGCAGCCGCGCCGCCAGCACTTCCGGGTCGATGCGGCCGTTCGCCGCGGTCGGCACCGCGAGCAGGGGAGGCAGATCCGGTAGCCCCAGGGCGAAACCGAGCTCGGCCATGCGCAGGATCAGGAAGTCCGCGGGCGACGTGCGCCTGCGTGATACGTGAAATTTGGCCTGCTTGCGCACCCGTGGCCACAGCTGATGAACGCTCGCCCGGTGCGGGCTCCACTTGCCCGCGTCATCCAGCTTGGTCAGGTTCTCGACGAGCCGGTACAGCCCCAGACGCGGCGTCTGCGGGTAATCGTCCAGCGACCACTGCGATCCGGACCGCATCCGGTGAATCACCGGCTCCAGCGCCACGCGCAGTTCTTCGAGGTCGGTCTGGGAGAACACCAGGATCGCTTCCAGAACCCGCTCGACCACCATCGCCTCAGCCGGCGGACGACCCATCAGCGCCACAAGGTGCTCGGCCAGCTCGGCCGGCGACCCGATCGGCGCGAGCAGCGGACGCGGCTCGTAGGGCGCGACGTCGGGGTAGGCGGCGGCAGCGCAGGCGGCCTCGGGGTGGACGGCGTCGTCGATCGCCGAGCCCTGCTGCACACCGAGCAGCTTGGCGAGCGTCGCGGCGAGGTCTGGCGGGAGGTGGGTTTCGGCCTCCGCCACGAGCCGCTGTTTGTCAGCCTCCCCCAGCACACCGGCCCGCTTGCCGATCAGCTTCACGGCGCGCTGCTGGAGGTCGGCGCCGGACGCGCCGAAAGCACTGGCGAGGTGCCCGGCGATTTCCCCGGCACGGTCGGGATGGGCCGTGGCGAGAGCGTCGAGCCAGCCGAGCGTGGTCTTGACGATGTTCTTCTCCGAGCGCGTCACCGCGATCGACGCCGCTTCCAGGGCGAGTTCCGGAGCTATGTGGCCGGCGTCGTTCGCTTTGATCACCGCTGCCAGGAACACCTTCACCACGGTGCCCTGCTGAGCGGAAAGCAGGCTGATACAGCTGGAGATCCGCTCGGCGATCTCCTCGTCCGTCGGCGCCAGCCCGGCGAAGAACGCGGCCTGGCCCTGGAGCGCGCCGGGCCGTCCGCCGCGCAGCAGCCGCCGCAGGCTGGCGTCGAGGACGACCGCCCGCGCGATCTTGCCCTCGGCGACCGCCGCGACCACGTGCTTTCCCAACGTGGACCCGCCGTTGTAGAGGTCGTCGTTCCTGTCGCCCTCGAACGTCAGCGGTAGCAGCTCCGCCAGCCGTGGATCGGCCAGGAACTCCTGGCGGTCGATCTCCGGCTCTCTTCCCCACTGGTACCGCATCGCCCAACTGCGCACGAAGTTCGGGTTCGCCGCGGGGAACACCCCCGCCGCCTCGGCGACCGCCGCCACCAGGTCCCGTTGCCAGAACGGGTCCAGCACCGCCGACAGCTCATCGGCGAGTTCGGGCAGCCACGCCGGATCGCGGTCGGTCAGCACCCGTCGGATCGCGGCGGGGACAGTGACCAGGAAGCTCTCGCGATCTATGGTGCGCACGTACCTCGCGACGGCGGAGGCGCTCGGCAGGACCGCCATCGCCGCCGGGATCTGCGCCCGCCCACTGCGGCGCTTGAGCTCGCTGTAGTCCGGCCAGTCCGAAGCTGCCGTGGCATCCTTGAAGACCTCCCAAGTCAGGGACTTCTGGTAAGCGCGCAGGGTCTTCACGAAGGCACGCCGGTCCTTCTCCGGCATGCCGTGGAAGAAGTCAGCGATGCCGGGGGCGTCACCGGCGGCCAGCAGCGCGGTCAGGCGTTCGGGCGAGCCGGGCTCGCCGGATATCTCCCCGGTGCTCACAGCGCTCACAGCGTCCCCACCATTTCTGCGTCGGTCCCCGCGCGATCCGCTGAATCGGCCGGATCCGCTGAATCCGCTGAATCCAGCAAGCCTCGTTCGCCACGACGATAGGCGTCCGCGGCCAGGATGTGTTTGCACGGTCCGCGCCCTCCCTGATACTTCGCATACCACTGACATGTGCAGGACAGCGCGCCGTCGGCGGCCGCGCGCACCCGCTGCACGTGGTCGGCGACCATCACGGTGGCGATCGGGCCGTCCCAGGCGACCGCGTTCGCGTCGAGCAGGTCGCCGGCGGCGCGCAGCCGCGGGTTCTGCTTCGCGGCGCGCTCGGCGTCGTAGGGCAGCTCGCGGTGGAAGTACGCGGCGTCGGCGTGGTCGTAGCCGACGCGGCCGGCCGTGCCGAGCTGGGTCAGCGCCGCGCGCACCCGGGCCGTCGGCAGCCCGGACTGCTCGGCGAGCCGGTCTGGTTCCACCCGCGCGTCGAAGGCCAGCAGTGCGCCGACCAGCTCGGCGTCGTCGATCACCTCATCGCCCGCCAGCGCGGACAGCACCGCGCCCTCGCCGGAGAAGCCGCGGGTGATCTCCGGAGACAAGGTCAGCACCAGCCGCATGCCCGGCAGGTCCAGCTGCCAGACGGAGGCGGCCGGGCCGGCGCCGCGCGCCAGGTGCGGGCCGTAGACGCGCAGGGCGCCGCCGAACCGCAGCAGCGGCAGCAGCTCCTTGAGCCGCTGCGGCCCGGCCAGGCAGATCGCGCCGGGGCC
>JABFWL010000088.1 GCA_013362315.1 Catenulispora sp. | reverse complement strand
GGTGCGCGCCGAGGTCGCCGGGATCGTGGACGAGGCGCAGGCCGCCGCGGACCGGCAGATCGCCGAGGCCGAGCGGATCCGCGGCGAGGCCGAGACGGCGGCGGCGATGCTCGGGGTGGAGGCCGCCGAGGAGTCGGCGACCGTGCGCTCCGAGGCCCGCCGGGACGCCGCGGCGATGCGCGCCGAGGCCGAGGCGGCGCTGGCCGAGGCCCGCACCAAGAGCGAGACCATGGTCACCGCCGCGAAGTCGGAGTCCGAGCGGATCCACCACGAGTCGGCGGAGACCGCCGAGGCGGCGCGGCTGGACGCCGACCGGATCCGGGCCGAGGCCCGCGAGGAGGCCGGCCGCAAGCTGGAGTCCGCCGGCCGGGACGCGGACAAGCTGGTGGCGGTGGCGCGACAGGAGGCTGCGAAGCTGCGCGCCACCTCCGAGGCCGAGGCCGACCGGCTGCTGGCCGACGCCCGCGAGGAGGCGCAGCGGGTCACCACCGCCGCGCAGGCCGACGCCGAGCGCGCCACCAGTGCGGCCCGCGCGGACGTGGACCGGATAAGGCGGACCGCGGACGGCGTGCTGGAAGCGGCCGACGCCAAGGCGCTGGAAACCCGTGAGCGCGCCAGTTCTGAGGCCGAGCAGACCATCGCGGCCGGCCGCAAGCAGGCCGCCGAGACCGTGGCCGAGGCCCGGGAGCTGGCCGAGCAGCTGGTCGCCAAGGCCAAGGAGGAGACCGAGCGGATGCGGGCGGACGCCAAGCGCGAGGTCGAGGAGATCGAGGTGCGCAAGCAGGAGATCAAGGCGGAGATGGCGCGGGTGCACGGCGTGCTCGACGCGTTGGCCACCTCGGTGTCGGTTCCGGTCGGACCACCGTCCGAGGACTGATGCCCGTGCCGGTCCGCCCGCCCCGTCCCGATCCGCCGCCGCTGCTCGCGACGCTGGTGGTGCACGTGCACGGACCGTGAAGCCATGATCATCAGGGGCCACTCCATAGAGCGGTGTCGCCGCGGTCCCCGGCTTCGATTCGGCCACAGCCGGTCGAAGCGAGGCGGGATTCATGCCAGGATTCCCCTACACCACCTCTATTCGTTCACCTTCGGTCGGTACACCTTCACCGCCACTTGTAGATTGTTCACTCACCCCCCGGCCCTCCAGCGGGCCCAGTGAATCGCGACAGGGATCTCATGAGCGACATGCATTCGCCGCACGGCTTCGAGCAAGTGCGGCGCGGGTACGACCCGGTTCAGGTCAACGACCGAATCACCAAGCTGATCGCCGAGCGTGACGCGGCGCATTCGCGCTCGACGGCCCTGGAGAAGCGCATCGAGGAACTCCACCTGGAGAACCAGACGGTGCAGGCGCAGCTCGCCGACAGCGAGCCCAGCTACGCGGGCCTGGGCGCGCGGGTGGAGAAGATCCTGCGCCTGGCCGAGGAGGAGGCCAAGGACCTGCGCGAGGAGGCCCGCCGGGCCGCCGACGCGCACCGCGAGCTGGCCGACCAGGCCGCGATGAAGGTCCGCACCGACGCCGAGCAGTACGCCAAGGACCGCAAGGCCAAGGCGGACGAAGAGGCCATCCGCATCGTCGACAAGGCCAAGGACGACGCCAACCAGGTCCGCGCCACCGCCGCCAAGGACGCGGCGACCAAGCGCGAGGAGGCCGAGGCGCTGTTCGAGGAGACCCGCGCCAAGGCCGCGGCGGCCGCCACCGACTTCGAGACCAAGCTGGCCAAGCGCCGCGAGCAGTCCGAGCGCGACCTGGCCGCCCGTCAGGCCAAGGCCGAGAAGCGGCTCGCCGAGATCGAGAACCGGGCTGAGCAGCTGCGCCTGGAAGCGGAGAAGATGCGCACCGACGCCGAGCGCCGTGCCCGCTCCACGATCGAGACCGCGCAGCGCCAGGCCGACGACATCATCGCCGACGCGCGCAGCAAGACCGACCGGATCCGCAGCGAGGCCGAGCGCGAGCTGGCCGCGCTGACCCACCGCCGCGACAGCATCAACGCGCAGCTGCACAACGTGCGCGAGATGCTGGCCACGCTGACCGGCGGCGCGGTGAACGTCAACGCCCTGGCCGCGCTGGACCAGGCCGAGGACGAGCTGGAGAAGAACGACGAGGCGTCGTCGATCCCGGCGCAGCGGTAGGCAGCCGGACGGTAGTGGCGAACGCCCCCGGACTCCTTGGGAGTCCGGGGGCGTTCGGCGTTTCTCACCGGCGGTTCGCCGGCTCGGGGAGTCGGCTCAGGGAGTCGGTGGGTCCAGCACGTTCGGCGGGTTGGAGTGACCCCGGACACCGTCCACTTCTTGCCGCCGAGGACGCCCTCGGTCGGCAGCTTCGGCGTGGTCGGCAGGGGTTCGGTCGTCGCCTGCCGGGTGGTCGTGGTCGGCACTCCCGCTCTCGGGTGGGGCGTCCGTCAGGTCCTCGTCAACCCGCCGCTTCCGGAAGCGGTTCTTGTTCTGGTTGATCAGGATCCGCATGATGTAGGCGTCCATGTCCCGCGGCCCGTAGACAACCGGCAGGCGCGCCCCGACCTGGAACCACCGGCCTCAACTAGACTCGCGCCCATGACCGCCGACCAGGCCGGCACCGACCGCGCCCGCACCGAGGTCCCGCGCGCCGAGGGCTGCCATCTGGGTCCGGACAGCGGGCCGGCGGCCAAGCCGGCGCTCACCCGGACGCCGCCGTTCGCCATAGGGCTGGTGGGCGGCTTCGGCGTGCTGGCGGCCTACTATCTGGGCCGCACGCTGACCAACGTCATCGACATCATCGTCCTGGTGACCATGGCGCTGGTGCTGGCCGCCGGGCTGAATCCGTTCGTGGAGATGCTCATCGCCCGCGGCTTCGCGCGGCGCTGGGCGGTGGCGGTGGTGGCGCTCGCGGCGCTGGCGCTGTTCGCCGGGTTCATCATCGTGATCGCCAAGCCGCTGACCGAGCAGACCTCCTCGCTGGTGCACAACGGCGTCCCGGACGGCCTGCGCAAGCTGCAGGAGAACTCCACGGTCCAGCGCCTGGACAAGAAGTACCACCTGATCGACAAGGTGCAGAAGTGGTTCGCCGACACCGACACGACCAAGGCCCTGGCCGGCGGCGCGTTCGGCTTCGGCAAGGCGGTGATCACGAGCGTCTTCAAGGCGTTCACGATCCTGATGCTGACCCTGTACTTCCTGGGCTCGCTGCCGAACATGGTCTCCGGCGGCCTGCGGCTGGTGCCGCGCTCGCGCCGGGTGCGCGCGGCCGACCTGACCGAGCGGGTGCTGAACCGGGTCGGCGGCTACGTCTCCGGGGCGCTGGTGGTGTCCACCTGCATCATCGTCGCCAGCTGGATCGCCATGGAGATCATGAGCGTCAAGTTCGCGCTGCCGCTGGCGCTGCTGGTCGGGCTGACCGACCTGATCCCGATCGTCGGCGCCACCGTGGGAGCGTTCGCCGCCTGCACCGTGATCCTGCTGCTGGACTCGCCGTTCAAGGCCCTGGCGGCGCTGATCTTCTTCGTGCTGTATCAGCAGCTGGAGAACTACCTGGTGTATCCGCGCGTGATGAGCCGGACCGTGGACCTGCCGCCGGCGGTGGCGGTGATAGCGGCGCTGGCCGGCTACGCGCTGCTCGGCGTCAGCGGCGCGCTGCTGTTCATCCCGCTGACCGCCGGGCTGCTGGTGATCGTGCGGCAGGTCGTGCTGCCGGCGCAGGACCGGGATCCGGAGGCGGCTGCTGAGGCGGCTGCCGGGCCGGCTGCCGAGGCGGCTACTGAGCCTGAGCCGAACCTGGAGCCGAGCCCTGAGCCGGAGCCAGAGCCACAGCCGGAAGCCGATACAGTCGCCCAGCCCGATCCCGCATGAGGTGGTTGCTCTCCACCAGATAGCGGCGCAACGCCACGTAGTCGTCGAAGACGCCCATCAGCGCCTGGTTGACTTCCTGCTCGGTGTAGTCGCGGCCGAGCTCGAAAGCGCGCGTGGCGATGTGCTGGAGCAGCCGGTCGCGCAGGTCCTTGGTGCGGTTGCGCATCGAGGGCATCTGCACCACGCGGCCGTGGCTGTAGAGCTGGATGATCTGCGGGTCGTCGCTGCCTGAACCGCGGTCGGCGGGCTGGCGGGAGCGGCTTTCGGCCGGGTTCTCAGCGGAGCTGGAGCTCTCGGCGGATTTCTCAGCGGCGTTGCCGGCCGATTTCTCGGTGGTGTCCATGGTGCCGATCCTCACTGCAGCGCCGGTGCCCGGCCAAGCGAATATCCGCTACTCCGTAAAGGTCTCGAACTCCCCGTCCCAGGTCGTCGGCAGCGGATACGCCGCCGGGTTGACCCGCTTCACGATCTCGTTGTGCGCCCGCTGCACGTACTTCTCGCCGACCCACAGGTGCTTGGCGCCGTCCACGCCGATCACCTCCGCCTGCGCGATGCGCGCGAACCGCTCCCGCGCCTCCTCGGGCCGCAGGTAGTCGTCGAACTCCGGCACCAGCACCAGCACCGGCTTGCCGGTGGCGGCCCAGCGGTCCAGGTCCTCCGGCCGGGAGTAGCGCAGCGGCGGGGACAGCAGGATCAGGCCCTCGATCGACGGGTCGTCCCCGTACAGCAGCGCCAGGTCGGTCCCGAACGACCAGCCGACCAGCCAGCGGTTCGGCAGGTCCTCGAACTCCGCGAACTCGATCGCGGCCTGCACGTCGAACTTCTCCCCCACCGCGTTGTCGAACGCGCCCTGGCTCTGCCCGGCCGGCGACGCGGTGCCGCGGGTGTTGAACCGCAGCACCGCGAGGTCCGCCAGCGCCGGCAGCCGCCAGGCCGCCTTGCGGTAGACGTGGCTGTCCATGAAGCCGCCGTGGGTGGGCAGCGGATGGAGGGTGACCAGGGTGCCGGCCGGGGGCCGGTCCAGCGGCAGCGCCAGCTCGCCGACGAGGTCCAGGCCGTCGGCGGTGGCCAGGGTCACCGGCCGGCGCGCGGCCGGCAGGATCGTGGAGGCGCGGATGTCGGTGCTCATCGCCGTCCACGGTACCCGGCGAAAACGTGAGACGGAGGACGGGCGGGCCCCGGTCCCGATACCTTCTAGCCCATGATCGAAGCGATTGGGCTCACCAAGCAGTACGGCGACAAGAAGGCCGTAGACGGCTTGACGTTCACCGTACGACCGGGGATGGTGACCGGCTTCCTCGGCCCGAACGGCGCCGGCAAGTCCACGACCATGCGGATGATCCTGGGGCTGGACGCCCCGACCTCCGGCACGGTCACGGTCAACGGCCGCCCCTACGGCAAGGCGGTGGCGCCGATGCGGGAGGTGGGGGCGCTGCTCGACGCCAAGGCCATCCACGGCGGCCGCACCGCCTACAACCACCTGCTGGCGCTGGCGCAGTCGAACCGGCTGCCGCAGCGCCGGGTCGGCGAGGTGCTGGAGCTGACCGGGCTGACGCAGGTGGCGAAGAAGCGCTCCGGCGGCTTCTCCCTGGGTATGGGGCAGCGGCTGGGCATCGCCGCGGCGCTGCTCGGCGACCCGCGGGTGCTGATGTTCGACGAGCCGGTCAACGGGCTGGACCCGGACGGCATCCGCTGGATCCGCGAGTTCATGCGCCGGCTGGCCGCCGAGGGCCGGACGGTGTTCGTCTCCAGCCACCTGATGTCGGAGATGGAGCACACCGCCGACCACCTGATCGTGATCGGGCGGGGACGGCTGCAGGCCGACATGTCGGTCAAGGACTTCATCGCGCGCAACTCCGAGCAGACGGTGACCGTGCGGACGCCGGAGACGATGAAGCTGCTGCAGTTGCTGGCCGCCAAGGGCGCGCGGGTCACCAACGACGAGACCGGGCTGATCACGGTGCGCGGGGCCACCCCGCAGCAGATCGGCGACCTCGCCTTCGAGAACCAGATCCGGGTGCACGAGCTGGCGCCGCACCAGGGTTCGCTGGAAGAGGCGTTCATGGAGATGACCCGGGATCAAGTGGAGTATCGGGCTGTCGGGGCGGGTGGGCCCGGCGGGCCTGTCGCTCCTGGCGGCCCGGGTCCTTATGGTCCCGGTCAGTACGGTCCCGGACCTGGCGGGCCGGTCCCGCCGCAGAACCCTTACAACCCCGGCCAGCCGATCGGAGCCCGCTGAGATGAGCACGCCCACCCCCGCCGCCGGGCAGCCGATCCCCGGCTTCACACCTCCGCTGGCGCCGCAGGCGCAGGCCGACGTCGTTCCTCAGCAACCCGGATTCGCGCCGCACCAACAGTCCGGCTTCGCACAGCACCAGCCCGGGTTCGCGCCCCAGGGCCGGCCCTTCACGCCCCAGGGCCAGGCCTTCGCGCCACAGCAGCAGCCCGGGTTCGCGCCGCCCAACCCCTTCCCCAACGCCAAGGCCACCTTCGGCGCCGCGCTGCGCTCGGAGTGGACCAAGATCCGCAGTGTCCGTTCCACGTTCTGGACGCTGCTGATCACCATGGCCATCACCATCGGTCTGAGCGCGCTGTTCGCCTTCGGCGCCGTGCAGCACGTCGAGACCGGCGACCAAGGGGGCCGCGACTGGCCCGCGGACGCCATGTCCGGGCTGTTCCTCGGCCAGCTGGTGATCGTCGTCTTCGGCGCGATGGCAATCACCGCCGAGTACAGCACCGGGATGATCCGCACCTCGCTGACCAGCCAGCCGCGCCGCGGCACGCTGTTCTGGGCCAAGACGCTGATCGTCACCCTGGTGTCGCTGGCGGTCGGGCTGATCTGCTCCTTCTCGTCGTTCTTCTTCGCCTCGGCCATCTACTCCGGCCACGACGTCCACGTCAGCCTCTCCGACGGCGACACCCTGCGCGCCGTCTGCGGCGGCGGCCTGTATCTGGCGGTCAGCGCGCTGCTGGCGTTCGGCCTCGGCGCGATCCTGCGGCACACCGCCGGCGCCATCACTTCGGCCGTCGGCCTGCTGTTCGTGCTCTGGATCCTGGTCAACTTCCTGCCCGAGAGCTGGCGCACGAACGTGCAGAAGTGGGTGCCGTTCAACGCCGGGATGCAGATCATCACCACCCACCGCATGGACGACATGCTCTCGCCGTGGGCCGGGTTCGCGGTCTTCGCCGGCTACGCCGCGGTGGCGGTGCTGCTCGGCGCGATCGTGATGCGCAACAAGGACGCGTGAGGGGGCTTTCTCGTAAGCTGGGACGGAGTCGGGAAACCGGCTCCGTCTCGCGTTCGCGCTGTCGACTGGGGGCTGCCGTGATCGAAGTGCACGACCTGTCCAAACGTTATGGGGACAAGACCGCCGTCGATCACCTGACGTTCGCGGTACAGCCCGGGCGCGTCACCGGCTTCCTGGGGCCCAACGGGGCCGGCAAGTCCACCACGATGCGGCTGATCCTGGGGCTGGACCGGCCGAACTCGGGCAGCGCGACCATCGGGGGCGTGGCCTACCAGTCGCTGCGCGAGCCGCTGCGCAAGGTCGGCGCGCTGCTGGAGGCGCGCGCCGTCCACACCGGGCGCTCCGCCTACAACCACCTGCTGTGCCTGGCGCAGAGCCAGGGGCTGCCGCGCGGCCGGGTGTCGGAGGTGCTGTCGCTGGTCGGCCTGACCGAGGTGGCCCGCAAGCGCGCCGGCGGCTTCTCGCTGGGCATGGGGCAGCGCCTGGGCATAGCCGCGGCGCTGCTGGGCGACCCGCAGGTGCTGATCCTGGACGAGCCGGTCAACGGGCTGGACCCGGAAGGCGTCCTGTGGATCAGGAACCTGATGAAGAGCCTGGCGGCCTCCGGCAAGACCGTCTTCGTCTCCAGCCATCTGATGAGCGAGATGGCGCAGACCGCCGACCATCTCATCGTGATCGGCCGCGGCCGGCTGATCGCCGACGAGTCGGTGGAGGCCGTGATCGCGACCTCCTCCGGCCAGTCGGTGCTGGTGCGCACGCCGCAGCCGGCGCAGCTGGCCAAGGAGCTGGAGCGCGGGAGCAACGCCGATCCCGCCGAGGACGCCGTCCCGGTGTCGGTCACCACCGCGGACGACGGCGCGCTGATCGTCCGCGGCATGAGCGCGGCGGAGATCGGCGAGAAGGCGTCGGCGGCGCGGGTGGTGCTGCACGAGCTGACGCCGCAGCGCGCTTCCCTCGAAGAGGCCTTCATGGAGCTCACGCGCGAGTCGGTCGAGTACCACACCGGCCCCGACGCCGCCGCGCCGCCGACCGGCCTGGAACCGGAGCCGTCCCCTGAAAGCGAGGCCGCCGAATGACCGCCGCCACCACCGACTCCACCACCGACGCCGTCCCCTCCGGCGCCGCTTTCCCCCGCCTGCTGGCGATGGAGTGGACGAAGTTCCGCAGCGTCCGCTCCACCGTGTTCTCCCTGTTGGCCTTCGTCGTCCTGACCCTGGGCCTGGCGGCCCTGTTCACCTGGCTCACGGTCAACCAGTGGGACAAGATCGACGCCGACCAGCGCGCCGCCTACACCCGCGACCCCGTCGGCAACATCCTGGGCGGCGGCTTCTTCCTGGGCCAGCTGGCCATCTGTGTCCTCGGCACCATGGTCATCACCAGCGAGTACAGCACCGGCATGATCCGCGCCTCTCTGCTGGCCGCCCCGAAGCGCACCCCCATGCTCGCCGCCAAGGGGCTGGTCTTCGCCACGGTGACGTTCGTCGTCGGCGAGATCGTGTCCTTCGGTGCCTTCGCCATCGCCGCCCCGATGCTGAACAGCAAGGTCCCCGTGAGCCTCAGCAGCCACGGCGTCCTGCGCGCCCTCCTCGGCGCCGGCCTGTACCTGATGATGCTCGGCCTGTTCGCCATGGCGGTCGGCGCCCTGGTACGCCACACCGCCGGCGCGATCAGCGCTGTGATCGGCTTCGTGCTGGTCCTTGCGCCCCTCGCTCAGCTGCTGCCCGGATCACTGGGCAAGCATGTGCACGCTTACCTGCCGACGGAAGCGGGCCACCTGGTCGCGCAGTCGGTGCAGGGGCCGAAGGACTTGCTGTCGCCTTGGCAGGGGTATGGAGTGTTCTGCTTGTGGACGGCAGCTTTGTTGGTCGTTGCGGGATGGCTGCTGAAGCGTCGGGATGCTTAGCTACCCCCACCAGAAAGCCGTCGCCACCAACACATACAGCCCCACCATCGCCGACCCCTCCAACCAGTCCGACTCCCCATCAGAGATCAGATACAGCACCGACAGCGTGGCGATCCCGACCGTCGTCACCAGCATCGGCGCGAAGACCAGCGTGAACGCCGGGCCGCCGATCAGCGGGGATATCAGCACCAGTGCCGGCGCGAGCACCAGGGCGATCTGCAGGGGGCTGTTCAGTATCACCGACAGCGCGTGATCAGCCTGGTTGTTCCACGCCAGCTTCACCCCGACCGCGTTCTCCACCGCGTTGCCGGCGATGGCGACGATCACCAGGCCGGAGAAGGCCTGCGAGATGTGCAGGGAGGTCATCGCCGGCGTCAGTGCCTCCACGAACAGGTCGGAGACCCAGGCGGCGGCCACGCCGGTGGCGGCGAGCATGGCGACGGCCAGCCAGAGCGGCCAGCGGTTCCCCGCATCCAGCTCCTGTTTGACCTCGGCGCTCTCCTCGGCGAGGGTCGGCTCCAGATCGCGGCGCAGGCTCGCCGGAATCGACAGGGCGAACACCACCAGCAGAACGACGGCGGTGACGCGGGACAGCCCCACTTCGTGCCCAGATGCCGGGGAGTGGACGTAGGAAGCCAGGCTCGGAATCAGCATCGACGCGACCGACAGGATCATCAGCCCCATGATCAGCCGCGCCCGTTGCGGCGAGAAGCGCAGGACGCCGTTGCGCGCGCTGCCCGCGGTGAACGACAGCCCCAGCACCAGCAGCAGGTTGGCCAATATCGACCCGATGATCGCGGAGGTGACGACCGTGGTCAGGCCGGCGCGCAGGGCGAAGATGGAGATGAACAACTCCGGCAGGTTGCCCAGCGCGCTCTGCAGCACCCCGACCGCTCCGGCGCCGAGGCGGTCGGCGAGGTGGTCCACGGCCCGTCCCACGAGGGCCGCGAGGACGGCGACCGCCGTCGCCGACACCACGAAGGGCAGCACCGACCCGCTGCGGATGACCGCCGCGCCGATCGTGGCTGCCCCCGCGACGCCGAAGAGGACGAAATCAGAGCGGGAGAAGACCCGCGGAGGTCCCGTGAGAGCCGTCATGCCTGGCGACTATAAGGCATGTCAGTCAAGGTACTTGGCCGCGAGTACCCTCAGCATCCGCGCATAGCGTTCGGCGTCAGTCCTCCGGCTTCCGCGCCTCGATCAGGAACCGCCGCGAGTACGCGACGAACGGCCCCTCATTCTGGATCTGCTCGTGCAGCCGCTTGAGGTCGTCCCGGTACTTCTCCACGGTGAAGTCCGGGACGAACCAGATCACCTTGCGCAGGAAGTAGACCATCGCCCCGACGTCGAAGAACTCCATCTTCAACTCGGCCTCGCGCAGGTCCACGACTTCCAGTCCGTACTTCTCGGCGTCGCGCCGGGCCAGCGCCGGCTCCCGCAGGCTCTTGCCGGTCGGCTTCGGGCCGAGGAAGTACTCGTACACCTCGTGGCCGCTGTCCGGGCCGATGTGCTGGGAGAAGTAGGTCCCGCCGGGCGCCAGGACGCGAGCGATCTCGCGCCAGTGCGCCAGCACCGGGTGACGGCTGGACACCAGGTCGAAGGTGCCGTCGGCGAACGGCAGCGGCGGCTCGTCCTCGTCGGCGACGACCACCACGCCCTTGTCGCGCAGGTTCCGCTGCGCCACCGCGATGTTCGGCGGCCAGCCCTCGGTGGCGACGGATGCGCCGCAGGGCCGCTGCGCGATCCCGGCCAGCACCTCGCCGCCGCCGGTCTGGATGTCCAGATGCAGGCGCGCGCGGCCGATCCGCTCTCCGAGCAGCCGCTGGTAGCCCCACGGCGGGCGCTCCTCGGTCGCGCGGCCGTCGAGCCAGGAGAAGTCCCAGCCGCTCACGTCGACCGCGTCGGCCTGCGCGATCAGTTCCTCGAATGTGCGGTCCATGGCAGAAGATGATCGCGGGTCGGTGCCGCTGATCGCCAGCGCTATAACGGTTGTTCGGGCGCTTACTTGCCTAACGTTTACCTGAGTCCCGCTTACGCGCGGCGGCGCCTCACCGCGCGCGCCGCCGCCCTCGCGCGTTCCAGCACGGCGTGTGCCAGTGCCGCCGGTCGTGCACGCCCTGGCCGCGCTCCTCCTTCGGCCAGGCCACGATGTGCGGCACCCCGGCGCGGATCTCCTGCTCGCAGCCGGGGCACCGGTAGACCTTCTGCGCGGCCTGGCCGGGAATCCCGCGCACCGCCCAGTCCCGGCCGTCCGGGCCCGTTTCGATCCGGTCGTAGCCGAGGACCCGGGACGCCATCCGCGCCATGGCGCCGTCGTCGTCGCCGTCGTCCGGGCCGGGGGCGGCGTCGGGGCGGCGGGGCGGGCGGCGGCGCGGGCTCATGAGACCAGGGTAGTCAGGGCCGGTCAGGGCGGTTGGCGGGAGCGGTCAGGACGATGGCCGGAGCGGTCAGGATGATGGCCGGAGCCGGTCAGGGTGGTGGGGGGAGCCGGTCAGCGGGTCCCGTGGTCCCGGAATCCGCGCCCGGCCTTGCGGCCCAGATAGCCGGCGGTCACCAGGTGTTCCAGCAACGGCGCCGGAGCGAAGCCGGGCTCGCGGAACTCCTGGTACAGCACCCGCTGGATCGCCAGCGACACGTCGAGCCCGACCACGTCCAGCAGCTCGAACGGCCCCATCGGGTAGCCGCAGCCGCGCTTCATGGCGGTGTCGATGTCGTCGGCGGTGGCGTAGTGCGCCTCCAGCATCCGCACCGCGTCGTTCAGGTACGGGAACAGCAGCGCGTTCACGATGAACCCGGCGCGGTCGCCGCAGTCCACCGCGACCTTGCCGAGCCGCCGGCAGACCGCGTGGACGGTGGCGACCACGTCGTCGGCGGTCTTGACCGTGCGCACCACCTCGACCAGCTTCATCACCGGCGCCGGGTTGAAGAAGTGCACGCCGACCACGTCGGCCGGGCGCCCGGTGGCCATCGCGCACTCGATGACCGGCAGCGAGGAGGTGGTCGTGGCCAGGATGGCGCCGGGCTTGCCGAACTTGTCGAAGTCGGCGAACAGGGCGCGCTTGACCTCCAGGTCCTCCACCACCGCCTCGATGACCAGGTCGCACTCGGCGAGGCTGCCGAGATCGATGGTGCCGTGCAGCAGCAACAGCGCCGCGTCCCGCTTCTCCTCCGAGAGCTTGCCGCGCTGCACCGCCTTCTCCAGCGAGCGGGCGACCGCCGCCTTGGCAGCGTCGATTTTTGCCGAGGAGCGGGCGATGAGCACGGTCTCGTAGCCGGCCTTGACGCAGACCTCGGCGATGCCGGAGGCCATGGTGCCCGAGCCGACAACGCCGATGCGGGTCACGGTCCGGGGCGGCGCGCTGTGCCGGGGGCCGCCGCCGGCGTCCGGCGACTGCTCGTCGGCGACGACGACCGGAGAGTCGGCACTCTCGTAGGTGTAGAAGCCGCGTCCGGTCTTGCGGCCGAGCAGCCCGGCGGTCGCCATCTGCTTCAGGATCGGCGCCGGGGCGTGCAGCCGGTCGCGCGATTGCCGGTACATGGTGTCGAGGATCTCGTAGGCGGTGTCGACGCCGATCAGGTCCAGCAGCGCCAGCGGCCCCATCGGCAGCCCGCAGCCCAGCTTCATCGCGGTGTCGATGTCCTCGCGGGTGGCGTACTTCTGCTCGTACAGCGACACCGCGTGGTTCAGGTAGCCGAACAGCAGCGCGTTGGCGATGAAGCCGGCGCGGTCGCCGCAGGTGACGTCGTCCTTGCCGAGCCGGCGCACCAGCGCCTCGACGTCGGAGACCACCTCGGGGTCGGTGACGACGGTGCGCACCACCTCGGCCAGCTTCATCACCGTGGCCGGGTTGAAGAAGTGCACGCCGACCACGCGGGAGGGGCGGGCGGTGGCCACCGAGATCTCGGTCACCGACAACGCCGAGGTGTTGGTGGCCAGGACCGTCTCCGGCGGGCAGACCGCGTCCAGGCGCTGGAAGACGGCGCGCTTGAGCGCCAGGTCCTCCGGCACCGCCTCGATCACCAGTTCCGCGGCGGCCAGGTCGTCGAGCGAGGTGCTGTAGGTGATGCGGCCGTGCAGCGCCTCGGCCTCGGCGTCGGTCAGCTTGCCGCGCTTGACCGCGCGGGTCACGGAGGCGTGGAGGTGGCCGCGGCCGCGCTCGACGCCGGCGGCGTCGACCTCCACCCCGATGACCGTGATCCCGTTGCGGGCCATGACTTCGGCGATGCCGGCGCCCATCGTGCCGAGGCCGACGACGCCGATCGTGGTGAACTCGCGGGGCATGGCTATCCGTCTCCTTGAGTCGAGTACTCGCAGCTCTTGGGGCCTTGAGGGAAGACCGAGTCTGCGGTTACCGGTCAGTATCTACGGATGGCATGCTTTCTGGCACCTCCTGATTGGCTGTGAGAGTGGCCACACCATTACAGACTGGGATGGGTGGGGATCGGGGCCTTTTTGGGGGCGGGGGCTTTCGGGCGTGTCGTTCGGAGGGGCGCTGTGGGGAAAGCTAAAGACAAGTCAAAGGCAAGTCAAAAGCCTGTGAAGAGCCGGCGCCTTCAGCGGGAGCCTCGGTTCCCTCGGGGAACATGCGCGAGTCCATCGGGGGGTGCTGTTAGGCGGGCCGGCTGCGCAGGCCACGTCGGGGCGGCCGCGCCTTCGGCGGCGGCCGTGAAGCGCACCGTCCGCAAGTCGCCGGCGAAAAGCGACACCGGTGGCGTCCCCTGCCCCCTGGGACGCCACCGGTCGCTCGCGGAGGTCCGCCGGTCTCGATTCGGGTGCCCGCACCAGCCCGTATACGGCGCACGGCAATTCGGCCCGAACCGTCCCCACCAGCTCCGGAGGTTCCGCGGTCTTTAGCAGTCGCGCAGGAGGGGCGACTGGTTGAGGAGCTGCGAGCGGACGGACGTGAAGGTCCGGTACTCGTCGGAGTCCTTGGGGGTGCCGGCGGGGAACACGGCGAGCCGGTGGCAGTTCTGGAAGGCCAGGCGGACGGCGAAGTGGCGTTCCAGGCAGGCGCGGATGGCGTCGCTGGCCAGGGCGCGCAGGAGTTGGCCGCGGGCCTGTTCGTCGGGGGGTGGGGTGAGGTTGTCGACGAAGCCTGCTTCGGTGGTGCCGTTCACGTGGAGGCGGGTTGAGAGGTCGCTGACCATGTTCCAGGCGTAGGGGAGGGAGGTGCGGATGCAGTCGGCGAACTGCTCGTCGGAGACCTCGCCGCGTTCGGCGGCGGCCAGCAGGTCTGGAGAGACGTCGAGGGACATGTCAGGGGGCTCCTCCCGATCGGGGGTACACCTAGAGGCATGGCCAATCGGGGAGGTCTTCTAACCTGTCAGGACGAAGGGCTTTCAAAACGACATCAGCACATGACCGATGTCCGACCTTCGCGAATCCGCCGGAGCGGCCTGAATCAGGGGCCGTAATTCAGAACAGGCGTGCTGAGGGGTCGTCCAGTCCGCGCAGCACCTCGTAGTCCAGCAGGGCGCACTCGATGCCGCGGTCGGTGGCGAGGGTACGGGCCTGGGGCTTGATCTCCTGGGCGGCGAAGACGCCGCGGACCGGGGCGAGGAGGGGGTCGCGGTTCAGCAGGTCCAGGTAGCGGGTCAGCTGCTCCACGCCGTCGATCTCGCCGCGGCGCTTGATCTCCACCGCCACGTGGGCGCCGGCGGCGTCGCGGGCCATGATGTCCACCGGGCCGATGGCGGTGGGGTACTCGCGGCGGACCAGGGTCCAGCCGGTGCCCAGGGTCTCGATCTGGTCGGCGAGCAGTTCCTGCAGGTGCGCCTCGACGCCGTCCTTCTGCAGGCCGGGGTCGATGCCGAGGTCGTGGCTGGAGTCGTGCTCGACCTCCAGCAGGGTGATCACCAGGCGCTCGCCGGCCTTGTTGGTGACCGTCCACAGGGTCTGGCCGGCCTGGTCGCCGTCCGACTCCTTGAGGGTGCAGGGCGGCGACATCCAGTTCAGCGGCTTGTAGGCGCGGTCGTCGGCGTGGATCGAGACGCTGCCGTCGGACTTCACCAGCAGCAGGCGCTTGGCCTCCGGCAGGTGTGCGGACAGCCGGCCCGCGTAGTCGACGGTGCAGCGGGCGATGACGATGCGCATGGGATCGGAGCCTATCAAGTCGGGGAGCTCACGGACCTATAACCGCTGCTGCCGATGCCGCTATCATTCAGCTCGACACGCTGGCTAACCCCCACTCACGATGAGCGCCGTTAAGACGCGAGGAGTCGCAGACCGATGAGTTTCATAGCCAAGGCTCTCGAGATCACCGAGAAGAGCTTCGAGGGCGCCGTTGAGCAGATCGAGGAGTGGAACGCCCACCGCCACGGGGCGAAGCTCTTCATGAAGCTGGGTATCGCCTACTACGCCGAGCAGCGGCTGGAAGGCCACCACGAGCCGGTGCAGCGCATCCTGGACGCCCTCGACGGCCACGCCGCCGAGCACGGCGAGACCGGCCTCGACCACCTCCGGGCCACCCACGAGGTGCTGGGCCGCGACTTCGCCGGCGAGCACCACCCGCAGGCCGAGAAGGCCGAAGCCTGATTTTTCGGCATTCCGCGAAGAAGCCTCAACAAATCAGCGCTCTTCCTTAAGGGGATTCCCCAGGGGAAGAGCGCTGATTTGCGTCTGAACGGTGAGGGACGGTTCAGACGGCGGTGGTTGGCATTAGTGCGTTTCCGGCGCGCCGGATCTCCTCGACGATGGTGTGCAGGATCTGCGTGATCCCGAAATCCTTCGGGGTGAACACCGCCGCCACCCCGGCCGCGCGCAGCGCGCGGGCGTCGGCGTCCGGGATGATGCCGCCGACCACCACCGGCACCCCGCCGGCGCCGGCCGCGCGCAGTGCGGCCAGCACCTCCGGCACCAGTTGCAGGTGCGAGCCGGAGAGCACGGACAGCCCGACGCAGTGCACGTCCTCGGCGACCGCGGCGGCCGCGATCTGTGCCGGGGTCAGGCGGATGCCCTGGTAGACCACCTCGAAGCCGGCGTCGCGGGCCCGGACCGCGATCTGCTCGGCGCCGTTGGAGTGGCCGTCCAGGCCGGGCTTGCCGACCAGCAGCCGCAGCCGGCGGCCGAGCTCGGCACCGGCCTGCTCGACCTCGCGGCGCAGCTCGGTCAGCTCCTCGGACGGGATCGCGGTGCCGGCCGAGCCGGAGACGCCGGTGGGCGCCCGGAACTCGCCGAACACCTCGCGCAGCACGCCGGTCCACTCGCCGGTGGTGACGCCGGCCCGCACGCACGCCAAGGTGGCGTCCATCAGGTTGGCCTCGGTCGCAGCCTCCTGACGCAGCCGGTCCAGCGCGGCGTCGACGCCGGCCTGGTCCCGGCCGGCCTTCCAGGCCGCCAGCGAGCGCACCGCCGCCGCCTGGACGGCCGGGTCGACGGTCTGGATCGCGGCGTCCAGGTCGGCGGTCAGCGGGTTCGGCTCGGTCTCGGTGAACTTGTTGACGCCGACCACGATCAGCTCCCCGGACTCGATCCGGGCCCGGCGCTCGGCGTGCGCCCCGACCAGCTGCGCCTTCAGGTAGCCGGACTCCACGGCCGCGACCACGCCGCCGAGGTCGGCGATGCGCTGGATCTCGGCCCAGGCGGCCTCGGCGATCTCGTCGGTCTTGGCCTCGACGACCTTCGACCCGGCGAACAAGTCAGGGTACTCCAACAGGTCGGACTCGTAGGCGAGCACCTGCTGCATGCGCAGCGACCACTGCTGGTCCCACGGGCGCGGCAGACCCAGCGCCTCGTTCCAGGCCGGGAGCTGGACGGCGCGGGCGCGGGCGTCCTTGGAGAGCGTGACGGCCAGCATCTCCAGCAGGATCCGCTGGACGTTGTTCTCCGGCTGCGCCTCGGTCAGGCCGAGCGAGTTGACCTGCACGCCGTAGCGGAACCGCCGGAGCTTGTCGTCGGTGACGCCATAGCGCTCACGCGTGATGCGGTCCCACAGGACCCCGAAGGCGCGGAGCTTGCACATCTCCTCGACGAAGCGCACTCCGGCGTTGACGAAGAAGGAGATGCGACCGACGACCTGTCCGAAGTCCTCAGCGGCGACCTGCCCGGAGTCGCGGACGCCGTCCAGCACGGCGATCGCCGTGGACAGCGCGTAGGCGACCTCCTGCACCGGCTGCGCGCCGGCCTCCTGCAGGTGGTAGGAGCAGATGTTGATGGGGTTCCACTTCGGCAGCTTCGCCACGGTGTAGGCGATGGTGTCGGTGATCAGCCGCAGGGACGGGCCGGGCGGGAAGACGTAGGTCCCGCGCGAGAGGTATTCCTTGACGATGTCGTTCTGCGTGGTCCCGGCCAGCGCCGCGATGTCCGCGCCCTGCTCCTCGGCGACCACCTGGTACAGCGCCAGCAGCCACATGGCCGGGGCGTTGATCGTCATCGAGGTGTTCATCCGCTCCAGCGGGATGCCGTCGAACAGCGCGCGCATGTCCCCCAGGTGCGCGACCGGCACGCCGACCTTGCCGACCTCGCCGCGGGCCAGGACCGAGTCCGGGTCGTAGCCGGTCTGCGTCGGCAGGTCGAACGCCACCGACAGTCCGGTCTGCCCCTTGGCCAGATTCCTGCGATACAGCGCGTTGGACTCCGCCGGGGTGGAGTGCCCGGCGTAGGTGCGCATCACCCAGGGGCGGTCTCGCTCAGTCACACGGACTCCCAAGTGGATCATGTCGCCGCCTTGTGAGGGATGGGTCGGCGCCGTCTGGTCCGGAGCCTACTGACGGGTAATGCCAGTGTCACGGTGAGCTTGCGCACACGCGCGCGTGTCGCGCCGGAACGCCTATATCTCGATGTCAAGCTTCTTGACATCGAGCTAGCAACCCTGTCAGACTCACGCTGCAGCGACAGGTCTGACGCTAGGGGTGGGACGTGGGGTTTCGGAACGGCCAATCGACAGGCGGTGGCACGGACGGCGCCAGCGGGGGCAGTGCCGCGGCCGGTGGCACCAAGGGGCCGGGCACCATCGCCCAAGTGCGCAACCCGCCCGGCGGCCGCGACGCCCGGATCATGCTCGGCGCGCTGTTCCTGGACCGGACCGGAAACGGCGCCTGGACCTCGGCCGCGGTGCTGTACTTCACCGTGGTGTCGGGCCTCGGCGCCGGCCAGATCGGGCTGCTGCTGGGCGTGGCGGGGCTGGTCGGGATCGCGGGCTCGCCGATCGCGGGGCGGCTGGCCGAGCGCTTCCCGGTGCGGGCGATCCTGACCGCCTGCCACGCGGTCCGAGTGCTGACACTGTGCGCCGTACCGCTGTGCCACGGCTTCGGTCCGTTGTTGGCGGTGACGACCGCGACGACGGTGTGCGACCGGGCGTCGAAGACCATGGAGATCCTGTTCGCCACCCAGGTCGCCGGCGACCAGCGGGCCACCTACCGGGCGCTGACCCGGGTGGTGATGAACGCGGCGTTCGCGCTCGGCGCCGGCCTGGCGGCGCTCACCGTCGCCGTGGGGACGCGGACGGCGTACAACGCCTTGGTGGTGGCGGACGGGCTCTCCTACATCGCCGTGGCGGCGATGGTGCTGCGGACCGGGCGGCGGGCGCCAGAGCGATCGGCCCACTCCCCCGCCACCGGGAACACCGGGAACACCGGGAACACCGGGAACACCGCGAAGCCCCGGGGCCGCAACCCCTGGCGCGACTCGGGCTACCTGGTGTTCGTCACCCTGGACATCTTCCTGAACCTGGACGACGCGGTCCTCATGGTCGGCCTGCCGCTGTGGGCGGTGACGCACACCGACGCGCCGCACGCCGTGATCCCGGCGGTGCTGGTGATCAACACCCTCATGGTGGTGTTCCTGCAGATGCCGGTGTCGTCCCGGGTCGTCGGCACCCGGCCGGCGGCGCGGGCGGTGGCCTGGTACGGCCTGGCGCTGCTGGGCGGGTGCGCGCTCATCGCCGGATCGGCCTGCGGGGGCGCCGCCGTCGCCACGGTGACGCTGCTGCTGGCCGCGGTGGTGCTGACGGTCGCGGAGCTCGTGCGCTCGCTGGCGTCGTGGGAGCTGGCGGTGTCGCTGGCCCCGGCCGACGCGCAGGCCTCGTATCTGGGCGTGGCGGGCATGGCCCAGGGGATCGAGCGCTCGGGCGGCCCGGTGATGCTGTCCACGGCGGTGATGGCCGCCGGCCCGGTCGGGTGGCTCGGGCTCGGGGCGGTGGTGACCGGGCTGGGCGTGGTGCAGCGGGTGGCCAGCCTGCGCCGGCTGGACGCGATGGCGGCCGGGGTCCAGCCGCCGCAGCCGGTCGTGGCGGAGGCGGTGGCCTGACGCGGTCCGGCGCGAACGGTGATCCGAGTCAGCCGCCGCGAACGGTGCGCCAATCGCGGTCCAGCATCGCCATCAGGTGCAGATCGACCCACTCCCCGTCCCACAGGAGCGCGTCGCGCTTCGTGCCCTCGTGGACGAAGCCGGCCTTCTCATACACGTGCCGAGCGCGCGGCGAACGAAAGCGTCATGATCGGGATCGTCGCAGAGAACGTCCGCGGCGGCCGCCGGTTTTCCCGGCGGCCGCCGCGCGTTCGGTGCAGACCGGCTCAGTAGCTGTAGAAGCCCTTGCCCGACTTCCGCCCGAGATCCCCGGCGGTGACCATGCGGTTCAACAGCTCCGGCGGGCTGAACTTCTCGTCCTGCGTCTCGGTGTAGATGTTGCGGGTGGCGTTGCGCAGGATGTCGACGCCGGTCAGGTCGGTGGTGGCCAGCGGCCCCATGGCGTGGCCGAAGCCGAGCTTGCAGGCCAGGTCGATGTCCTCGGCGGTGGCCACGCCGGACTCGCAGAGCTTCACCGCCTCCACCACCAGGGCGGCGATCAGCCGGGTGGTGACGAAGCCGGCGACGTCCCGGTTCACCACGATGCAGGTCTTGCCGACCTCCTCGGCGAAGGCTCGGGCCTTGGCCAGGGTCTCGTCCGAGGTCTTGTAGCCGCGGACCAGCTCGCACAGCTGCATCATGGGCACCGGGGAGAAGAAGTGGGTGCCGACGACGTCCTGCGGGCGGGAGGTCACCGCCGCGATCTGGGTGATCGGGATCGCCGAGGTGTTGGTCGCCAGCACCGCGCCCGGCTTGGCCAGCCGGTCCAGCTCGCGGAAGATCTCCTGCTTGACCTCGACGCTCTCGAACACCGCCTCGACCACGACGTCGGCACCGTCCACCGCCTCGGCGAGGTCGGTGGTGGCGGACAGCCGGCCCAGCGCCGCCCGCACCTCCTGCTCGGTGTAGCGGCCCTTGGACGCGAACTTCTCCAGCGAGGCCCGGATGCCGTCGGTGCCGCGCTCGAGCGCGGCGTCGGTGACGTCGCGCACCGCCACGTCGTACCCGGCGGCCGCCGCCACCTGGGCGATCCCCGAGCCCATCAGTCCGGCGCCGATGACGGCGAGCTTCTTCGACACTGCGCTACCTCGTGCTTCTCAAGGGTGAGTTGCCGGTGAGTTGCCGGTGAGTTGCCGGTGAGTTGCCGGTGAGTTGCCGGCGAGTTCCTGGAACGACCGGAGACGTCAGCAAGATGACGTCAGCAAGATAACGCCACGGACCGGCCGCACCGCGCCGCCCCGGTGCTCCAGAATGACCCCATGTCGCCTGTCGTGGTCTGGGTCCTGGCCGGGTGCGCCGCCGTGCTCGTCCTGGTGGGAGTGCTGGGCCGGTGGGCGTACCAGCGGCTGCGCCGGGATTTCGAGCGCGAGGACTGAGCTCGGCGCCGAGCGGCTGACGTAACCGAAATCACGGATAGGGGTCCGGGTCCGGCTCCCGCTCGATCGTCGCGCCGAGCGAGCGCAACTGCGTCACCAGGCCCTGGTAGCCGCGGTCGATGTGCCGCACGTCGGAGACCGTGGTGTAGCCGTCGGCGACCAGCCCGGCCAGCACCAGCCCGGCCCCGGCCCGGATGTCGGTGGCCCGCACCGGCGCCCCCGAGAGCCGCTCGACGCCGCGCACGATCGCGTGGTGCCCCTCGGTCCGCACCGACGCCCCGAGCCGGGCCAGCTCCTGCAGGAACACGAACCGCGCGTCGAAGAGGTTCTCGGTCACCATCGACGTGCCCTCGGCGATCGAGCTCATCGCGGCGAACAGCGGCTGCAGGTCGGTGGCGAATCCCGGGTAGGGCAGCGTCACGATGTCCACGGCCTTCGGGCGGCGGTCCATCGTCACCCGGAAGCCGGTCTCGTCCGGCAGCACCGTGGCCCCGGCCTGGGTCAGCTTGTCCAGGGCGATCTCCAGGTGCCCGGCGCGGCCCCCGGCCACCCGCACGTCGCCGCGGGTCATGGTGGCGGCCACGGCGAACATCCCGGCCACGATCCGGTCCGGCACCACCTGGTGCGGCTCCGGCGCCGGCCGCAACCCGTCCACGCCCTCGATGACCAGCGTGGAGGTGCCGGCCCCGGCGATCTTCGCGCCCATCGAGGTCAGCAGCGCGCAGATGTCGACGATCTCCGGCTCGCGCGCGGCGTTGTCTATCACGGTGGTGCCCCGGGCCAGCACGGCGGCCATCAGGATGTTCTCGGTCGCCCCGACACTGGGGAAGTCCAGCAGGATGCTGCCGCCGGTGAGTCCGCCGGGCGCCTTGGCCACCAGGAAGCCGTGCTCCTGGGAGATGGTCGCGCCGAGCCGCGCCAGGCCGTCAATGTGCATGTCCAGCCCGCGCGAGCCGATGGCGTCGCCGCCGGGGTAGGACACCTTCGCCGCACCTCGCCGGGCCAGCAGCGGCCCCAGGACGCAGATCGAGGCGCGCAGCCGCCGGACCAGGTCGTAGTCGGCCTCGGTGCCGGGCGCGGCGGGGGTGTCGATGACGATCGCCGAGCCCTGCTGCGGACCGTCCTCCCGCTCCGGACCGGGCTTCCAGTCCAGCTCCACCCCGCAGCCCAGGCGGCGCAGCAGCTCGGCCATCAGCTCGACGTCCAGGATCCGCGGCACCGAGCGCAGCTCGGTGCGGCCCTCGGCCAGCAGGGCCACCGCCATCAGCTTCAGCGCGCTGTTCTTCGCGCCGCACACCGCGACCTCGCCCGCCAGGCGGGCACCTCCGGCGACTTTGAAACGCTCCACGGTGCGTCATCCTCGCACAGACGTCTAGCGCTTCCGGGCGATCGGCAGGCAACCTGGGACTTTCGGTTCGCGTCTTCCCCGATGCCATGGACATTAGGGACCACGCTGAGCCGGACTTCGACGACAGGCGCGATGATGGGTGCGCGAGTGACCATCAGGGGCGCGGAAGGCGCGAGGACGTGCACGACGGTAACCACGGCGGCAAGCAGAGCGGCGACCAGAGCGGCGACCAGTACGGCGACAAGGACTACGACCAGGACGGCGACGACACCGCGATATTCACCGTCGGCGACGGTACGGCCCGGATCGAGCAGCCGGAGCTGCACCGGCTGCTGCGCGGCATCGCCGACGTCGCGGTGCCCGCACCCCGGGCCGACTTCTACCCGCAGGTCATCAAGCGCGCCGCGGTGATCCGTCGGCGCCGGCGCGCGGTGCGCGCCTCGTCGGTGACGGCGGTGCTGGTGGCGGCGGCCGTCCTGGCGCCGTCGGCGGCGCACCGCCTGGGCATGCG
>JABFWL010000548.1 GCA_013362315.1 Catenulispora sp. | reverse complement strand
GGGCAAGACCACCTTCGTCGGCGCGGTCTCGGAAATCGCCCCGCTGACCACCGAGGCCGTGATGACCGCGGCGTCCGAGGGCGTGGATGACCTGACGGTCGTGCCCGGCAAGGTCACCACCACGGTGGCGATGGACTTCGGCCGGGTGTCCCTGGACCGCGAGCTGATCCTGTACCTGTTCGGCACCCCGGGCCAGAACCGGTTCTGGTTCATGTGGGACGACCTGTGCCGCGGCGCCATCGGCGCGGTGGTGCTGGTGGACACCCGGCGGCTGGCGGACTGCTTTTCGGCGATCGACTACTTCGAGGACGCGGGGCTGCCCTACATCGTCGGCGTGAACTGCTTCGACGGCATGCTGACGCACGAGGTCGCGGACGTCCGCGAGGCGCTGTCGATCCCGCCGGACGTGCCGGTGGTGACCTGCGACGCGCGCAGCCGGGAGTCCACCAAGCTGACGCTGATCCGCCTGGTGGAGCACGCCATGTCACGCTTCGCAGCGGCGGCGGCATCGTAAGTAGGCGACGATCGCGTAACGGCGGGGGTGGCACCGGATTCCGGTGCCACCCCCGCCTTTATGCTCCTTTACACACCTGGTTGCCACACAGCGTCCGAATTGAGCAGGTAACGCATGTCCGGGACGATAGCCCTCACCCGCCGCAGCGGCTTCCAGCTGCGTCCCCGGCCGTACAAGGTCTGGATCGACGGTGTCGCGGTCGGCCGCCTGGCCCACAACGGCTCCGCCGAGTTCGCCGTCGAACCCGGCGAGCACCTTGTGGAGCTCTCCCTGGACGGCATGTACTCCAAGAAGATCGCGGTCCAGGTTCGTGAGGGCGGGATCCGGCGGCTGCACTGCGGCGCCCACGGCCCGCTGGCCTTCACCGCGTTCGGGCTGCTGCTGCCGGGCCTGGCGATCAAGCTGACACTGACCCACTGAGCGCCGGCTGGACGAGCGCCGATTCGCTGAGCACCGCGTCCGCGCCCGTCGCGCCCGTCGCGCCCTCGGCCAGATCACGGATCCGCCGCTGGTGCGGCATCTGCCAGCCCTCGGCCAGCCGCGAGGCGTGCACCGGCACTCCCCCGCCGAAGAACTCGCAGAACTTCATGATCAGCGGGTCCCACTTCATCGGGTCCACGTAGTGCGTGCCGGGGATCACCAGCCGCTCCTCGACATGGGTGCGCAGCACCTCGACCTCGAACGTGGTGATGTTGCCCTCGCCGATCGGATGCGCCGCGGTGAGCCGGCACTCCAGCTGGATCGGGCACTCCAGGATGCGCGGCGGTGAGACCAGCTCCGAGCCCTGTTCGGTGAGCCCGGCCAGCCCGAACTTGTCCCGCACGAAGGCGTAGCCCATCTCGGACTTGTAGGCGGGCATGTCCGGCCGGCCGGTGGTCATGGCGATCCGGTCGACGTAGCCGACCATGTCCGAGGACGGCAGGTTCAGCACCAGCTCGCCTTCCCGGGCGATGTTGGCGGCGGTCTGCGAGGAGTTCCCCAGACCCAGCACGGCGCTGCCGTTCAGCCACCAGCACGAGGACATCGGGGCGATGTTGGGCGAGCCGTCCTCGTTGCGCGTGGTGATCAGGACGACCGGGGTGCCGAAATACAGGACTTTGATACCGGGAACGGTGTGCATGCCTCAATGGTCGGCTGCCGGCCCGGCCGGCACCGGCGGATTTCGGACCACTCAGCGGGCAGGCGCCGTCAGCAGCTCCAGGAACGCCGCCGCCGCGGCGCTGTCGGCGACGCCCTCCGGCGTGGCGGCGAACACCGACCGCGGCGCCGCCTCGGCCGGGTCGAGCGGCACGACCACCACGTCCGGCCGCACCGCCGCGGCGGCCAGCGAGGGGATGATGGTCACCCCGAGCCCGGCGGCGACGAAGCCCTGCTTCGCCGCCCACTCCAGGACGACGAAGTCGATCACCGGCTGGAACGCCGTGTGCTGAGTACGGTCGTCTTGTCCTTCGGCATCCCGCTCCGAAGCGATCCGGACTCCGGCGATCAGGGTCTCCTCCGGCCGCGCCTGCCCCGCGATCCAGTTCTCGCCGGCCAGGTCGGCCAGCCGCACCACGTCCCGGCCGGCCAGCCGGTGCCCGACCGGCAGCGCGACCGCCAGCGGATCGTCCATCAGCCGCCGCAGCCGCACGCCGTCGAAGACCGGCGCGGCGTCCGGGGTGCCGATGATCGCGAGGTCGAGGTCGCCGGCGCGCACCGCCGCCGTGAGCGTCCGCGTGAGGCCCTCGGCGTGGGTCACGGCCACCGCCGGATGCGCCCGCCGGAACGCCGCGATCGCCTTCGGCACCAACGCCATCTCGGCGGTCGGGATCGCCCCCAGCCGCAGCCGTCCACCGCCCAGCGTCCGCACGGCCCGTATATCGGCCACAGCGGCCCGTAGACGGCCTGTGACGGCCTCGGCGTGGCCCAGGAAGGCCCGGCCCTCTTCCGTGAGCCGTACGCCCCGTGGAAGCCGGTCGAACAGCATCGCCCCGACCGCCGCCTCCAGCGCGGCTATCTGACGGGATATCGCCGATTGCGTATAGCCCAGCGGCGCGGCCGCCGCGGTGAACGACTCGCGCCGGGCGACCTCCACGAAGACTTCGAGCAGCGCGGTGTCCATGGCCCGCCATGCTAGTCCGGCATGGAAGTCATGCGAACTATTCGCTAGTGGCATCCCGATGCGGGAAAATACCGTCGGGCCATGAGCACCTTCACCCTCGACAACCCGGCGGGCGTTCCCAGCTCGCCGCACAAGGCCTTCTCCAACGTCGCCGTCGTCCCGCTCGGCGACCGCACCCTGCTGATGCTGGCCGGCCAGGTCGCCTGGGACGACGACCACCAGATCGTCGGCGTCGGCGACCTGCGCGTGCAGTCCCGGCGTGTCATGGAGCTGATCGGTCAGGTTCTCGCCGCGCACGGCGCGGGTTTCCAGGACGTCGTCAACCTGCGCACCTTCCTGACCGACATCTCACGAATCCGCGAGTACGGCGACGTCCGCGCCGAGTACTTCGCCGGCATCGATCCGCCGACCAGCACCACGGTCGAGGTCTCGCGGTTGTTCCTGCCGGAGGCCCTGATCGAGGTCGAGGCCACCGCGATCATCTAGCCCTTGTCGTGAAATGAAGAGATCCGAGGGCAGGACCGGGTCAGCCGTGCTGCCGGTCCAGCTCGATGGCCCTACGCAGAGCCTTGCGGGCGCGCGGACGGTCGCGGGCGTCGTTGTAGGCCAGCGACAGCCGGTACCAGCCGCGCCAGTTCTCGGGATCGGCCTCGACCTCGGCCTTGCGCTTGGCGAAGATCTCGTCTGCGGCCTGCAGATCCGGGCGGCCGGAGGGCCGCGTCGGGATCTCCTCGGTCGGCCACAGCCCGTCGGCCTCCAGCCGGGCGCCGAGGCGCGAGGAGGCGTTGCCCATCCGCACCTCGGTGACCACGAACCAGGCCCCGACGACCGGCAGCATCAGCACCCCGAGGCCGAACAGCACCAACACCGGCTTGCCGGTCGCCACCAGCCACACCCCGCGCTGGACGGCCAGCAGCAGGTAGAAGCACAGGATGAGGACCAGTACGAGGGCAGTGGTGCGGTTGCGCATGACGGGTTGCCTTACGAGCCTTTACAGGCCCAGGAGAGTCTTTACAAGTCCAACAGGCTTTTACAGATCCAACCAGGCCTTTACAGATCCAACCAGGCCTTTACAGATCCAACAGAGTGTCGAGCCCCACGGTCAGACCGGCGGGCAGCGAGCCGATCTTCTTGCAGGCCAGCACCACGCCGGGCATGAACGAGGCGCGGTCCAGCGAGTCGTGCCGCACCGTCAGGGTCTCGCCGACCGAGCCGAGCAGCACTTCCTGGTGCGCGATCAGGCCGCGCAGCCGGACGGAGTGGATCGGGACGTCCTCCACGGTCGCGCCGCGCGCGCCGTCGAGCCCTGTCTTCGTGGAGTCCGGCATGGGGGCGCTGCCCGCCTTGGCTCGGGCCTCGGCGATCAGCTCCGCGGTGCGGGTGGCCGTGCCCGAGGGCGCGTCCACCTTGTCCGGGTGGTGCAGCTCGACGATCTCCACGCTCTCGAAGTAGGGCGCGGCCAGCGCGGCGAAGCGCATCATCAGCACGCCGCCGATGGAGAAGTTCGGCGCGACCAGGACCCGCGCGGCGCCGCCGTGCAGCAGCCCGCGGACCTCGGCCTGGCGGGCGTCGTCGAACCCGGAGGTGCCGACGACCACGTCGATGCCGTTGCGGGCGCAGAAGGCGATGTTCTGCATCGTGGCGCCGGGCTGCGTGAAGTCGACCGCGACCTGCGCGCCGGCCTCGACCGCGCGCTGCGGGTCGTCGTCGACGTCGATCTGCGCGACCAGCTCCAGGCCGGACGCGTCCTGCACGGCGCGGCAGACGGCCTGGCCCATGCGGCCGGCCGCGCCGAACACCGCGACCTTCACGACACTCTGCTCCAGCGCGGCCGTCACAGCGTCATCCCTTCCAGCGCTCCCGCGAACGAGGAGGCGTCCTCGTAGTCACCGATCACCGCGACCGCCGCGGGCTGCCGCAGGAACTCCTCGGCGACCTTCCTGACGTCGTCCACGGTCACCGCCTCGACCCGGCCGAGCAGTTCCTCGATGGTCAGGTGCTCGCCGTAGACCAGCTCGTTCTTCCCTATCCGGGTCATCTGCGACCCGGTGTCCTCCAGCGAGAGCACCGTCGAGCCGCGCACCTGGCCGATGCCGCGGCGCAGCTCGTCGGCGGTGATGCCGCCCTCGGCGACCTTGGCCACCTCGTCGCGGCAGATCTTCAGCACCTCGGTGAAGTTCTCCGGCTGGCAGCCGGCGTAGACGCCGAACATGCCGCAGTCGGCATGGTGCGTGGAGAAGCTGTAGACGGAGTACGCCAGGCCGCGCTTCTCCCGGACCTCCTGGAACAGCCGGGAGGACATGCCGCCGCCGAGGACCGTGGACAGGATGCCCAGCGGGTAGCGGCGGTGGTCGGTGCGCGCCACCCCGGGCATGCCCAGCACCACATGGGTCTGCTCGGTCTGCTTGGCGACCAGGCGCAGCCCGGAGTGCGTGGGGCCGGGATCGCCGCCGATGCGCGGCGCCACCGGCTGCCGGTCCGGGTCCCGGTGCCCGCGGGCGGCGGCGAAGGCCTGGTCGACCAGCGCCACCACCACGTCGTGGTCGACGTTGCCGGCCGCGGAGACCACCAGGTGGTCGTCGGTGTAGTGGGAGTGGTAGTACTCGGCGATGGCGTCCCGGGTCAGGGCGTTGACGGACTCCGCCGAGCCCAGGATCGGCCGGCCCAGCGGGGAGTCGCCGAGCAGGGCGAAGGAGAACTCGTCGTGGATCTGGTCGGCGGGCTCGTCCTCGGTCATCGCCATCTCCTCCAGGATGACGTTGCGCTCGGAGGCCACGTCCTCGGGCCGGATCAGCGCCGAGGTGACCAGATCGCAGACCACGTCGATGGCCAGCGGCAGGTCGGCGTCGAGCACCCGCGCGTAGTAGCAGGTGTACTCCTTGGCGGTGAAGGCGTTCATCTCCCCGCCGACGGCGTCGATGGCCGCGGAGATCTCCAGCGCCGACCGCTTCGCGGTCCCCTTGAACAGCAGGTGCTCCAGGTAGTGCGTGGCGCCGGACTCCCGCGGGTGCTCGTCGCGCGAGCCGATGCCGGTCCAGATGCCGAACGTCACCGAGCGCACCGAGGGCATGGTCTGCGTCACCACGCGCAGACCGCCGGGCAGCACGGTGCGGCGGATGGTGCCGCTGCCGTTCTGCCCGGCGATCAGGGTCTCAACCGGATACAAGGCGAGTTACTCGGCCTTCGCCTCGGCGCTCTGCCCGCCCTCGCCGTCCGGCAGCACCGGGATCAGCGAGAGCTTGCCGCGCGAGTCGATCTCGGCGATCTCCACCTGCAGCTTGTCGCCGACCTTGACCACGTCCTCGACGTTCTCCACCCGCTTGCCGCCGGCCAGCTTCTTGAGCTGGGAGACGTGCAGCAGGCCGTCGCGGCCGGGCATCAGCGAGACGAACGCGCCGAAGGTCGTGGTCTTCACCACGGTGCCCAGGTAGCGCTCGCCGACCTCCGGCATCTGCGGGTTGGCGATCTGGTTGATCGTGGTCCGCGCGGCCTCGGCGGCCGAGCCGGTGGCGGCGCCGATGTAGATGGTGCCGTCGTCCTCGATCGTGATCTCGGCGCCGGTGTCCTCCTGGATCTGGTTGATCATCTTGCCCTTCGGGCCGATGACCTCGCCGATCTTGTCCACCGGGATCTTCACCGTGATGATCCGCGGGGCGAACTCGCTCATCTCGTCCGGGACGTCGATGGCCTCCATCATGACGTCCAGGATGTGCAGCCGGGCGTCCTTGGCCTGCTTCAGCGCGGCGGCCAGCACCGAGGCCGGGATGCCGTCGAGCTTGGTGTCCAGCTGCAGCGCGGTGACGAAGTCCTTGGTGCCGGCGACCTTGAAGTCCATGTCGCCGTAGGCGTCCTCGGCCCCGAGGATGTCGGTCAGCGCCACGTACTCGGTCTTGCCGTCGATCTCCGCGGAGACCAGGCCCATGGCGATGCCGGCCACCGGGGCGCGCAGCGGCACGCCGGCGTTCAGCAGCGACATGGTCGAGGCGCAGACCGAGCCCATCGAGGTGGAGCCGTTGGAGCTCAGCGCCTCGGAGACCTGCCGGATCGCGTAGGGGAAGTCCTCACGGGCCGGCAGGACCGGGATCAGGGCGCGCTCGGCGAGGGCGCCGTGGCCGATCTCGCGGCGCTTGGGCGAACCCACGCGGCCGGTCTCGCCGGTGGAGTACGGCGGGAAGTTGTAGTTGTGCATGTAGCGCTTGCGCGTCTCGGGGTTCAGCGTGTCCAGCTGCTGCTCCAT
>JABFWL010000208.1 GCA_013362315.1 Catenulispora sp. | reverse complement strand
GACCGGCAGCTGGGTGGCGCCGTGCGCCAGCGCCTGGGCCAGCTTGCCCAGCGCGATCTTGCCGGCCGGGACCAGCACCACCGGCTTCAGCCCGCCGCGGGTGGCGTAGGCGGCCGCCGAGGAGCTGGTGTTGCCGGTGGAAGCGCAGACCACGGCCTCGGCCCCGGCCTGCTTGGCCAGCGAGATGGCGGTGGTCATGCCCCGGTCCTTGAACGACCCGGTCGGGTTCATGCCCTCGACCTTGACGTACACCTCGCAGCCGGTGAGCGCGGACAGGCGCGGCGCGGACAGCAGCGGCGTGCCGCCCTCGCCCAGCGTGACCACGGGCGTGCCGGCGTCGACCGGCAGCCACTGTCGGTACTCCTCGATGACGCCGCGCCAAGCCATGTCCGTGCCTCTTTCGGTGACGACTGAAGGGATCAGTCTGATTCGACGCGCATGACGCTGGAGACGTCACGCACGATGTCCAACGCCCGCAGCCGGGCCACGGTGGCGGTCAGCGCCGCGTCCGGGGCCAGGTGGGTGACGATCACCAGCTGCGCGTCCAGGCCCCGCCCGGACTGCCGCACGGTGGCGATGGAGACGTCCTGCTCGGCGAAGATACCGGCCACCGCCATCAGCACGCCGGGTTTGTCGTCGACGTCGAGGCTGATGTGGTACCGGGTCCGCGCCTCGCCGACCGGCCGCACGCTCAGCCCCGCGTACGCCGACTCGCCGGGTCCGCGCCGCCCGCTCACCTTGTTGCGGGCCACCGCCACCAGGTCGCCGAGCACCGCCGAGGCGGTCGGCGCGCCGCCGGCGCCGGGGCCGTAGAACATCAGCTGGCCGGCCGACTCGGACTCGATGAACACCGCGTTGTAGGCCTCGCGCACGCTGGCCAGCGGATGGCTGCGCGGGATCATCGCCGGGTGCACCCGCGCCGAGACCTTCTTCGCGGCCTGGTCCACCTCGCAGATGGCGAGCAGCTTCACCACCGAGTTCATCGCCTTGGCGCTGTTGATGTCGGCCGCGGTCACCTCGGTGATGCCCTCGCGGTACACGTCGGAGGCGGTGACCCGGGTGTGGAAGGCCAGCCCGGCCAGGATCGCGGCCTTGGCCGCGGCGTCGAACCCCTCGATGTCGGCGGTCGGGTCGGCCTCGGCGTAGCCGAGCGCGGTGGCCTCCTCCAGCGCCTCGCTGAAGCCGGCGCCGGTGGTGTCCATCCGGTCCAGGATGAAGTTGGTGGTGCCGTTGACGATGCCCAGCACCCGGTGCACCCGGTCGCCGACCAGGGACTCGCGCAGCGGCCGCAGCAGCGGGATGGCCCCGGCCACCGCGGCCTCGTAGTAGAGGTCGGCTCCGTGCCGCTCGGCGGCCTGGTAGAGCGTGGCGCCGTCCTCGGCCAGCAGGGCCTTGTTCGCCGAGACCACCGACTTGCCGGACTCCAGCGCGGCCAGGATCAGCGAGCGGGACGGCTCGATGCCGCCGATGACCTCCGCCACCAGGTCCACGTCGTCCCGTTTGACCAGGGCCTCGGCATCCGTGGTGAACAGTTTCGGGTCCACGCCGGGAAGCTGGCGCTGCCGGTTCGGCCGGCGCACAGCGATGCCCGCCAGCTCCACCGGCGCGCCCACCCGGGCGGCCAGGTCGGCGGCGTTGGCCGTCATCAGGCGCGCGACTTCCGAGCCGACTACCCCACAGCCCAGCAGCGCCACCCTCAGCGGCTCAGTACGCATCAGCTATCCCCATCGGCTCGGTCGGTGCCATACACATCGGCGGGCACGGCACAGTCAGTCATAGCAGTCTCGCCGAATCCCACTCCTCGACAACACGTCGTCCGGGATATGGGATCCCCGGCAGGCTCGCGAATCGGCCCTATCCGGGAGGCTAGCCCAGGTCGAGGCCGAGGAGGTCGTCCTCGGTCTCCCGGCGGACGATGACCCGGGCCTCGCCGGCGCGGACCGCGATCACCGGCGGCTTCAGGACGTGGTTGTAGTTGCTGGCCATCGAGCGGCAGTAGGCGCCGGTGGCGGCCACGGCGAGCAGGTCGCCGGGGGCGGTGTCGGCGGGCAGCCAGGCGTCGCGGACCACGATGTCGCCGGACTCGCAGTGCTTGCCCACCACGCGGGACAGCATCGGCTCGTCGGTGCTCTCGCGGTTCACCAGCCGCACGGTGTACTCGGCGTCATAGAGCGCGGTGCGGATGTTGTCGGACATGCCGCCGTCCACCGAGACGTAGGTCCGCAGGCCCGGCAACGGCTTGACCGTTCCCACCTCGTAGAGCGTGATCCCGGGCGGCCCGGCGATGGCCCGGCCGGGCTCCACCGACAGGCGCGGGTGCGCGAGTCCGGCGGCGTCGCACTCGCGGGCCACGATCTCCTTCAGCCGCCGCGCGGTCTCGACCACCGGCGCCGGGTCGTCGGCCTCGGTGTAGGCGATGCCCAGGCCGCCGCCGAGGTCGAGCTCGGGCAGCTCGACGCCGTGGTCCCGCTTGATGGCGGCCAGCGCCTCGGTCAGCCGGTGCGCGGCCACCTCGAACCCGGCCGTGTCGAAGATCTGGCTGCCGATGTGCGAGTGCAGCCCGATCAGCTCCAGGTGCTCGCCGTGCTTCAGGATGCGCGAGACGGCTTCCGCCGCCGCCCCGCCGGCCAGCGAGAAGCCGAACTTCTGGTCCTCGTGCGCGGTGGCGATGAACTCGTGGGTGTGCGCCTCGACGCCGGCGGTGACCCGGACCATGACCCGCTGCCGGACACCGTGCTCGGCGGCGAGCGCGGCCAGCCGCTCTATCTCGTCGTGCGAGTCGACGATGACGCGGCCGACGCCGGCGGCCACGGCGCGCTCCAGTTCGGCGACGGACTTGTTGTTGCCGTGGAATCCCAGGCGCGCCGCCGGGAAGCCGGCGCGCAGCGCCACCGCCAGCTCGCCGCCGGAGCAGACGTCGAGGTGCAGCCCCTCCTCGGCGGCCCACTTGGCGATCGCCACGGACAGGAAGGACTTGCCGGCGTAGAAGACGTCGGCGTCGGCGCCGAAGGCCTCGACCCAGGCGCGCGCCCGGCGCCGCCAGTCGTCCTCGTCGATCAGGTACGCCGGGGTGCCGAACTCCCGCGCCAGCTCGCGGACGTCGATGCCGGCGAAGGTCAGCGCGCCGGTGTCCGGATCGCGCGCCGCCCCGCCGGGCCAGACCCGGCCGTCGAGCCGGTTCAGGTCGGCGGGGGCCGCCGCCGGGCCGCCCTCGGGCAGCACGTCGGCGTGGCGGGGCCCGGCGGGGTGCGCGCTTCTGCTCATGGACCGAAAGTGTTCCCTAATTCCGGTCCGATTTGTCACATGCGCTCAGGTGCCGAGACGCCGAGCAGGTCCAGTCCGTTGCGCAGGACGATCTGGGTGGCTTCCAGCAGCCAGAGTCGCGCGCGGTTCAGCTGGGTCGGCTTCTCGTCCCCCATCGGCAGGATTCGGCAGTCCTTCTTCTCCGACTGCCAGCCGTGGTACTTCTTCGCCAGGTCTTCGAGGTAGTGCGCCACCTTGTGCACCTCGCGCTGCCCGGCCGCCAGCGCCACCACGCGCGGGAACTCGGCGAGCGCGGCGAGCAGGTCCTGCTCACGCGGGTGCTCCAGCAGCTTGGGATCGAAGCCCTCGGCGAGGCCCTTGTCGAAGCCGAGGTCTTCGGCATTGCGCCGGACCGCGCAGGTGCGGGCGTGCGCGTACTGCACGTACCAGACCGGGTTCTCCGGGCCGTTGGTCGTCAACAGGTCCGCGTCCAGCGTGATCTCGTTGTCCGTGCTGGATCTGGCCAGCGCGTACCGCGCAGCGTCCACGCCGATCATGTCGATGACGTCGTCCAGCGTGATGAACTGGCCGGTCCGCTTGGAGAGCTTGACCTCCTGGCCGTCCTGCACCATCTTCACAAACTGCCCGATCAGCACCTCGACGTCCCGCTCCGGGTCGTCGCCGGAGCAGGCCGCGAGCGCCTTGAGCCGCCCGACATAGCCGTGGTGGTCGGCGCCGAGCAGGTAGATGCAGGGTGAGAAGCCGCGGTCGCGCTTGTTGAGGTAGTAGGCGCAGTCGGCGGAGAAGTAGGTGCGCTCGCCGTTGGAGCGGACGATGACCCGGTCCTTGTCGTCGCCGAAGTCGGTGGTCCGCAGCCAGACCGCGCCGTCCTGCTCGAAGACGTGGCCCTGCTCGGCGAGGCGCTCGTGGACATGCTCGACGGCGCCGGACTCGTGCAGCGTCTTCTCCGAGAACCAGACGTCGAACCGGGTCCGGAACTTCTCCAGCGACTCCTGCTGGAGCCGCAGCTGCATCTTGTAGCCGGCGGTGCGGAACGCCTCGACCTGGGCGTCCTCGGGCAGGCTGGGGAGCACCGGGTGCTCGTCCACGATCGCCTGCGCGAGGTCCTTGATATAAGCACCCTCATACAGCCCCTGGCCCGCCGGCACGTCCTGCCCGTTGGCCCGCAGCGCCAGCGACAGGCCGAAGTTGTTCATCTGGTTGCCGGCGTCGTTGATGTAGAACTCGCGCGTGACCTCGGCGCCGGCCGCCTCCAGCAGCCGCCCGAGCGCGTCCCCGACAGCGGCCCAGCGGGTGTGGCCCAGGTGCAGCGGCCCCGTCGGGTTGGCGGAGACGAACTCCAGGTTGACCCGCTGCCCGGCGAACGTCCGGCTGCGGCCGTACTCGGCACCCTGCTCGACGATGGTCAGCGCGAGTCCCCCCGCGGCGCCCGCGGCCAGCCGCAGGTTGAGGAACCCCGGCCCGGCGACGTCCACCGCGGCGATGCCCGCGACCCGGCGCAGACGCTCGGCGAGCAGCTCGGCCAGCGCGCGCGGCGGCATCCCGGCCGCCTTGGTCAGCTGGAGCGCGATGTTCGTGGCGTAGTCGCCGTGGTCGCGGTTCTTCGGCCGCTCGACGGTCACGCTCCGCACCGGCCACACACCGGGGGTGGCGGTCAGGGTGAGGGCGCCGTCGGCTATGGCGGCGTGGAGGGTGTCGAGGATGGCTTGGGAGAGCTGCTCGGGAGTCACTCGGCAAGGGTACGACAGGCGGCGGTATACAAGATTTTTTTACCTTGGGAGCGCCGATGGTGTGGGTGTCGGACTCGGTGCCGTGGATGTCGGACTCGACGCCGTGGATGTCGGACTCGACGCCGTGGATGTCGGACTCGACGCTGTGGGGGTCGGACTCGACGAAACGTACGGCGTCGCAGAGTCCTGGGTTGGCTGCTGCGCACCCGGCAGCTGCTCCCCACCAGTCGGCTGGTGCACTCCTCGCGGTGGGTTCACCTGCGGCGGCGGTACCGGGACGTAGTGCGCGACGTTGTCGGCGCTGTCCCACTGCGCCTGCAGCAGCTGCCGGGGATACCGGTTGAAGACGGGCTGACCGGTCGCGTCGATCCAGTAGTCGTTGCCGACCTCGCCGCTGTCGTTCTCGCCCGGGCGCGAGACGGTGACCGGACGGCCGTCCTGGTCGTAGACGAGGGCGCCGTCGACGAGCTTGCCGTCCTTGTCGTAGACGAACAGGTTCTTGATCGGGGAGCCGTTCTCACTCAGCCCCGGCTGCGTGACGTAGACCCCCGAGTAGGCAATCGGACCTGCGCCGTCGGCGTCCCTGTTCGCGTTGGCGAGCCCGTTCACGACGATGGCGAGCGCGAACAAGCCCAGCGCGGCCTCGCCGGCGATCATCAGCCGCCGCAGCCATCCGCCCCGCAGGCCGTGCCGTCCCAGATACACCGAGACCGGGATGGCCACCGCCAGCACCACGAACCCGATGGTCCGGCTGTCGTGGACTTTGGGGATCAGGGCGTACTGGTGCCACGCGCTGCCGTAGCCGGTGCACACTTCCAGCGCCCGCACCAGCACCCAGGCGCGGAACACCCACCAGGCCGGCCGCAGCGTCGGCAGGAAGTCGAGCACTTGGCGCCCGACGTCACTCGACCGGATCCAGCGCTCGGCGCGGCGCACCGCCGCACGTACCGCTGCCTCCGCCGAGTGCCGCACCATCCGCCATCCGCCGGGCGAGGCGGACGCGCCGGACGTGGCCCCGGCCCCCTCCCCCGGCTCCGGCAGCCCCGCCGCCTGCCGCAGCTCCTTGGCATACTCCGCGGGCGCCCCGAGCCGCTCGCGAAGCACCCCGGCGTCCTCGGCGGCGACCTCCCGGAGGTGGTCCTCGAGGTCTTCCAGCAACTCGGCGCCCGCCTCGGCGGGCAGGTCCGCCAGCTCCGCCCGCACCGCGGCGGCGTACGCGGCCACCTCGTCATCGAACCCTGCGACGCCCTCGAACCCCTCGGAACTCATACCCGCTCTCCCCTCTGCGCCCCGAGCAGCCGGTCCATGACCCCGGCGAACGTCCGCCAGGTCGCCGTGGACTCCTTGAGCTGTGCGCGCCCACTGGTGTTGATCCCGTAGTACTTCCGGTGCGGCCCCGACTCCGACGGCACGACGTAGCTGGTCAGGAACCCGTTCGCGTACAAGCGCCGCAGCGTGCCGTAGACCGAGGCGTCCCCGATGTCCTCGAACCCCGCGACCCGCAGCCGCCGGACGATGTCGTAGCCGTAGCCGTCCTCGTCTTCGAGTACTGCCAGCACCGCCGAGTCCAGGACGCCTTTGAGCAGTTGTGTGGAATCCATTGCCCCTCCTGTGCGGAACACGGTACTACACATTGCGGAGTAGTGTGCAGAGAGGAGGAGTGGTCGGTGGGGTGGTCGGGTTTCAGGCGAAGATCAAAAGCAAGGCAAAGTCAAAGGCTTGATGAAGAGCCGGCGCCTCCGGCGGGGGCCTCAGTTCCCTCGGGGAACTGGCGCGAGTCCATCGGGCGGTGCTGCTAGGCGCGGCGGCTGCGGTTCGTGGGGTGGGCGGTTCGGTCCCCTCGGTCCCGACGGCAGCCGCAAGCGGTACAGCACCGGCCCTGGGG
>JABFWL010000469.1 GCA_013362315.1 Catenulispora sp. | reverse complement strand
CCCTCCTCGATGCCGGCGTAGTCGCCCAGGACCACGACGCCGATCTCGCGGACGTCCAGGTTCAGGGCGATGCCCAGGGTGCCGTCCTCGAACTTCAGCAGCTCGTTGGTCATGGCCGAGGGCAGGCCCTCGACCTTGGCGATGCCGTCACCGATCTCGGTCACGGTGCCGACTTCGTCCTTCGACGCCTCGGGCGCCTCGTACGAAGCGACAAAGCGCTCCAACGCGTCCCGGATCTCCTCCGGACGGATCGTGAGCTCCGTCATGAGTATTCCTGCTCTCCTAGATTCATCCGGGCCGGGCAGCGGCGGGCCCCTTCTCGTTCAGGGATTCCGCCCGCCGCCACCACCCGCAGGTCGTTTCGTGGGGTACTGCTCGTGGTGCTGTGCACTTGTGTACTTCTTGTACGACGCTAAGCCGTGACGCCGAGCGCCGCTGCGCGGCCCGCCCGGCTCAGCCGGCCAGCTGCCGCTGCGCCTTCGCGAGCCGGGTGGCCACCGTGCCGTCGATGACCTCGTCGCCGACCCGCACCGACAGCCCGCCCAGCACCGCCGGGTCCAGGTCCAGGTTGAGGTGGACCTGCTGCCCGTAGAGGCGCTGCAGCACCGCGGCCAGCCGGTCGCGCTGCTGCTCGGTCAGCGGCACCGCGGCCTTCACGTACGCGATCAGCCGCTGCCGGCGCTCGGCCGCGGCCTTGCCGATCTCGGCCAGCGCGGCGCTGATCGACCGGCCGCGCGGGTTCGCCACCGCCCGGCCCGCCAGCCGGTACGTCGTGGGGTCCACCTTGCCGCCGATCAGGCCGTCGACCAGCGCGACCCGCTTGTCGGCGGCGATCCGGCCGTCGCCCAGAGCCAGCGCCAGGTCGCCGTTGGAGTCCAGCACCCGGCCGAGCCGGAACAGCTCGTCCTCGACCTCGTCGAGCTTGCCGTCGCGCTCGGCGACCGCGAGGTCGGCGCGCACCGACAGCTCGGCGACGGCGTCGGCCAGATCGCGCGGGGCGCTCCAGCGGGACCGGGCCAGGCCCGCCACCAGGGCGGCGGCGTCGGCGCCGATCTTGCCGGCGAGCAGGGCCGTGGCGATGTCCGCGCGCTGGGCCGCCGGCCGGGCCGGGTCGGTCAGCATGCGGCGCAGCGCCGCGTCCTTGCCGAACACGGTCGCCACCGCCGACAGGTCATCGGCGATACCGGTGATGTCAGCGTTCGGCGCCGAGGTCAGGGCGTCGAGACGGTCGGCTCCGGCCGCGAGGGCTTCGCGGCTGGCGCCGTGCATCACGCACCCGCCTTCGCGGTGGCACCGGACGCGGTCCCGGCCTCGGCGTCGGCCTTGGCCTCCAGCTCGGCGAGGAACCGGTCGACGGTACCGCGCTGGCGCGCCTCGTCCTCCAGCGACTCACCGACGATCTTGGATGCCAGCTGGATGGCCAGCGTGCCCAGGTCGCCCTTGAGCGCGGCGCGGGTCGCCGCGGCGTCGGCGTCGAGCTGCGCCCGCCCGCCGGCCACCAGGTTGTCGCGCTGCTCCTGGCCCTCGCCGCGCATCTGGGCCACGATCTCGGCACCCTGCTCGCGCGCGTGCTGGGTGATCTTCGCGGCCTCGTGGCGCGCCTCGGTGAGGTTGCGCTGGTACTCCTCCTGCAGCGCGGCGGCGGCGGCCTGCGCCTCCTCGGCGCGCTTCATGCCGCCCTCGATGGCGTAGGTGCGCTCGTCGAGGGTCTTCTTGATACTCGGAAGCAGCTTCTTCCAGAAGATCACGAAGATGATGAGGAACGCGATCGTGCCGATGACGAGCTCGTCGCCCTTGGGCACGACCGGGTTGAACTCACCGGCCAGTACAACTGCGGTGTTCGCAGCCATCTTCTACCTTCCCTAGGTCCGTAGGGGCTCGGGACGGCGCTTTACTTCAGAACGAACGGCGCCACGAAACCGAGCAGCGCCAGCGCCTCGGTCAGCGCGAAGCCGATGAACATGTTGGTGCGGATCATGCCCGCGGCCTCAGGCTGACGGGCCATGGCCTGCACGCCGTTGCCGAAGATCAGGCCGACGCCGATGCCCGGGCCGATGGCCGACAGGCCGTACCCCAGGAAACCCATGCCGGACAGCTTGACGTCGGTGGCGAGGGTGGTCAGAGCAGCGCTCATGTCTCTCGTTTTCCTTCTGGTTGGCCGGCGGGCGTTGTGCCAACCGGTCGCTTATGGGTCATGCGGTGATGTGAACTTGTGGCCTTACCCGCGCTTCCCTGTCGGAATCCCTGTCGGGAACAAGAAAGCGCCCGCTTTCGTAGGTACCTGTGTGGTCCTAGTGAGCTTCCTCGAGAGCACCCTGCAGGTAGCTCGCGGTCAGCATCACGAAGATGTAGGCCTGAAGAGCCTGGATGAACAACTCGAAGCCGGTCATCACGATCGCCATGGTGAAAGAGGCGCCGGAGAAGACGATCCCCTTGACGCTGAACATGTACCAGGCGCCCGCGGAGAACGTCGCGAGCAGCAGGTGGCCGGCGAACATGTTCGCAAAGAGCCGGATGCCCAGGGTGAACGGCCGGATGAAGATGTTCGACAGCAGCTCGATCGGCGTCAGGATGACCAGGATGCCCAGCGGCACGCCGCTCGGGACACCCAGAACGCGGAAGTAGCCCAGGCCGTGCCGCTTGAAGCCGGCGTACATGTAAGTCAGCCAGACCATGAGGGCCAGGGCCAGCGGGAAGGCGTAGACCGAGCTCACCGGGAACTGGACGCCCGGCACGAACGACATGATGTTCATCAGCCAGACGAAGAAGAACAGCGAGAACAGGAAGGGGACGTAGCGGTCGCCCTCCTTGCCGATGCTGTCGCGGGCGATCCGGTCGCGCACGAACAGGTAGGCCACCTCGCCGACGTTCTGCACGCCGCGCGGCACCATCTTCGGCTTGTTGAACGCGGCCCAGAAGAAACCGACCATCAGGACGATGATCAGCACGACGATCAGAGTCGGCTTGGTGACGCCGTAGCCGAGGATGTGGAACGCCGGGCGGTTGGAGAAGTCGAAGTCCGCCGAGCTCGGCGAGACGCAGGAGAAGCCTCCGTTGTCGCCGAAGAGGTGCGGCGTCCCGTGATCGCAGCCCGCGCCGCCCTCGGCGGCGAGGACGGTGCCGGTGGCGAGGCTAAGGCTCATCGTGTGTGTCCAGACTGGCTCATCATGACGGCAACCTTCAGGTGTCGGCGCGTCCGGGTCGCCCCGGCTCGCGCGATCGGCACTGGATGTGTCGTGGCTATCGGTCGTGCGGGTCGTGCTGGTCCTGCCGGTCGTGCGAGTCCTGCTGCCGGTCCCGCACCGCGTCGGCGGCCTGGTCGGCCAGTTCGCGCCGCGAGCGCAGCAGCGCTTCGCGTTCCTGCCGCTCCAGCACCGACAGCTGCCGGAACGTGAGGTACAGGCCCGCGGCCAGACCGAAGATCACCCCGAGCGGTGCGAACACGTTGGAGGTGCCGGCCCACTTGTCGATCAGCCAACCGAGGCCGCCGTACAGGACCATGCCCGACAACAGGTGACCCGTGATCGACCAGGGATCGACCTTCTTCTCGGGCTTCCCGGGGGGATTCGGCTTCTGGGTACTGCTCATGCTGCTCATGCCGCCTCGGACGATAGCAGGAGAGTTGACCTTCCCTGAAACCCAGCTGAGAAGGCGTCAGCGGCACGCTGGAATGCGTTAGGGGGCCTGCACCCAACACGGTTCGAATCCGAACGTTGGGCAGGCGAGGCGTCAGCTCCGGCCGTCCGGCCGGTCGTGGGACGTCCATGGTTCTTACCGGCCGCCGAGGGGCGACGGTTCGGACTCGGCGGTGCTCTCCGGACGCACGGGCGTCGCGGGCTTCAGGGAGTCCGGGATGGCAGCGGGGTCTGCATAGAAGATCTTCGTCTTCAGCACCGCGCGGGTCTCGGCGGCAAGCCACACCAGTGTCAGGCCCAAGATGGTGAACCCGAAGGACCGGAAGTGGAACAAGGTGGTGTGCTTGAACGCGATCATCAGCACCAGCAGGAACACGACCTTGCCCAGGTACGTGAGCATCGCGTAGCCGAGCAGCATCTGCGGCTGGCTCTGCGCCACGCGGCTGATGATGACGATCGTCACCGAGAAGAAGGCCAGCACGATGACGCTGCCGAGCAGCGCCCCGACCAGACCTTTGCCGCCGACCAGCACGGTGCAGAGCACGACGGCGATCGCGCCGGCGACAGCGGTGGGCACCGCTGCTCCGCGCAACAATCGGGCGTCAATGGCCTGCATGGCTTCCCTTAAGAAGTCTTGTAGGTCGCTTGCCGGGGATCCGGCACCGCGTCGTGTCGGTTCAGGTTACGGGGCTGTGGTGGAGCTGTGTGAGGGCGGTGTTGGTTAAGGGGTTGTGTCGGTCCCCTCACCACCACCCCGTCTCCCCTTGTTCGTGAAAGCTATCACAAGCTCGGCTCCTACGCACGAACCCGTTTTCGCAGCCGGGTGGACCAGTGATTTTCCGGAACGGCTCCGTCAGAGTACGTACTTTTTCCACCTGCGGGAACTCCGGCGGCTGGACGCCGGATGGCCGGACGGCGAACGGCGGACGACCGGGCCGGATGTGATCAACGTGACAGCGTGCGGGAGCGGATCGTGCCGTCGGCGTCGTCCGGGGCCTTGGCTATGGCCGGGATGGCGGGAGCCGGTGACGGAGACGGAGACGGAGCAGATGCGGGTGCGGCTGTGGGGGCGGACGCGGGCTCGGCGCCGGAGGGCGCGGACGACGCAGCCGGCGCGGACATCGCCGAGGCGGCCGGTGCCCGATGCCGGTGCCGCGCCGGCGTCGCGGCCGCCGATCCGCCGCGCCGCATCCGCGCCTTGCGCAGGCGTTCGCGGTGGTCGCCGAGGCGCGGACCCAGCAGCATCAGCAGCCCCACCAGAGTCATGGCTATGGCCAGGTAGACCACCGGCTGGCGGGACGGCGTGACCGCGAACAGCACGGTGACGAACGCCACCAGCGCGGCCCAGAAGTACAGGATGAGCACCGCGCGCCGCTTGGAGTGGCCGATCTGCAGCATCCGGTGGTGCAGGTGGCCCTTGTCGGCGGCCAGCGGCGACATCCCGGCCTTGGTGCGCCGCACCACCGCCATCACCATGTCGGCGATCGGCAGCAGCGTCACCGACACCGGCATGATCAGCGGCAGGTAGACCGGGACCAGCTTGTGCACCGTGACCGTCTGGTTCACGACCTGCTGCACGTTCTCGCCGAGCTGGTAGGGGTCGATGCCGCCCATGACGGTGATCGAGGTGGCGGCCAGCAGCATGCCCAGCAGCATCGAGCCGGTGTCGCCCATGAACATCCGGGCCGGGTCCCAGTTGTGGGCCAGGAAGCCCAGGCAGACCCCGACGGTGATGATCGCGATCAGCGCCGGGGAGGTGGCGCCGGTGAGTTTGTAGCTGATCGCCAGCCGGTAGCAGTAGGCGAAGGAGGCCAGGCCCGCGATGCAGGTGATGCCGGCGGCCAGGCCGTCCAGGCCGTCGACGAAGTTCACCGCGTTCATCAGCAGCAGCACCAGCAAAACCGACAGCACGATGGACAGCGTCGGGTCCACGGCCACGATCCCCATGCCCGGGACGACCAGCCAGCTGATCTGGATGCCCTTGACCACCATCACAGAGGCGGCGAAGAGCTGCCCGACCAGCTTGACCAGCGGGCCCAGCTCGAACTTGTCGTCCACCACGCCGAGCACCACCACCAGGAAGGTGCCCCACAGCAGGGCCTGCACGGTGTTGGTGGTCTCGTAGACGTTGCGCTCCAGCATCGGGAAGTGCCCGGCGACGGTCAGCGCCGCGGCGAGCCCGGCGAACATCGCCAGCCCGCCCATCCGCGGGATCGGCGTCTGGTGCACGTCCCGGTCGCGGATCGCCGGCACCAGGCCGAAACGCACCGACAGGGCCCGGATCGGACCGCCGAGAAGCAGGGTCACCGCCAGGGCCACGGTCATGGCGAGCAGGTACTCCCGCACGGGATGCATCTCCGCTTCTCTCGCTTGCTGTGGGGGCGCGCTGTGTTGTGGGGAGCTATAGCCGTTCGGCAGAACTGTCTGGCAACACCAGTATCGCCAGACAAACCCTACGCCGACTATCGACAGCCGGTGCGTCACAACTGTGGAACGGAAGCCCTCAGCCGCGGAACTTCTCGTGGGCTGTCTGGTCGAACCCCTATTCCGTGCGGGTCAGCGTGGGGGCCACTTCGAGCAGTTCCTCGAACCGGATCGTGCCCTCGCGCAGCAGCACCGGGGCGCTGCCGGTGACGTCGACGATCGAGCTGGCGCCGCCCTCGGCCCCGACGGCCCCGGCGTCCAGATAGACCGACACCGCGTCGCCGAGCTGGTCCTGGGCCTGCTGCGCGCTGCGCGGGGCGGGCATCCCGGCCTTGTTCGCGCTGGAGACGGCCATCGGGCCGGTCTCGGTCAGCAGCTCGATCGCCACCGGGTGCAGCGGCATCCGGACCGCGACGGTGCCCCGGGTCTCGCCCAGGTCCCAGGTCAGCGTGGGCTGGTGCATCGCCACCAGGGTGAGGCCGCCGGGCCAGAAGGCGTCGACCAGCTCCCAGCCCACCGAGGGCATGCCGGCGACCAGGCCGTGCAGCGTGGCCGGGGAGGGCACCAGCACCGGGCTGGGCATCGCCGGACCGCGCCCCTTGGCCTCCAGCATCGCGCGCACCGCCCAGTTGGTGAAGGCGTCGGCGCCGATGCCGTAGAGCGTGTCGGTCGGCAGCACCACCAGCTCGCCCCGGCGGACGGCGCTGGCGGCCTCCCGCAGTCCGGTCTTGCGCTGCTCGGGGTCGCTGCAGTCGAATCGGCGGCTCATGAGGCGTGAGTGTAGCCGCCGCACGCGTGCGAGCCGGGTGCGGTCCCTCAGCCCTT
>JABFWL010000089.1 GCA_013362315.1 Catenulispora sp. | reverse complement strand
GTCGCGGCGCGCGCGATCTTGACCAGCGAGCCGGTGTCCGCCCGCAGCGTGCGGCGGACCTGCGAACCCTTGGAGTTCGTCGGCAGCCACACCACGCGGCCGGCCAGGTCGGCGATCCGCAGCGGCAGGGTGATCGCGCCGTGCTCGTTGGAGACCGTCACCAGGTCGCCCTCGCCCGCCCCGATCTCCGAGGCGGTCTCTTTGCTCAGGTGGACCGCGGTGGGCTTGCGGGTCCCGGCCAGGAACGGCTCGTGGGACTGCAGCGAGCCCTCGTCCAGCAGCAGGTGCCAGGTGGCCAGCACGGCCTCGCCGACCGCGGGCTTGGGCAGCTCGGCCGCCTCGCCGTGCAGGGCGGAGATCCGATCGCCGGTCCACAGTCCGAGGCGCGCCAGTTCGTGCCGGGCGGCGCCCACCGTCGGCAGGCCCAGGTGCACGTCCATGGCGTCGGCGATGCGGTCCAGCACCCGCAGGTCCGGCATCTCGCCGAGGCCGGCGGCCTGCACCGCGTCGGCGTCCAGCGCGGTCTCGAAGGGCCGCTCGCGGCCCTCCCAGTCCACGAAGGTGCCGGACTTCTCGGCCACCGGGGCGACCGGGAACACCACGTGCGCCCGCTCGGTGACGGCGGTGTGCCGGAACTCCAGCGACACCACGCACGGCACCCGCTCCAGGCCGGCGAGGAAGCCCTCGGGGTCGGCCAGGTCGTAGGGGTCGACGCCGGCCACCACCAGACCGGCCAGCCGGCCCAGGTTCGCCTCGTCCGCGATGTCCCGGGACAGGCCGCCGGCCGGCAGGGTGCTGACCCCCCACTGCGCGGCGACCTCGTTGCGGGCGTCGGAGTCGGTGATCGGGCGGCCGCCGGGCAGCAGGTTCGGCAGCGCGCCGGCCTCCAGCGCGCCGCGCTCCCCGGCCCGGCGCGGGATCCAGGCCAGCTTGGCGCCGGTGGTCTCGGCCAGCTTCACCGCGGCGGTGAGCGCGCCGGGCACCATGGCCAGCCGCTCGCCGACCAGGATGACCGCGCCCGGCTCGCGCAGGCCCGCGGCCGTGCGCAGACCCGCGGCGTCCAGCCCGGAATCCGCTGCTCCGTCAGCAAGCGCGGCCAGGAAGGCCGGCTCGGTCAGGGGCGCCGCCTTCAGCAGCGAGCCCTTGAGCTTCTCCAGCCCGCGGGTCGCATACGGCGCTATGGCCGAGACGGCGAGCCGGCGCGCGATCACGTTCTTGCGCAGCCGCAGGAAGACGATCGGCGCCTCCTCCTCCGGCTCGAAGCCGACCAGCAGCACGGCCGGGGCGGCGTCGAGGTCGGCGTAGGTGGTCGCCATCCCGGTGCCGGCCACGTGCGCCGCCAGGAACTCGGCCTCCTCCTCGGAGTGCGGCCGGGCCCGGAAGTCGATGTCGTTGGACTCCAGCGCGATCCGGGTGAACTTCGCGTACGCGTAGGCGTCCTCGAGCGTCAGGCGGCCGCCGACCAGCGCGGCGGCCCGGCCGCGCGCGGCGTTCAGGCCGTCGGCGGCGAAGGCCAGCGCCTCCGGCCAGGAGGCCGGGCGCAGCTCGCCGCTCTCGCGGTCCCGGATCAGCGGGGTGGTGATCCGCTTGGCGCCGGGGGCCTGCGAGTACTGGAACGCCCAGCGTCCCTTGTCGCAGTTCCACTCCTCGTTGACCTGCGGGTCGTCCAGGGCCATGCGCCGGGTGACCTTGCCCCGCCGGTGGTCTGTTCTCAGCGAACAACCAGAAGCACAGTGCTCGCACGCTGAAGGCGAGGAGACCAGGTCGAAAGGCCGCGAGCGGAACCGGTAGGCCGCGCCGGTGAGCGCGCCGACCGGGCAGATCTGCACGGTGTTGCCGGAGAAGTAGGACGCGAAGTCCTGGTCCTCGGCCACCGAGATGCCGACCTGCTGCTGCGAGCCGCGCTCGATCAGGGTGATGAACGGGTCGCCGGCGATCTGGTCGGCGAACCGGGTGCAGCGCGCGCAGGACACGCAGCGCTCACGGTCCAGCAGCACCTGGCTGGAGACGTTGATCGGCTTGGGGAAGGTGCGCTTGGCGCCCTCGAACCGGGACTCGCCGGCGCCGCTGCTCATCGCCTGGTTCTGCAGCGGGCACTCGCCGCCCTTGTCGCAGACCGGGCAGTCCAGCGGGTGGTTGATCAGCAGCAGCTCCATCACCCCGCGCTGGGCCTTCTCGGCCACCGGCGAGCTGAGCTGGGTCTTGATCACCATGCCGTCGGCGACCGTGGTGGTGCAGGAGGCCACCGGCTTGCGCTGGCCCTCCACCTCCACGATGCACTGCCGGCAGGCGCCGACCGGGGCCAGCAGCGGGTGGTCGCAGAACCGCGGGATCTGGGTGCCGATCCGCTCCGCGGCGCGGATGATCAGCTCGTTCTTGGGCACCCGCAGCTCGACGCCGTCGATGGTGATCGCCACCAGCTCGACCGGAGGAGGTGTCGGCACCGCCACCTCCTTGCCGCTGTCGGCACTGTGACTGTGCTTGTCATCAGAATTCGTTGTCGTCACGGTCATGCGCTGGTCCTCGCGAATGACAGCGGGCTGTCGGCCCACGCGGTGGACAGGGACGGGTCGAAGGGGCACCCGCCGCGCTCGAAGTGCTCCAGGTACTCGTCCCGGAAGTACTTGATCGAGGACGTGATCGGCGCGGTGGCGCCGTCGCCGAGGGCGCAGAAGGCCTTGCCCATGATGTTGTCACACAGGTCCAGCAGCTTGCCGAGGTCCTCTTCGGAGCCCTCGCCCTTCTCCAGGCGCTTGAGGATCTGCACGAGCCAGTAGGTGCCCTCGCGGCAGGGCGTGCACTTGCCGCAGGACTCGTGCGCGTAGAACTCGGTCCAGCGCAGCACCGCGCGCACCACGCAGGTGGTCTCGTCGAAGATCTGCAGCGCCTTGGTGCCGAGCATCGAGCCGGCGGCGCCGACGCCCTCGTAGTCCAGGACGGTGTCCAGGTGCTCCTCGGTGAACATCGGCGTGGAGGAGCCGCCGGGGGTCCAGAACTTCAGCCGGTGCCCGGGGCGGACGCCGCCGGCGTAGTCCAGCAGCTCGCGCAGCGTGATGCCGAGCGGCGCCTCGTACTGGCCGGGGTGCTTCACGTGGCCGGACAGCGAGTACAGCGTGAAGCCCGGGGACTTCTCGCTGCCCATGCCCTTGAACCAGTCCACGCCGCCGCGGATGATCGCGGGAACCGAACCGATGGACTCGACGTTGTTCACCACAGTGGGGCTGGCGTAGAGCCCTGCGATGGCCGGGAAGGGGGGACGCAGACGGGGTTGTCCGCGCTTGCCCTCCAAGGAGTCCAGCAGCGCCGTCTCCTCACCGCAGATGTAGGCGCCGGCTCCGGCGTGCACGGTGAGTTCGAGGTCGAAGTCGGTGCCGAACACGTTCTTGCCGAGGTAGCCCGCCTCGTACGCCTCGCGCACCGCGGCCTGAAGCCGGCGCAGCACGTGCAGGACCTCGCCGCGCACGTAGATGAACGCGTGGCTGGCGCGGATCGCGTAGCACGCGATGATCACGCCCTCCACCAGCTCGTGCGGGTTGGCCATGATGAACGGGATGTCCTTGCAGGTGCCCGGCTCGGACTCGTCGGCGTTCACCACCAGGTAGTGCGGCTTGCCGTCGTTCTGCGGGATGAAGCCCCACTTCATGCCGGTGGGGAAGCCCGCGCCGCCGCGGCCGCGCAGGCCGGAGTCCTTGACGAGCTGGATCACCTCGTCCGGGTGCATCCGCAGCGCCTGCTTGACCGCGGTGTAGCCGTCCCGGCGCTGGTAGCCGGCGAGCGTCCAGGGCTCGGAGTCCAGCCAGCCGCGCGAGAGGACGGGAGTGAGTTCGGGTGCCATTACTCGGACGCCTCCGTGGTGACTACCGGGCCTGTGGGAGTCCGGCCCTGCGAGACCAGCAGACCGGCGACCGAGGCGTGGCCGGCGGCGCCGCCGCCGGCGACCGCGCCCTCGCGCGGGTCCTCGAACCCGGCCAGGATCCGCTCGGCCTGCTTGAACGTGCACAGCGCGGGTCCCCGGGTGGACAGCACGTCCTTGCCCGCGCGCAGCTCGTCGACCAGCCGGACCGCCTTGTCCGGGGTCATGTCGTCCATGAACTCCCAGTTGACGGTCATCACCGGCGCGTAGTCGCACGCGGCGTTGCACTCGATGTGCTCCAGCGTGAGCTTGCCGTCCTCGGTGGTCTCGTCGTTGCCGACGCCGAGGTGCTCCTTGAGCCGGGCGAAGATGGCGTCGCCGCCCATCACCGCGCACAGGGTGTTGGTGCACACGCCGACGTGGTAGTCGCCGACCGGGCGCCGCTTGTACATGGTGTAGAACGTCGACACCGCCGAGACCTCGGCGGTGGACAGTCCGAGCTTGTCGGCGCAGTATTCGATGCCCGCCGGGGAGACGTAGCCCTCCTCGCTCTGCACCAGGTGCAGCAGGGGGAGCAGGGCCGAGCCGGACTGCGGGTAGCGGGAGATGATCTCCGCCGCGTCGCCGTCCAGCTTCCTGAGGTGTTCGTAATCTGACGGGTTGCTCATCGGTCCACTCCACCCATGACCGGGTCGATGGAGGCGATGGCCACGATGACGTCGGCCAGCTGGCCGCCCTCGCACATCGCCGCGGTCGCCTGCAGGTTCGTGAAGGACGGGTCCCGGAAGTGGACCCGGTACGGCCGCGTGCCGCCGTCGGAGACGACGTGCACGCCGAGCTCGCCCTTCGGGGACTCCACCGCCGCGTAGACCTGCCCCGGCGGGACGTGGAAGCCCTCGGTCACCAGCTTGAAGTGGTGGATCAGGGCCTCCATGGAGTCGCCCATGATGTGCCGGATGTGGTCCAGGCTGTTGCCCATGCCGTCGCCGCCCAGGGCGAGCTGCGCGGGCCAGGCGATCTTCCGGTCGGAGACCATCACCGGCTGGCCCTGGGTCCGCTGGATCCGGTCCAGGCACTGCTCGACGATCCGCAGCGACTCGTACATCTCCGCCAGCCGGACCCGGTAGCGGCCGTAGGAGTCGGCGGTGTCCCAGGTGGGCACGTCGAACTCGTAGGTCTCGTAACCGCAGTACGGCTCGGACTTGCGCAGGTCATGCGGCAGGCCGGCGCTGCGCAGCGTCGGCCCGGTGATGCCCAGGGCCATGCAGCCGGCCAGGTCCAGGTAGCCCACGCCCTCGGTGCGGCCCCGGAAGATCGGGTTCTCGTTGCACAGTTTGGCGTAGTCCGGGAACCGCTTGCGCATCAGCTTGATGTAGCTGCCGATCTTGTCCACGGCGCCGGGCGGCAGGTCCTGCGCGACACCGCCGGGGCGGACGTACGCGTGGTTCATGCGCAGGCCGGTGATGAACTCGAAGAGGTCCAGCGTCTCCTCGCGCTCGCGGAAGCCCGCGGTCATCATGGTCAGCGCGCCCATCTCCATGCCGCCGGTGGCCAGGCAGACCAGGTGGCTGGAGATCCGGTTCAGCTCCATCATCAGGACCCGGATGACGCTCGCCCGCTCCGGGATCTGGTCCTCGATGTCGAGCGCCTTCTCCACGGCCAGGCAGTACGCCGTCTCGTTGAACAGCGGCGTGAGGTAGTCCATGCGGGTCACGAACGTGGTGCCCTGCACCCAGCTGCGGAACTCGGTGTTCTTCTCGATGCCGGTGTGCAGGTAGCCGATGCCGCAGCGAGCCTCGGTGACCGTCTCGCCGTCGATCTCCAGGATCACCCGGAGCACGCCGTGGGTGGACGGGTGCTGCGGGCCCATGTTGACGACGATGCGCTCTTCCGGGCTCTCCTGCAGGCCGGACAGGATCTCGTCCCAGTCGCCGCCGGCGACGTTGAAGATCCGGCCCTCGGCACCCGGGACCGACTCGCCGTCGGCTTCGGGGCGGGCGCTGCCGTCGATGACTGTCATGAGTAGGCCCTCCGCTGGTCCGGAGCCGGGATCTGCGCGCCCTTGAACTCGACGGGGATGCCGCCGAGCGGGTAGTCCTTGCGCTGGGGGTGGCCCAGCCAGTCGTCCGGCATCAGGATCCTGGTCAGGCCGGGGTGGCCGTCGTAGATGATGCCGAACATGTCGTAGCTCTCGCGCTCGTGCCAGTCCACCGTCGGGTAGACGTCGAACAGCGAGGGGATGTGCGGGTCGATGTCCGGGGCCGTGGTCTCCAGCCGGATCCGGCGGTTGTGCGTGATGCTGAGCAGCGGGGTGACGCTGTGCAGCTCGCGGCCGGCCTCCTCCGGGAAGTGGATCCCGGTGACGCCCAGGCACATCTCGAAGCGCAGCGCCGGGTCGTCGCGCAGGGTGCGGGCCACCGCCACCAGGTGCTCGCGCGGGACGTGGATGGTCAGCTGGCCGCGGTAGACCACATAGGCGCTGATCGCCTCCAGCGGCAGGCCCTTCTCCTCCAGCGCACCTTCGAGCTCGTCGGCGACGATGTCGAAATAGCCGCCCAGGGGCCGCTCGGTGGCGCCCGGCAGCTCGATCCGGCGGACCAGGCCGCCGTAGCCGGAGGTGTCGCCGCCGTTGCGGGCGCCGAACATGCCCTTGCGGGTGGCGATCAGCTCGCCGCCGCTCTCCGGCCCGGCGCCCGGCTCCGGCAGCGCGGGTACGTTCTCGGTCACCGCAGGAGCCCTTCCATCAGGATGGTCGGCTTGGCGTTCATCGCCGCCTTTTCGGCCTCCTCGGCCGCCTTCTTCCGGTTCACGCCGAGCGGCATGTGCTGGATCTGCTCGTGCAGCTTGAGGATCGCGTCCAGCAGCATCTCCGGCCGCGGCGGGCAGCCCGGCAGGTAGATGTCGACCGGGACGATGTGGTCCACGCCCTGCACGATCGCGTAGTTGTTGAACATGCCGCCGCTGGAGGCGCACACGCCCATCGCGATGACCCACTTGGGGTTCGCCATCTGGTCGTAGACCTGGCGCAGCACCGG
>JABFWL010000768.1 GCA_013362315.1 Catenulispora sp. | reverse complement strand
GGCGTCCTTCTTGGACGCACCGAGCTTGTCGGCGACGGCCTCGATCAGCTGGGCCTTGTTCATGTCTACCTACCCTTGGGGCTGTTGATACGTCTTGCTCCGATTTCGGCCGTACGCCGCATGCTTGCGCCGTATCAGAACCAATCGCACCGTATGGGGGCGCCAGAGGGCGAATCAAATACCTAGGGGTTAAATCACCCTTGTGTCGCAGTGTTTTTCCCAGAAGGGGTGTCTATGGGGGCGTTCGCGGCCCCGGGAAGCAGTACCGACAACTCGCTGAAAAACGCTTCCAGGCGATGTGCCGCGACGGTCACGTCGTGGCGTGCGAGAGCGGTGATGGCGAGCACCCGCTTGGTGAGTTCAGCGCGGCGCTGGGTCGGGATGCTCGCGTCGCCCAATGCTTTGTGGGCGTCCTTCAGGCGTGCGGCGAAGGCCGCGTAACGCGAAGGGCGGGGTCCCAAGGGCAGATCCATCGGCATTCACCAATAGTGCCCTCGAGCCCCGCCCAACGAGAAAACGATCTCGCGGCAAGCTCTTCCGACGCCTACACGGCAGCCGGCAGCGTCTTCGGCTTGTAGGCCGGACGCTCGGTCTCGAATTCGTCGATCGCTTCGGCGTGCCGCAGCGTCAGGCTGATGTCGTCCAGGCCTTCCAGCAGCCGCCAGCGCGTGTAGTCGTCCACCTCGAAGGTGAAGACGTGGCCCTCGACTCGTACCTCACGCGCTTCCAGATCGACGGTCACCTCCGCCTCGGGGTTGTTCTCCAGCAGCTTCCACAGCAGCTCGATGTCGTCCTGGCTGAGCACCGCCGTCAGCAGCCCGTCCTTCGCGGAGTTGCCGCGGAAGATGTCGGCGAACCGCGCCGAGAGCACCACCTTGAACCCGTAGTCCTTCAGCGCCCACACCGCGTGCTCGCGCGAGGATCCGGTGCCGAAGTCCGGCCCGGCCACCAGGATCGAGACGCCCTGGTACTGCTCGGAGTTCAGGATGAACTCCGGGTCGGCGCGCCAGGCGGCGAACAGCCCGTCCTCGAAGCCGGTGCGGGTGATGCGCTTGAGGTACACCGCCGGGATGATCTGGTCGGTGTCCACGTTGGAGCGGCGCAGCGGCAGGGCGCGCCCGGTGTGCGTGGTGAACTTCTCCATGTCCGTATCTCCTTATCGCGCCGGCTCAGGCGGCCAGGTCCGACGGGGACGACAGCGTGCCGCGGACCGCGGTGGCGGCGGCGACCAGCGGCGACACCAGGTGGGTCCGGCCGCCCTTGCCCTGCCGGCCTTCGAAGTTGCGGTTGGACGTGGACGCCGAGCGCTCGCCGGGGGCCAGCTGGTCGGGGTTCATCCCCAGGCACATCGAGCAGCCGGCGAACCGCCATTCGGCGCCGGCGGCCAGGAACACCTCGTGCAGGCCCTCGGCCTCGGCCTCCAGCCGGACCCGCGCCGAGCCCGGCACCACCAGCATCCGGACGCCGTCGGCGACCTTGCGGCCCTTGATGACGGCGGCCGCGGCGCGCAGGTCCTCCAAGCGGCCGTTGGTGCACGAGCCGAGGAAGACGGTGTCCACCTTGATGTCGCGCAGCGGCGTGCCGGCCTGCAGACCCATGTATTCCAAGGCCTTGCGGGCGGCGGTCTTGTCCACCTCGGCCTCGAAGTCGGTCTCCGGGTCCGGGACCGAGGCCGACAGCGGCAGGCCCTGGCCCGGGTTCGTGCCCCAGGTGACGTACGGAGTCAGCGCGTCGCCGTCGATGACCACTTCGGCGTCGAAAGTCGCGCCCTCATCGGTGCGCAGCGTCTTCCAGTACGCGACCGCGGCGTCCCAGTCGGCGCCGGAGGGCGCGTGCGCGCGGCCCTTCAGGTACGCGAACGTGGTCTCGTCCGGGGCGATCATCCCGGCCCGGGCGCCGGCCTCGATGGACATGTTGCAGATCGTCATCCGGCCCTCCATCGACAGCTTCTCGATGGCCGGCCCGCGGTATTCCAGGACGTAGCCCTGGCCGCCGCCGGTACCGATCTTCGCGATGACGGCGAGCACCACGTCCTTGGCGGTGACGCCCTCGGCCAGCTCGCCGGTGACCGTCACGGCCATCGTCTTGAACGGCTTGAGCGGCAGCGTCTGGGTGGCCAGCACGTGTTCGACCTCACTGGTGCCGATGCCGAAGGCCAGCGCGCCGAAGGCGCCGTGGGTGGAGGTGTGCGAGTCGCCGCAGACCACCGTCATGCCGGGCTGGGTCAGGCCCAGCTGCGGGCCGACCACGTGCACGATGCCCTGCTCGGCGTCGCCGAGCGGGTGGATCCGCACGCCGAAGTCGGCGCAGTTCTTGCGCAGCGTCTCGATCTGCAGCCGGGACACCGGGTCGGCGATCGGCTTGTCGATGTCGAGGGTGGGGGTGTTGTGGTCCTCGGTGGCGATGGTGAGCTCGGGACGGCGCACCTGGCGGCCGGCCGCGCGCAGGCCGTCGAAGGCCTGCGGCGAGGTCACCTCGTGCAGCAGGTGCAGGTCGATGTAGAGCAGGTCGGGCTCGCCGTCGGCCGAGCGGACCACGTGGTCCGCCCACACCTTCTCGGCCAGGGTGTGGGGCATCGTCGCTCCTGTCTTCCCACTGTTTGGCATCTGTCGCCGGCCCCCGGCGCCGGTGTGCGATCCTTCGCTTCCGGCACGCCTTGCGTCTCGGGATCTGAGACGGCAGAATTCGGTCTATGGACAACTCTAGCGGAGTCGGCGTCCTGGACAAGGCCGCCGTCGTATTGAGCGCTCTGGAGGCCGGGCCCACCACCTTGGCGGGCCTGGTCACAGCCACGGGTTTGGCGCGCCCGACGGCCCACCGGCTGGCGGTGGCGCTGGAACACCACCGTCTCGTATCCCGGGACATGCAGGGCCGGTTCATCCTCGGCCCGCGGCTGCAGGAGCTGGCCTCGGCGGCCGGCGAGGACCGGCTGCTGGCCGCGGCCGGCCCGGTGCTGGCGGCGCTGCGCGACCACACCGGGGAGTCGGCGCAGCTCTACCGCCGCCAGGGCGACCTGCGGGTCTGCGTCGCGGCCGCGGAGCGCATGTCAGGGCTGCGCGACACCGTGCCGATCGGCTCGGCGCTGCCGATGACCGCGGGCTCGGCGGCGCAGATCCTGCTGGCCTGGGAGGAGCCGGACCGGCTGCACCGCGGCCTGCAGGGCGCCCGGTTCACCGCCACCACGCTGGCCGGCGTGCGCCGCCGGGGCTGGTCCCAGTCGGTGGCCGAGCGCGAGCAGGGCGTGGCCTCGGTGTCGGCGCCGGTGCGCGGCCCGAACAACCGGGTGATCGCCGCGGTGTCGGTGTCCGGGCCGATCGAGCGCCTGACCCGGCAGCCGGGACGCCTGCACGCGCAGTCGGTGGTGGAAGCCGCCGCCCGGCTGAGCGAGGCGGTGAAGCGCGGCTCGTAGTGCCGGCCGCGTATAGCGCACACTGGACGCGTGACACGCGGGAGACTCATGCGGGGCCGACGACACAACGGCGTGTCGGTCGTCCTGATGCGGGCGAAGACGATCGGCTGCGTCCTGACAGCAGTGACGCTGCTCACGCTCGCGGGCTGCACGACGAGCGACGGCAGCACCGGCAAGGCGGGCCAGACCAGCCAGACCAGCAAGCTCGATAAACCCGACCAGCCCGTCGCCGAGAAGACACTGGCGACCAAGCTCGACGGGCCGGTCTACGGAAGGCCGGCGGCAGGCGGAAACCAGGTGTTCGCCGCCACCGAGAACAACACGGTCTACGCCCTCTCACCGACGGACGGCTCGGTGAAGTGGAGCAAGCATTTGGCCGAGCCCTTTCGGCCGCACGGCTGCGGGAACATCATTCCCCTGGGGATCACCGGCGCACCAGTCTACGATCCCGCTTCTCAAACGGTGTATGTGGTCGCTGAGGACACCACAGCCCGGCACGTGCTGTACGGCCTGGCCGCCTCCGACGGTCACGTGGCCTCCCAAGTCGAGGTCGATCCGCCGTTCGGCACCCGCGACTTCCTGCAACAGCGCCCAGCTCTGACTCTGTGGCACGGCCACGTCTTCGCCGTGTTCGGCGGCCTCTCCGGAGACTGCGGCGACTACATCGGCGCGGTCGCATCGGTCGACCTCGCCTCGGGATCCGTGAACTGGTTCGCGGCCTCCACCTCCGGCCGCGGCGGCATGTGGGCGCCGGGCGAACCGGCGATCGGCACCGACCGCCTCTACTTCTCCATCGGCAACGGCAACACCGACGACCCGGCCAAACCCTTCGACGGCACCGACTCGGTGGTGGCACTGAACACCGACGCCAAGCGCGTCGACTTCTTCGCCCCGGCTTCGTGGGCCGACGACAACCGGACGGACGCGGACCTGGGTTCGATGAACCCCCTGCTGGCCGCCGGACATGTGATCATCGCAGGTAAATCAGGACAAGGATATCTCCTGGACCCCGCGCACCTCGGCGGCGTCGGAGGCTCAGGCACCCAGACTTTCCCGGCGTGCGCGGCGTTCGGCCAAGCCGCAGCCGACGGCGACGTGGTGTATCTGCCGTGCGCGGACGGCACGCGGGCCTACCGGATCGGTGCCGGCGGCAACGGCGGCGCCGGCACGGTCACGCCGTTGTGGCACGCGCCCAAGGCGAACGGACAGCCGGTGCTCGGCGGCGGCCGACTGTGGGTCCCGAACTGGGACGACGGCGTGCTGCTCGCCCTGGATCCGGCAACGGGGACCGTCGTCAGGCAGATCACGGTGGGCAAGCTGCCGCACTTCGCCAAGCCGACCATCGTCGGGGACAAGGTGTTCCTGGAGACGATGGACGGCGTGGCGGTCGTGTCGCCGTGAGGTGAGGGCTGAGCTCAGCGCAGCGGTGGCGCCACACGGTTGGTGAAGCTGTCCCAGGCATGGGGTCCGAAGACGGCGTCGGCGGTGCCGGTGAGGACGCTTCCGGAGACGGCAGCCGGGCCGCCGAACACGACGACATCGGTGGGACGCCCGCCACCGCCGGCTGGGGCGCCGGCGCCGCGCATGGTGTAGCGCTCCTGTCCGGCCGCGACACCGGCGGTCAGGGCGTCAGGGAAAGCCGCGCCGGTGGCCAGCAGGACCGCCTTCGGGGCGCCGGTGCCGTGTCCGACGAGGACCAGTCAAGCCGACGCGCGGAAAGCGGCCCAGTGCCGAAGGACCCTGATTCGCCGGCGGCTGTGCCGGCCGCCCGCACTACTTCCTGCCCACCTGCCCCTTCGCCGCCGCGACGGTCTGCTCCAGGAGCACCGCGATCGTCATCGGCCCGACGCCGCCGGGAACCGGGGTGATGAGGCTCGCCTTCTGGACGGCCGAATCGAAGTCCACGTCGCCCACGTTCCCGGGGTTGTACCCCGCGTCGATGACAATCGCGCCGGGCTTCACCGCCTCGCCGGTCAGGAAGCGCGGCCGGCCGACCGCGGCCACGAGGATGTCGGCCTGCCGCGTGTACGAAGCGAGATCGGCGGTCTTGGAGTGGCAGTACGTCACCGTCGCGTCCCGGGCCAGCAGGAGCATGCCGACGGGCTTGCCGAGGATCGGGCTGCGGCCGACGACCACCGCGTGCTTCCCGGCGAGGTCGACCGAGTGGGCGTCGAGCAGCCGCATGATGCCGCCGGGCGTCGCGGAGGCGAATCCGGGTTCGCCGAAGGCCATCGCCGCGAACGAGTGCATCGTGACGCCGTCCACGTCCTTCTCCGGCGCGATGGCCTCGAAGGCGGCGCGTTCGTCGATGTGGGACGGCACCGGGTGCTGGAGCAGGATGCCGTGCACATCGGGGTCCTGCGACAGCTCGGTGAGCGTGGTGACGAGCTCCGCCGTGGTGGCCGTCTCCGGCAGCTCGACGTGCCGCGAGCCGATCCCGGCCTTCGCACTGCGGTTCTGTTTCATCCGGACATAGGTCACCGAAGCCGGATCCGAGCCGACGAGCACCGTCGCCAGCGTAGGCGTCACTCCGGTCGCGGCCGTCAACGCCGCGGCGTCCGCGACCGCTTGTTCCAGGATGCGGTGGGCGACCGCGGTCCCGTCCATCAACATGAGCGCGCCTCCTGGGCATCTGACAATGAAGTCGCCCAGGCGCACGGCAGAAGACGGGTGTCAGGCCGCTCCCCGGTGGTGTCCCACCTCAGCGCCAGTCACGGCCTGACAGCACTCTAACCAACCTCAGGCGTCCGGCGCGATCTTCGCCATCGCGTTGATGATGCGGTCCATCGCGTCGCCGCCCTTGGGGTCGGTGAGGTTGGCGAGCATCTTCAGCGTGAAGCGCATCAGCATCGGATGTGACAGGCCGCGCTGGGTGGCCAGGCGCATGACCTTGGGGTTGCCGATCAGGCTCACGAACAGGCGGCCGAGCGTGTAGTAGCCGCCGTAGGTGTCCTTCAGGGCCCGCGGGTACGCCGACAGGGCCCGTTCCCGCTCGATTCCGGAGGGCCGGGCCAGGGCCTGGGCGATCACGTCGGCGGCGAGCTCGCCTGACTCCATCGCGTAGGCGATGCCCTCGCCGTTGAACGGGTTGACCATGCCGCCGGCGTCGCCGACCAGCAGGACGCCGCGGGTGTAGTGCGGCTGCCGGTTGAAGCCCATCGGGAGCGCCGCGCCGCGGATCGGCTCGGTGCGGTTCTCCTCGGTGAAGCCCCAGTCCTCGGGGGTGTTCCGCAGCCAGGAGCGCAGCAGGTCGGGGTACTTCACGTTGCGGAACGACTTGGTGGTGTTCAGGATGCCCAGGCCCACGTTGGAGGTGCCGTCGCCCATGCCGAACACCCAGCCGTAGCCGGGCAGCAGGCGCTCGCCGTCCCACAGCTCCAGCCAGGACTCCAGGTAGTCGTCGTTGGTGCGGGGCGACTTGTAGTAGGTGCGGTAGGCCACGCCCATCGGGCGGTCGTCGCGCTTGTGCAGGCCCAGCGCGATGGACAGCCGGGTGGAGTTGCCGTCGGCGGCCACCACGAGCGGGGCGTGGTACGCGGTGTCGCGCTTGCCGCCGTCGTCGTCGGTGATGCGGGCGGTCACGCCCACGACCCGGTTGCTGCCCCGGGCTGCGAAAATCGGGCCGGTGACGTTCGTGTTCTCCCGCAGCCGGGCCCCGGCCTTCTCGGCCTGCCGGGCCAGGATCTGGTCGAAGTCGGCGCGCGGGCGTACCAGGCCGTAGTTCGGGTACGCAGCCAGGTCCGGCCATGCCAGCTCCAGCCGCATGCCGCCGCCGATGATCCGCAGGCCCTTGTTGTGCAGCCACCCCGCTTCCTCGGAGGTGTCCACGCCCATCCGCACCAGCTGCTTGACGGCGCGCGGGGTCAGCCCGTCGCCGCACACCTTCTCGCGCGGGAACTGGGCCTTCTCCAGCAGCAGCACGTCCAGGCCGGCGGTGGCCAGGTGGTAGGCGGTGGCCGAGCCCGAGGGCCCGGCGCCGACCACGATGACGTCGGCGACGTTTTCCGAGGGCACCGAGGGCACGCTCTCGGCCGGGGCGGTGGAAGCAGATTCGGCGGTCACAAGGGGAGATTCTAGAACCCCCGGTCTCGAAACCTACGGCGCCTGCCCGCCCTCGCTGGGCGCGGGCTTCAGTCGCGCGGTGTTGTCCTGCGCCGGATGGTCCTTGCCGGCCGGTCCGGCGGCGAACGCCAGCAGCACGTTGGCGGTCACCTTCTGAGCGAAGGCGTGCGATGGACCGTCCAGCTTGTCGGTGCAGCCGCCGTCGACGAGAGCGCAGTTCCACCGCATGGTGCCGGTGGCGAAGACACCCGCGCCGGAGGGCACCGTGTAGTAGGCGGCGTCGGCGTAGGACTTGGTCTTGCGGCAGGTGATCGGCGAGTGCGAGATGGCCTGGATCGGGTGCGGCGTGCTGCTGTCGGAGACCACCCGGTCGTATTCGACGCCGACCAGCCCCTTGAAAGCCTGCCCGGCCTTGGCGCCGGTGCCCGCCAGCAACCAGGAGTCCGGGTCGTAGACGACCAGGTCGGCGTTCGCCGGGTTGCACTCGTAGAGCACGCCGGTCAGCACGTTCTCCGGGCGCGGCAGCGGCGGATACCGCCAGTCCTGGGTGGACTCCGACGGATCGGTGACGTGCATCGGGTCCTCGGCCGCGTCCTTGTAGTCGACCTGGATGCGGTCCTTGCCCAGCGGCGAGTCCTCGAAGCGGATGTGCCGGAAGACGGCGTTGGCGCCGAGGAAGGCGACGTTGGTCCCGGCGTCGCGCGCCTTCGTGACGGTGTCGCGCATCCGCGCCGACCAGTACTCGTCGTGGCCGAGGGTGATGATCGCGCGGGCGCCCTGGAACAGGTCGGGATTCTCGTGCAGATCCAGGTCGGTCGCATAAGCGAGCGGGATGTCATGCTCGGCGGCCAGCTTCTCGGTGAAGACGATCGAGGACTGCTCGTAGGTCTGGAAGCGGTCGGCGCCGGTGGTGTCGTAGGGCCGGTCGAAGGAGACGATGCGCGCGCGGTGTGCGTAGTCGTTCTTAGGTCCGCCGCTGTAGAGGTCGTAGCCGCCGTAGGAGTTGTAGGCCTGCCAGGTGGTGACCGCGTTGATCAGGACCACTTTGCCGGCGGTGGACGTCGAGCGGACGGTGATCGGGACGAAGCGCGCGGCTTTGCCCGCCGCGCCGGCCGGGTCCAGCCGGATCAGGTAGGAGCCCTCCGGCCATCCGGTCGTGGCGACGGTCAGCGACGGCTGCCACGCGGTGCTCACCGTGTTCACCTGCGCCTTGATGGACGGCGCCGGCTGCACCTTGCCGGGGGTCGGCTCCGACTTCCAGATCTGGCGGCCCTGCGCGCCGTTGTAGAAGCCGATGCGGAACGCGGTCGCGGTGAACTGCTGGGCAGTGGTGTTCACATACAGCTTGAACGGCTGTCCGGAGGTGACGGCGACCTGGTCGGCGAAGCCCTCGATGCCGTGGTCCGCGCCGCTGTCGATGCCGGTCTTCCAGGCCGGAGTCCCGGGCTGGGCGTTCTCCGCCTTGACGTCGAGCGCGCCTGCCGCGGCCGGCGCGCTGGTGCTTGGGGCTCCGGAGCTGGCACCCCCGGAAGCAGCCCCGCCCGAACCGCCCGCGCCCTGGCCCGGCTTCTTCGAGCCGCCCCCCGAGCACGCCGCGAACGACGCCACCATGAGCATCGCCGCGGCGACCGCTGCCGCCCGGCTTATTCGAGCCTTCACAAGCTCAATCTTCCTTGATCGCGCGATGCAATGCGACGATTCCGCCAGTCAGGTTACGGAACGCGACCCGCCGCCAGCCGGCCTTGCCGATCACCGCGGCCAGTTCCCGCTGGTCCGGCCAGGACCGGATGGACTCGGCGAGGTAGACATAGGCGTCCGGGTTCGAACTCACCTTCGTCGCGACCGCGGGCAGCGCCTTCATCAGGTACTCGATGTAGACCGTGCGGAACGGCGCGAAGGCGGGGCGCGAGAACTCGCAGACCACCAGCCGCCCGCCGGGCTTGGTGACCCGCAGCATCTCGCGCAGCGCCGAGTCGGTGTCCTGGACGTTGCGCAGCCCGAAGGAGATGGTGACGGCGTCGAAGACGCCGTCCCGGAACGGCAGCCGGGTGGCGTCCCCGGCGGCGAACGTCAGGTGCGGCAGCCGCCGCTTGCCGACCTGCAGCATGCCGAGCGAGAAGTCGCAGGAGACGGTCTGCGCCCCGGCGGTGTGGAACGGCTGCGTGCTGGTGCCGGTGCCGGCCGCGAGATCCAGCACCCGCTGCCCGGGCCGGGCGGCGACGGCGTCCCGCACCGCGCGGCGCCACAGCCGGGTCTGACCGAGCGCCAGGACGTCGTTCGTCAGGTCGTAGCGTTCGGCCACGCCGTCGAACATGGCGGCGACTTCGTGGGGCTGCTTGTCCAGCGATGCTCGGCTCACGAGGGCGATTGTCTCACCCGCGGTACCGGGGCCTGTGGGCGACGCCCGGCCTCACACCTTGCGGTGCACGATGGTGCCGTCCAGGACGGTCACCACACAGCGCCCGTGGTCGATCAGCAGCCGGTAGGGGTCGGTGTCCGGGGCCGCCGAGGCGCCGGCGGTGCCCAGCGCGTCCCGGGGCACCGCGAACACCGCGAAGTCGGCGCGCACGCCCGGCTCCAGCCGCCCGACCCGCTCCGGTCCCTCGGCTAGGCCGAGCGCCGCGGCGCCGCCGAGGGTCGCGGCCTCGACCAGGCGCCGGTCCAGGTCCTCGGCGTCGTAGCCCTGGTCGCGCGCCACGCCCCGCAGCGCCCGCAGCTCATCGAGCAGGTCCAGGGACGGCGTGGACGCGGCGGAGTCGGTGCCGACGCCGATCGGCGAGCCCTCCCGCAGGTAGGCGGCGACCGGCGGCTCACCGGCGGCCAGGATCCGGTTGGAGCGCACGCACAGCGCCACCGCGGTCCCGCGCTCGCGCAGCAGCGCGCGGTCGGAGGCGCTGACGTGGATGCCGTGCGCGATGTGGCAGTCGGCGCCGAGCGCGCCGCGCGCATCCGCCCACTCCACCGGGCTCAGCCCGGTGCCGCCGTCGAGGATGTCGGAGAAGTCCAGCCCGAACTGCTTGGCGTTGTCGGCGAACGGCCCGGTGCCGGTCAGCACGTACTCGGATTCCTCCGCGGTCTCGGCGATGTGCGGGTGCAGCCGCTTGCCGCGCTCGTGCGCGATGGCGACGCAGTCCTCGTACACGCCGGTGCTGATGGTGAACGGGGTGTGCGGGGAGACGCCGCGCACCGGGGCACCGGCGCCGTCCACCGCCGCGAGGTAGTCGGCGCGCCGGCCGGCGGTCCAGGACGCGTCGTCGGCGAACACCGCCTCGATGTAGGCGACGCCGCGGATGCCGCTGCGTGCTATCGCCGAGAGCACCACCGGCTCGGTGACGATGTCGGCGACCGCGGTGGTGCCGGTCTCCAGGTAGGCGTGCAGCCCGCGGCGCGTGGACTCCTGCCACATCGCGTCGGTGAAGGTGGCGCGCCGCGCGACCATCTGGTGCAGCCACTCCGGGAACGGCAGCCCGGAGGCGGCGAGGTCGCCGAAGTCGAAGTACTGGGTGTGGGCGTGGCTGTTGACCAGACCCGGGGTCAAGATGCCGGGCCAGTCCCGGACCCGGGCGTCCGGGTGCGCCGCGGCCAGGTCGGCACGGGTGCCGACGGCGACGACCCGGTCGTGGTCGACGAGGACCGCGCCGTCCGGGATCGGGGCGAAGGTCATCGGCAGGACGAGCGGTGCGGCGTGGAGGGTCAACACCGTTCGAGGGTATGCCACTGGTTGCCGGCGTACCGGCTGCGGGGTACGAGACGTGCTGCCCGCGTGGGCGAGCAGCAGGTCTCGTACCCGGACTGACGAAGGGGACCGTCAGTCCCGCCGTCCTTTTCCGGCGGCCCCCGTTATCGACAACCGCCGTTATCGACGCAGCCCCGGCAGCACCCGGGTGTGCTCGATGCGGACGGCCTTCAGGCACGCCGGGTCCAAGCCCAGCAGCCGCAGGACGGTCGGCGCGATCTGCGTGGTCTGCACCGGGGCGTCGTTCACGCCCCGCTCGGCGACACCCGCGCCGGAGACCACGATCGGCACGTTGCGGTCGTCGGCGTCGGCGCCGCCGTGCTCGGCGATCTTGCCCTTGCCGCCGGTGTAGACGACGCCGTGCTGCACGATGCCGAACAGGTCCGGCACCCGCTGGTCGCTCTTGCCCACGCCGAAGTAGTCGCGCGCCTCTTCACCGGCGTAGACCTTGGTCAAGCCGCCGTTGCTGAACGCCTTCGGGTTGCCGTTGATGTCGGTGCCCGTGCCGGAAACCGACAGCAGGTACTTCTTGGCGAAGTCGGCCGCGGCCTGGCTGCGGTCGTTCAGCCACATCATCACCGCGTCATCGTCGGTGGCCATCGCCACCAGGTCGCCAGCGCCGGGGTGCGCCGCCTTCCACGCGGCGTTCAGGCCGTCGATCAGCTTGCCGTCGTCGATGCGGGTCAGCGCGGCCGGGTCCTTCGGGGACTGGCCATGCTTGGCCGACAGCACGATCGCGGTGCTGTCCGCCAGGCCCTTCGCCGTGAGCTCGGCGGAGAACCGGCCGACCTCGGCGTCGACGAAGTCCAGCGCGCCGGACAGCAGCGGGCCGGGGGTCTGGCCGTCGGCGAGGTAGCCGCCGCCCTGGCCGTCGGACTTGGGCAGCTTCTGGGCGGTGGAGACGGACTGGAAGTTCAGGCCGAACAGCGCCGGGGTGCCGACCTTCTTCGCGCCGCTGTGGTCGTAGCCGTCGATCTCGTTCAGGACGGCCTGGACCTTGTAGTCGTCGTACTGCCGGGTCGCGGCGTTGTCCTTGGTCCAGTCCTGGCCGGCCGGCAGCGCCGGGTCCTGGCTATTGATCTGTGCTTGACTATTAATCTCTGGAGTGAACAGGTCCTCGATGCCGGTGCCGGAGGGGCCGTTCAGCAGGTCGTAGGCGGCGTGCTTGTCGGACCACGCGGTGCGCAGCCCGGCCTGGCGCGCCACCTCGAAGACGGTGTTCACCTGGAGGTAGGAGTGCGGGTAGACCGGCTTGCAGGTCTTCGGATCCACCGGCAGCGTCTTCGGATCGATGAGGTCCCGCGCCTGGCCGGTCAGGTTCAGGATCGAGTTCGGCAGACCGGTCAGCCCCTGGCCGGCGTCGATCGAGTCCTGGTTCAGGTCGTTGCCCTCGGTGTAGGCGACCTCGGTGCCCGGGGCGACGGAGCCGTCGCACGTGACGGTGCCGGGCGGCAGCAGCGCGTGGTTGTAGGTGTCGTCGTAGTAGACGCCGGTGGTGCCCGGGTTGCCACCGGTGACCTGGGCGGTCATGCCCGGGAAGGAGTCGGAGGGGACCGGTGTCGAGGCCTCGGAGAAGTCGACACCGCCCTTCACCAGCTTGGCCAGGGCCGACTGCGGGTGCTGCTTCACGTACCAGGCCAGGTCGGACTGGTGCAGCCCGTCGACCGAGATCAGCAGGACGTGCTTGGCCGCGGCGTGCTTGCCGCCGCGCGCGGCGGCCTGGGACGGGGCGGCGGCCAGCACACCGCCGAGCAGCGCGGTGACTCCGCCGGCGACGGTGAGCCGCGTGATGGTGCGGGACAAGGTTGGGACCCCCTTGTGAGCTGCGGAACGGCCCGACGCGGCCGGATTGGCCGCGCGCCGCGCGTAATCCTTGGGGGCGAAGATGGCCTTGGAAGCCACCGAGGGCTGAACATCAGGCAAACCCGTGATCGGCCAGAGCCGCGGCGAGTCCTTCCGGGTCGCGGGTCGGGACCAGCCACAGGGAACTGATTTCAACCTGGTAGCTGCGGCTGAACAGGTTCGCGTTCAGGTAGTTGCCGAAATAGCGGCGGGGGCGCGGCGGCTGGCCGACGATGCTGGTCGGCTCGGCGACGTTGATCACGAGCACCGCGCCGGCGAAGGGCGGGACGAACACCCCGGCGGGAATCGCGAAGTCCGCCATACCTCGCGGCACGCCCCAGTAGCGGGTCGGGCTGAAGATCCGGCGCGCCTTCAGCATGGCGTCGACCAGGCGGGGGCTGGTCTCGATCCGCGCGGAGTCGATCGCGGTCCACGGGATCAGGTACTCCCCGCGGTCCGCGCCGAGCGCGCCGACGGTGAGGCCGGCGGCGCCGACGACGATGCCGGTGCGCCGGTTGCGCATCAGCAGGCTGATGGTCATCAGGAACGGCGGGACGAGGGGCACGAGCGGTACGGCGACGAACCACGCCGGGTCCGCCACGACGCCGAGGACCGCGGCCGCCGCCATCAGCAGCGCGGGCAGCACGCCGCCGACGGCGATCAGCGGCGCGCTGAGGGCCGCATGCAGCTCGCGGTACTGCTCGCGGTCCGGTTCCCGGTCCCGTTCGCGATACTGCTCGCGGTCCTGGTCACCCGCGCCGCGCCGCACCGCGTCACCAGGATCCGGTGGCGAACACCCGGCCGAGCAGCGTCTGCAGTTCCTCTGCGGTCATCACGGCGACCTCGTCGGGGGTCTGCGGGTCCTGGCGGAACAGCCGTACATGCGCGCTGTCGCCGGCCCCGATCACCGAGACGCCCGCCTCGGTCACCGGCTTGCCGTCCTGGTGCTTGAAGCGCCGGATGTCGTAGGGGTAGGAGCCGGCCTGGTCCTGCCGCGGCGCCATCGCCACCTGGGTCAGGACCTTGACGGCCGCCGCCTGGGACATGAGCGTGTACCGGGTCATCCAGCCCAGCGGCCCCAGCTTCTTGGCGTTCGTGAAGGGCTTGGAGGTCGGCAGCGCCACCGGCTCCTCCACCACGATCCCCCGGACCGGCTCCTCGATGTCGCCGATCGCGAAGAACTGCAGGCAGCGGGTGCGCTTGTTGACGACGTCGGTCGCCACCACGAACGAGGGCCGCTCGCGCGCCGCCTGCACCAGGCCGAGCTCCGGGGACAGACTCCAGGTCCCCGGTCCCTCGGGCTCGTCGCCGAGCAGCAGGCCGCGCTCGCGCAGCCCGTCCAGCGTCAGGTCCATCGCCTTGGCGCGGTTCTTCTCGCCGAACTCGTTCCAGGCGTTCATCACGGTCTGCTCGAACAGCGCCTGCGCCGGGCCGCCGAGCACGCAGCGCTCCAGCCCGGACAGCACGGTGAGCTCGACGGTCTCGCCGGCCGCGGCCCGCTCCAGCAGGCGCTCGGCCGCGGCCGCGCGCTCGGCCGGCGTCGTCACGTTGTCGGTGTTCATGGTTCTTTGGTCTCTTCGTTCCTCGTGCGCTGCCGGGTTCTGAGAACCGGATTCTGAAAAGCGGTCCTAGAACAGACTCGTGACCGCGTGCCAGGCCTTCTTCGCGCCGTGGCCGATGTCCTTGCCGACCGTGGCGCCCACGTGGCCGATGTCCTTCACCGCGGTGACCGTACCGTGCCCGACCGCGTTGCACACGTTGGTGAACGGCTTCCAGTGGTGGTACAGGAACGTCCCGGCCAGGTACACGCCGGTACCGATCATCACCACCTCGCCGACGACCGGGATCTCGTCCATGAACATGTTGGCCGCGATCAGGCCGCCGTTGATGCCGGCCGCGCCGCGCTCGGTCCAGCCCATCACGCCCTTGTCCGGCGGGTGCGCGATGGTCAGGGCGTCGGCGAGGATGCCCAGCCCACCGAGCCCGTAGCTCAGGCCCCGGATGCCGGCGATGCCGCTGGCGGCGGTGCGCAGCCACATCGGCGAGAACGCCTCGAAGGCGTCGAGCTCGCCGCCGACCCGCTCGGCCAGCTTCGCGGCCTCGATCAGCGCCTCGGAGGCGGACTTGCCGCTCTTCATCAGCCCTTCGACGCCGTCCAGGGCCTCGTCGATCTCGCCGAGCCACTCGCTGGGCTGCCCGGCCACCTTCTCCAGCAGGCCGATCCAGTGGTCGGCGGCCACGATGTCCAGCGGCGACAGCACGCCCTCGAGGATCAGCCGGTAGGGCTCGATGACCTCGTACCAGGGCTTCTTCTCCGGACCCTCGCCGCCCTCCTCGCCGCCGTCCTTCTTCGCGGCTTCCAGGTAGCGCTCGTTCAGCTCGTGCGCCTCGGTCTGGATCCCGTCGGAGGCGTCCTGGGCGTCCTTGAGATCCATCTCCTTCTGCCGGCCTGGACCGGCCTTCTCCTGCTGCACGGACTGCAGGTCGGCCTTGGCGTTCTTGGCCTTGGCCTCCAGCGCGTCGGCCTCGTGCTGGAACCCGGCCAGCTGCCCGGACCAGGCCTTGGAGGCCTCGGCCAGCTTGCCGGCGTCGGTGATCACCGCCTGCAGCGCCGGCACCGCCTTGTCGAAGACCTGGACCTCGGTGGCCTGCTTGGCGTCCCCCTGCCAGGCGCCGACGTCGATCCCCTTGAGCAGCGACATGATGGCGTTCAGCTCGGTGATCGCCTCGTCGTGCTTGCGGGCCAGCCCCTGGGTGCCGCCGACGTCCCCGGGCGCCGGGTCCCACCCCAGGTTCGGCATCGGCCGGGCGTGCGCGCTCACAGCATCTCCCGGTGGTGTCCGCCGGGGCCGGCGCCGGTGGCCAGCTTGTGGTCCGTATCGTGGATCGTGGTACCCACCTCGGTGACCTTGGTGGCCAGCTCGTTCAGGCTGACCGCGAGCAGCCCGAGCCGTCCCGACAGCGCCTCCTGCATCTTGTGCAGCGCCTCGATCAGCGGATCGGCACCGACGACGTCGGTGTCCATGCCGCGCAGCGAGTGGCTGAGCGTCTGCATCCGCGTCGCCGCGGTCTTCAATGTGCTGACGATCCCGCTGAGCGCGGTGTCGTCGAGCACCAAGGTTCCGGACATGGGTCGCCCCCTGTGCAGCGGGCCGGAGCCCGCGAGACCGTTTTTCTGCGCCCGATTGGTGGAACGGCCGTCAATCTAGCGGGATCCTCTGGCCCCTTACAAGCAGGGCGAGATCAAGAGCTGTCAACGGCCCCCTTGACGGGCTAGATACTAAGCGCGCATACTAAATGCATGACGACAAAGATCCTCGGCACCGCCCGCATCAGCTCCTCCGCTGCTCCCGCCGCTTTCTTCGCTCGCTGGGCCGACATGGCCACGTGGCCGGAATGGAACGCCGACACCGAGTGGGTCCGGTTGGACGGCCCCTTCGCGGCCGGCGCGACCGGTGTTCTGAAGCCGAAGGGCGGGCCGAAGACGAAGTTCGTGGTGACCAAGCTCGATGATCGCGAGTTCACGGATGTCTCGCTGCTGGCCGGCGCCCGGCTCACGTTCCAGCACGTGGTGGGTGCGGCTGCCGACGGCACGACCTCGGTCGAGGTGACCGTGACGCTCGCCGGGCCGCTGGCCCGAGTGTGGAATCTGGTTCTCGGCAAGGGGATCGGGCGGACGTTGCAGCGCGACCTGGACAGCCTGAAGGCTGCTGCGGAGTCCGCTATGGTCGGTTCGTGACACCCTCGGAGCTCGCCACTGGATTCGACGATGCTGACGAGAGTCCCGGTTTCTTGCTCTGGCAGGTGACCAACCGGTGGCAGGCGGCGATCCGGGCGAGTCTGAAGCCGCATGGGCTGACCCACGTCCAGTTCGTGCTGCTCGCCGCTCTGACGTGGCTCGGCAGCGACGGACCGGTCACCCAGAAGGCGCTGGCCGACCATGCCGCGACCGATCCGATGATGACGTCCCAGGTGCTGCGCGTGCTGGAGGAACGCGGGCTGGTCGAGCGGCGTCCGCACCCGCAGGACGGCCGGGCGCGGGCGCTGGTCGTCACCCCGGAGGGGCGGCAGCTCGCCAACCGGGCGGTGGTCGACGTCGAGGCCTGCGATGCCGACTTCTTCGCGGCGCTGGGGTCGCAGACGGCTGCCTTCGCCGCGGCGCTGCGGCAGTTGAAGGGCGCCGGCTAGCCGGTCCGGCGCTCCGCCCTACCGCACGTCGACGAGCTTCAGCTCCGGGTGCGCCGTCCCGCCCTCGATCGCGGTGGAGGCGATGTGGCTCATCACGTGGTCGTCCACCGGGTCGTTCGCCGGGTCGTCGTGGACGGTGAGCAGCTGGTAGGTGGTGCTCCGCTGGGCCGGGACGCGGCCGGCGGCCCGGATCAGGTCGATCAGCTCCATGCGGTTGGAGCGGTGCTTGGCGCCGGCGGAGGACACCACGTTCTCCTCCAGCATCACCGAGCCGAGGTCGTCGGCGCCGTAGTGCAGCGACAGCTGTCCGGCCTCCTTGCCGACGGTCAGCCACGAGCCCTGGATGTGCGCGACGTTGTAGAGGTACAGCCGCGCCACCGCGATCAGGCGCAGGTACTCGAACATCGTGGCCTGGGTACGGCCCTTGAGGTGGTTGTTCTCCGGCTGGTACGTGTACGGGATGAACGCCCGGAAGCCGCCGGTGCGGTCCTGCACGTCGCGGATCATGCGCAGGTGCTCGATGCGCTCGGCGTTGGTCTCGCCGGTGCCCATCAGCATCGTGGACGTGCTCTCCAGGCCCAGCCCGTGCGCCGTCTCCATGATCTCGAGCCAGCGCTCCCCGGACTCCTTCAGCGGCGCGATCGCGGTGCGCGGCCGGGCCGGCAGCAGCTCGGCACCGGCGCCGGCGAACGAGTCCAGGCCGGAGTCCTTCAGCCGGGTGATGGCCTCCTCGATGGACACCCCCGAGACCTTCGCCATGTGCTGCACCTCAGAAGCCCCGAGGGAGTGGATCACCAGCTGCGGGAACTCGGCCTTGATGGCACGGAAGTTCTTCTCGTAGTACTCGACCCCGTAGTCCGGGTGGTGGCCGCCCTGGAACATGATCTGCGTACCGCCCAGCGCCACCGTCTCGGCGCACCGGCGCAGAATGTCGTCGAGCTCCCGCGTCCACACCTTGTCCGACTTCGGCGCGGCGTAGAAGGCGCAGAACTTGCACGCGGTGACGCACGCGTTGGTGTAGTTGATGTTGCGCTCGATGATGTACGTGGCGATCTCGCCCTGCTCCCCGTACACACCGGAGAACCGCTTACGGCGCGCGGCGTCAGCGGCGGTACCCAGCGCGTGCAGCGGCGCGTGCCGGTACAGCTCCAGCGCCTCCTCGTGCTCGATCCGCCCGCCCTCGGCGGCCCGGTCCAACGCGTCCTGCAGCTCGGCGGCGACCTGCCTGCTCTGCCTGCTCATCAGGGATGCCCTTCGGTCCGGGGGTGAGTCGCGTGCGCCTTCCAGGGTACTTCGCGGATCAGTGCGGGAACTGCTTGGGTGTCCGACGCACCGCCAAAGCCTCACGGAAGCCGCCGATGATCCCGGTGATCTGTCGGATGGTCTGCGTCCCCTCCAACGGCGGCAGATAGAGATGGCGCGCCGCAAGTCCCTCGACGGTCACTGTGAAGTACATCGCCATGAGCGGATTCACAAAAAGCACACTGTTGTGTGTGCGTTGTGTGAATTGGGCGTTTCCTGACATACCGAGCATCGCCGAGGCGATCTGCCCGTGCACGATCGACGGGCGCGGCGGAGAGGCCGGCAAATGGTGGCGATCGTCATGCCAGAGGACGATCGCCACTCCGGCTACGCGTCCCCAGCCCGGAAGATCATGCAGCTCGACGTGGCCGTCGCGTACAGCTTCCCGTTGGCGTCCACGATCCGGGCCTCGGCCAGCGCGGTGCGGCGCCCGATGTGCGTCACGGTGCCGATGCACTGCACCGGGCCGGTGTCCTTGCTCATACCGCGCAGGAACTTCACCGACAGGTCGAGGGACGTATAGAAGTCCCCGGCTGGCAGCATCGACATGACCGCGCATCCGCAGGCCGAGTCCAGCAGGGTGGCGAAGGCGCCGCCGTGTACTGAGCCGATCGGGTTGTAGTGCATCTCGCCGGGGGTCATGTGGAAGACCACGCGGCCGGCTTCGACCTCTGTCACTCCGTCGATGCCCATCGTGGCCGAGATCGGCGGACGGGGTACGCGGCCGGCGGCTATGGCCTGCAGCGCCTCGAGGCCGGACAGGCCCGCGAGTTCGGCGAAGGAGGCCATCGGGTCGTGCCAGGTATAGGTGCGGCTGCGCTCCCCCGCCTCGCCTTCGGCGAAGCCTTCTATCTCGTCCATGGTCTCGGTCACGGCCCAGGCCCCTTCGCTCTCCGCGCAAGCTAGCCAGCAAGTTAGCTACCAATAAGTAACCAGCAGTCTAGACCCGCGCCCCCAGCAAGGCGATCTCCGGGACCTGCGGTACTCCGATCTGCACACCGACCCGCCGCGCGAACTCTCGCACGCCCTGCAGCTGCCGCTCCCCCAGCGAGAAGTCGAGCGTGGTGAAGTAGTCCTCCAGCTCCGCCGCTGGAAACTGCTCCCAGCGCTCCACCTGGCGGGCGACCTTGTCGACGTGTTCCAGCGAGATGTCTCGCGAGCGGAGGAAGGCGGCGTGCACCTCGTGCACGATGTCAGGGAACTTCTCCAGGTATTCCTTGCGGACGGCCCAGACCGCGAACACCATGGGCAGGCCGGTCCAGTCCTTCCAGGCCTGGCCCAGGTCCAGCAGGTTGGCGTCCAGGCGGCGGGCGTCGTAGAGCCAGGCGCGCAGGGCCGGGTCGCCGATGATCACGCCGGCGTCGGCCTCGCGGAGCATCCGCTCCAGGTCCGGCGGGAAGGGGAAGTAGTCCGGGCGGACGCCGTAGCGCTCGCGCAGGACCAGCTGCGCCAGCTCCACCGTGGTGCGGCTGGTCGAGCCCAGGGCCACGCGGGCGCCGTCCAGCTGCTCGAAGGGCAGCTTGCTGACCAGGTTGCAGCTGGTCACCGGACCGTCGCTGCCGACCGCCACGTCGGGGAGCACCACCAGGTCTTCGGCGTTGCGCAGGTACTCCACCAGGCTGATCGGGCCGATGTCCAGGTCGCCGGCCACCAGCAGGTTGGAGAGCACGTCAGGGCTGTGCTTGACCAGCTCCATGTCCAGGATCGCGCCGGAGCTGACCAGCCCCCAGTAGATGGGCAGGCAGTTCAGGAACTGGATGTGCCCGACGCGGGGTCGCCGCCGGCACTGGGTGAGGTGCGCTTCGAGCCGCGCGCCGGAGTCGTCGTCCACCCGACCAGGCTACGTCCGCACCGTCAGTCCTCGTCCTCCAGGGCGGCGTTGGCCTGGAACTTGTCCGTCATCTTCTCAGCACGGGCGGTCACCTGCGCGGACATCGCGTCCCGCTGCCGCGACAGCAGGAAGAACGAGGCGATGCCGGAGACCAGCAGCGCGCCCATCATCAGGTACAGCACGCCGTTGCCGGTGACGATGTGCCCGGTCAGCGCCACCGCGCCCCACAGCACGGCGAGGGAGACCACGAAGATCGCGATCCGCAGCGTGGCATAGCGCAGCGTGGCGTGCCGGGTACTGGCCGAGACCACGGTGGCGGCCAGGTCGGGCTGGTCGGCCACGTCGGCCGGGTCGGCCGTCGCGCCGGGCTTGTCGGCCGTCTTGTTGTCGGCAGGCATCCGCCGACTCCTTCCATCGGTATGAGGGACCAGCGGCGGGCGAGGCTACCGGCCCCGGTCCGCTTCCAGGTCCAGCGCCAGGTGGATCTCGTCCCGGTAGTCGTCCGCGGCGACCCGCAGCATGCGCGGGATGCGGCCGACTTCGGTGTATCCGCACTTGGTGTAGAACGTCTCCAGGCCGAGCCCGCCGCGGCAGGTCAGGTGGAGCAGTTCGACACCGTCGAGGGTACGCGCCACCCGCTCGGCCTCCCGCAGCAACCGCGTCCCGTAGCCCAGGCCCTGGTGCTTCGGGTCCACGACCACGGTCTTGAGCAGGCGCGCGTGGTCCATCAGCGCGAACCGGTGGTCGGTGAGGACCAGGAACGCGGCCGGCCGGCCCGCGCCGTCGTAGCCGACCAGCAGCACGTCCAGAGCCGGATCGAAGCTCCGGAACGCCACGGCGTCCACCGCCTCGCGCTCCACCGGGGCCACGAAGCCGACGGCGCCGCCGGCGTTGGTGGCCTCGACCCACATGTCGACCAGCTGCGTGCGCAGCCCGTCCGGGATCTCGGTGTGGGTGCGGAAGGTCAGAGTCATGATGATCGGTGCGGCCTCAGTGCTCGACGGCGTCGGCCGCGCGCCGGGCGCGCCGCAGGCCCACCGCGATGTTGACCAGGGCCACCGCGACCACGATCAGCGCGGCGCCGGCCACCTCGGCCGGGACCACCGGCTCGGTCCGGTCCAGCAGCAGCGCGCCGCCGGCGACCGCGAACAGGCCGACGGCCAGGATCCGCAGCTCGGTGGCCAGGCTGAAGGGACGGGAAGGTCGAACAGGGGGCTTCACAAGATAGGACTATGCGGTACCGGTCGCCCGATTCCCAAATCGGTGTCAGCCGGTGTCAGTTGGTTGCCGGTCGTCACCAGCCGCTGTCAGAACGTCATCAGCTGCGGTTCCTCGCGCAGCATCGGATCCGGACCCTCGTACTCTGCGACGACCTCGTACCGGCCGTCCCGCTCCACCGGCGTGAACCCGGAGTCCCGGATCAGGTCCACCAGGTCGTCGCGGGTCGTCTCAGCCGAAGCTTCCAGGTCGTCGGCACCGTAGTGGAGCGCGAGCTGCGAGGTGGCCACGCCGTGCGCGGCCAAGGAGCACGTCACGTGGTCGACGTTGTCCAGCAGCAGCCGCGAGACGGCGAACATCTTCAGCGCCTCCACGCCGGTGGGCGCCGACCGGCCCGAATCCTGCTGGTGGCGCCCGGGGACGAAGACCTGGAGGTCACCGGTCTCGTCCTGCTGCTCGCGCAGGCGCAGCAGGTGTTCCACCCAGTGCCGGGGCTCCTCGCCGGGGATCTCCGCGACCTGCGGGCCGCCATCGGTGACGGCGAAGGTGGCCTTGTCGCTGAATCTGCGCGTCCGCACCTCGTGCGCGAGCTCGCCGAGCCAGGCCACCTCGTCGGTGCCGTACAGCGCCATCCCGTCGTCGAAGGACAGCCGCGAGCCGGAGAGGACCTTCTCCTCGATCTCCCGCTTCAGCCCGGAATCCATGCCTTCACCTCTTCTGTCGCTGTTGTCGCTGTCGCACCTGCAGAAGCAGAGTACGCCCGCCCGGTGTCACAACATCGTTCGGATTCCTAGATCACGTTGCCATTCGGCGCCCGGACAGCGGATAGTCGTCATCATGTCCGAATCACCCTCCAGACGAGCCGCAGACTGGTCCCCGCCGGACGAACGAGGCGGCGGTCGCGGTCAGCGGCCCGACGGCTACGGTCGGCGAGCGAACGCGGCGCAGACGCCGTGGGAGCCGCAACCGCGGTCGGCGCAGCGTCCGGCCGGGCGCGAGGAGCGCACCCGCCGGGGAGGGCAGGACGGCTACGACGACGGGTATGGCGACGGCGACGGCCGCGGTCCGGAGCGCGGCCCGCGTCCGAGCCGCAGCGGCGCCGC
>JABFWL010000139.1 GCA_013362315.1 Catenulispora sp. | reverse complement strand
GTCCCGCCCCGACGCGGCTGCCTCGGATCGCGTTTCCACTTGCCACTGTCTGGTCTCCCTTGGGTTCCGATCTACACGCCCCGCGCCTCTTGCAGGTGCCCGAGCGCCCGTGGAGGTGCGGTGCAGACAGTGTAGGCATGTGCTGATGCACGATTCAGCAGGACCAGCCGGAAATCGCCGTCTTGGCACTGTGATAAACGGACAAAAGGGACGGGAAGTCAGGGTTTCGTTACCGAAGCGAGTCCACGCACCGGCAACCCGCGCACTGCTCCGCGCCGCCACCAGCGGTGGCGCGGGTGCGGCGCAACCCCTTGGCGCGTAACGGATCCGCGTGCGGCGCTCCGCAGTTGAACGCCGTTGAACGCCGTTGAACGCTCTCACCCCAGCGGCGAGTAGCGGTGTTCGGGACGGCCGGTGGTCCCGTAGCGCAGATGGAGCCGCACCACGCCGTGCCGAGTCAGATAGCTGAGATAGCGCTGCGCGGTGGGCCGGGAGATCCCGACCCGCTCGGCCACCTCAGCCGCGGAGACGTCGCCGGCCGCGCGGACCGCGTTGCGCACCAGCTCCATCGTCGGGGCCGAGTGGCCCTTGCTGGGCTGCGCCGGCAGCGTCGGGGTGCGCAGCAGGCCGAACAGCTCGTCCACGGCGGACTGGTCGGCGTCCGCCGCCGCGGAGTCCAGCGTCTCGATCCGGCGGCGCAGGTCCCGGTAGGAGGCCAGCTTGTCGGCCATCGCCGGGTAGCCGAACGGCTTGACCAGGTAGTGCACCGCGCCGAGCTGCATGGCGGTGCGGACCGTGTTCACGTCGCGGGCCGCGGTGATCACGATGAAGTCCGGGCGCGCGGCGGTGTCCGCCGCCGGCGTCTCCAGCAGCCTGCGGATCACGCCGAGGCCGTCGCCGTCGGGCAGGTAGACGTCCATCAGCACCAGGTCCGGCCGCAGCTCGGCGACCGCGTCCAGAGCCTGCCCCGCCGAGTGCGCGCTCCCGCACACCTCGAACCCGGCGGTCCGCTCGACATAGGCGGCGTGGATCTTCGCCACCCGGTAGTCGTCGTCCACGACCAGGACCCGCACCGCGGCACCCACCTCAGCACTCACGACGTCCTCGCTCTCAACCGCACGGTGAACACCGCTCCCGGGCCCTCGGAGGCGGTGATGCTGCCGCCGAGCCGCTGCACCAGCCGGTGCACCAGCGCCAGGCCCAGGCCGCGGCGCAGCGGGCCGGTGGCGGGCTTGGTGGTGAACCCGTCGGTGAACACCGTCTCGGCGGCGCCGGCCGGGATGCCGGGGCCGTTGTCGGCGACCCGCAGCGTGATCCCGTCGTCGTCCTCGACGATCCCGACCAGGACCCGGCCGGGCTTGCCGGGGTCGACGCCGGGGCCGGACACGGCGTCGAAGGCGTTGTCGATCAGGTTGCCCAGGATCGTGGTCAGGGCCTGCACCTTGTCGGGCGTGTCGCCGAGCCAGGTGTCGTCGGTCAGCTCCAGCTCCACGCCGCGCTCCCCGGCGACCGCGGCCTTGGCCAGGATCAGGCCGACCAGGACCGGCGGGGCGATCCGGGCGCGCACCGATTCGGCGAACGCCTCCTCGGCGCCGCTCAGGTCGGTGAGGTAGGCCAGCGCCTCCTCGGATTCGCCGAGCTCCAGCAGCCCGGCCACGGTGTGCATGCGGTTGGAGAACTCGTGCTGCTGGGCGCGCAGCGCGTCGGTGAGGCTGGTGACGCTGTCCAGCTCGCGCAGCAGCCCGGACAGCTCGGTGCGGTCCCGCAGCGTCACCACGGCGCCGTGCGGGCGCCCGGCCAGCGTCACCGGCATCCGGTTCACGGTCAGGCAGTGCTCGTCGGTGAGGACCACCTCGTCCTGGCCGCCGATCTCGCCGGAGAGCACGTCCTGCAGCCGCCCCGGCGGGACGACGTCCTCCAGGAAGCCGCCGACGCCGCCGAACATCGGCAGGCCCAGCAGCCGCCGCGCCTCGTCGTTGACCATGGTGACCCGGCCGGCCCGGTCGAAGGCGATCATGCCCTCGCGGATGCCGTGCAGCACCGCCTCGCGCTCCTGCAGCAGCTTGGCGATCTCGTCGAGCTCCAGGCCGAAGGTGCGCTTCTTCAGGCGGCGGGCCAGGACGTAGGAGGCCAGGGTGCCGACGCCGAGCGCCACCCCGAACCAGGCGGCGTAGCTGGGCAGCTGGCTGGTGAAGATGGTGGCGACGTCGGCGACCCGGCGGCCGACGGAGACCTCGCCGATCTGCTCGGTGGGGTCCAGGCGGCTGTAGAGCGGGACGCGGCCGTTGACCGAGTCGCCGACGATGCCGTGGTCGAAACGCACGTCGGGCTTGGTGACCAGGGCTGATTCCTCGATCCGCCGGCCGACCAGCTCCCGTTTCGGATGGGTGTGCCGGACGCCGCCGGCGTCGACGATGACGACGTAGTCGGTCGAGGTGTCGGTCTGGATCCGGGTCGCGATGCCCTGCAGCGTCCCGTCGCAGTCCGCCGACGGGAACTCGATGCAGCCCCGCACCTCCGGGGTGTCGGCGACGGTCTGCGCGATCTGCAATGCCTCGTCCATGTACTGGTGGTCCACCTGGTGCCGTTCCTGGCGGGCGAACAGGGCGAAGCCGACCAGAACCACCGCCAGCAGGATCGAGACCTGGCTGGCGAGGATCTGGTTGCTGAGCTTCCGCCCGCCGATCACACCGCGTCGCATTGTCCGATTGTGTGTTGTTTCCGCAGCTCAGACAAGGGTCGGGGACGTGAGCAAAACGCACACAACGCCGAGTTACGCGGCAAACGCGGGTTGTGCACGTAACCGCGACGTCATCCGGGGCCCGGATCTAGGTTCGCTGTCACCTCACCGGCGAGTGAGGCGCACGCCACACCGGCGAAGCAAGAGCGGCGAAGCAAGAGCCAGTAAGGAGTCCGATGCCATGGCCGGCACCGCGATCGAGATCAAAGACGTCAGCAAACGGTTCCTCACCCCCGGCGGCGAGGTGTTCACCGCGATCCGCGACGTGACGTTCACGGTCGAGCCCGGACAGTTCTGCGCCGTGGTCGGCCCGACCGGCTGCGGCAAGTCCACCACCCTGTCCCTGGTCTCCGGCCTGGACCGGCCCAGCGAGGGCACGGTGGCCGTCGGCGGGCGGCCGGTCGCCGGGATCACCGACGGCGTCGGGTTCATGTTCCAGGCCGACGCGCTGCTGCCGTGGAAGACCGTGCTGCAGAACGTCGCCCTGGGCCTGATCTTCCGCCGGGTCCCCAAGAAGGAGGCGCTGGAGCGGGCCCGGGACTGGATCCGGCGGGTGGGCCTGGCCGGGTTCGAGGACCGCTACCCGCACCAGCTCTCCGGCGGCATGCGCAAGCGCGTGGCGATGGCGGCGGCCTGGATCACCGAGCCTCGGGTGCTGCTGATGGACGAGCCGTTCGGCGCCTTGGACGTGCAGACCAAGGCGATCATGTCGAACGAGCTGATCCAGCTGTGGGAGGCCTCGCGGCCCTCGGTGCTGTTCATCACCCACGACCTGGAGGAGGCGATCGCGCTGGCCGACCGGGTGGTGGTGATGACCTCCTCCCCCGGCGGCGTGAAGCAGGTCTTCGACATCGACATCCCGCGACCGCGCGGCTCGGTGCAGGAGATCCGGTTCGGCAGCCGGTTCCTGGAGCTGCACCACGAGATCTGGGCCACCCTGCGCGAAGAGGTCGAACAGGCCTACGCCCGCACGGCGGGAGCGGCGGCGTGAACACTCGCAACGCGAAGGTGTGGGCGGCGCGGATCGCCCTGGCGGTGCTGGTCATCGGCGGCTGGCAGCTGTTCACCACGGTCGGCTGGGTCGACAAGTTCTTCTACGCGCAGCCCTCCGGCATCTGGAACCGGCTGTGGGACTACTTCGAGAACGGCACCGAGTTCGGCTCCTACCCGCAGCAGATCGAGACCACCATGCAGGAGGCGCTGTACGGGTTTGTGCTCGGCACCACGATCGGCATCGTCATGGGCGTCGCGCTCGGCCTGAACCGGTTCCTGGCGCAGGTGCTGGACCCGTTCATCAAGGTGGTCAACGCCGTCCCGCGCATCGTGCTCGGCGCGATCTTCGTCGTCGCGTTCGGCGTCGGCATCACGCCGAAGGTGCTGCTGGCCGCGGTGCTGGTGTTCTTCATCGTGTTCTTCAACGCCTTCCAGGGCGCCCGCGAGGTGGACCGCAACGTGCTGAACAACGCCAAGGTCCTGGGCGCCAGCCGCTGGGACGTGATCCGGCACGTGACCCTGCCCTCAGCGATGACCTGGATCATCGCCTCGCTGCACAGCGCCTTCGGGTTCGCGATCGTCGGCGCCGTCGTCGGCGAGGTGCTGGGCGCGCAGCACGGCCTGGGCCTGCTCATCAAGTCCGCCCAGGGCAACTTCGACCCGGACGGCGTGTTCGCGAACATGTTCGTGATCGCCGCCCTGGTCCTCGTCGTCGAGTTCGTCATCGAGCGCCTCGAGCGCCGGCTGCTCGCGTGGCGGCCGAAGACGCAGGCCGAGTCGGTTCTGGTCTGAGCCCCCGGCCTGAGTCCCCCGTCTCCAGTCCCCCGTCTTCCGCCGTCAGTTCGTCCCTCCCTCCCACCAGAAAGGCGGCATCGCCGTGCCCGTTGTGAAGAAGACCCTGGTCCTGGCCGCCACCGGCGCGCTGGCCCTGACCGCGCTGAGCGCGTGCTCGTCGTCGAAGAGCTCCGGCTCCGGCACCGCCCCGGCGGCGGCCGGCGGCTCCACCGCCGCCGGCACCCCGAAGGACGTCAAGCACGTGTCGCTGATGGTCGGCGGCATCGACAAGCAGATCTACCTGCCGTACAAGCTCGCCGACCAGCTCGGCTTCTACAAGAAGTACGGGGTCGACGTGACCTTGTCGACCGAGCAGGACGGTGGTGTCGGCGCCGAGGAGGCGATGATCTCCGGGCAGGTCGACATGACCGGGGCCTGGTACAACCACACCATCGAGTTCCAGATGAACCACAAGGCCGTGGAGTCGGTCGTGCAGCTGTCGGGCGCGCCGGGCGAGCGGGAGATGTGCGCCACCAACAGCGGCGTGCACTCCGGTGCCGACTACGCGGGCAAGAGCATGGGCGTGACCGACCTGGGTTCCGGGACCGACACCCTGACCCAGCTGATCGCCACCAAGGCCGGCGTGGCCAAGGACAAGTTCAACCGCACCGGCGTCGGCGCCGGCTCCACCGCCATCGCGGCGCTGAAGAAGGGCGCCATCGCCTGCGTCATGACCACCCAGCCCACGGTCACCGCGATCCAGAAGCAGAACCTCGGCTACTCGGCGGTGGACCTGGCCACGGTCGACGGCGCCACCAAGGCGCTGGGCGGCGCCTGGCCGGCGGCCGGCGTGCTGGCCCGCACCGACTGGGTGAACAGCCACAAGGAGGAGACGCAGCGGGTGGTGAACGCGCTGGTCGACACCATGCACTGGATCAACACGCACTCGCCGCAGGAGATCGCCGACGCGCTGCCGGCGCAGTACACGAACAACAACATCATCACCAAGGCCGACTACGTCGCGGCGCTGACCCAGGACAAGGGGCAGTTCCTGCCGGACGGGATCATGCCGGCCGGCGGCCCGAAGATCGTGCTGGACACCGAGAAGCTGGTCGGGAAGGCCGACGACTCGGTGAAGCTCGGCGACACCTTCACGAACGAGTTCGCGATGAATGCGAACAAGCAGGAGGGGTACACGGTCTCGACGACGCCCGCGGACAGCAACGGTTAAGGCGTCGGACTCCGGACCACATCCCCCCGGTCCGGCTGTAGGCCGCCGCCTCCCTCGGGATGGGGAGGCGGCGGCCTTCTTCTATGGCCACGCCAGGTCAAAGGCAAGATCAAGAGCGAACAGCAAAGACAAGAGCGCCCGGCCGGATCACTCCGGCCGGGCGCTCAACGCGTAACGCGCGCAGCGTTCAGATCGAGTGCTTGTACATCAGGCTCAGCGCCACGATGCAGCCGATCCAGATGATCGACAGCACCACGGAGATCCGGTCCAGGTTCCGCTCGACCACCGACGAGCCCGAGAGGCCGCCGCTGACGCCGCCGCCGAACATGTCGGACAAACCGCCGCCCTTGCCCTTGTGCAGCAGCACGGACATGATGAGGAGCAGGCTGGTCAGGACCAGGATGCCCGCGACGATCCACTGGTAAAGAGTCACTTCGGCGGTCCACTCGCTTGATCGGGAGACGACAGGGACGGGATGCAGAGCACCCCGCCCCATACCTTACGCAAACAAGCCCGTGGTCAGCTAGCCGCGACAGCGGAATCGCGGAACCGGATGATGCGGGTGAAGTCGGCCGCGTCCAGTGAGGCACCGCCGACCAGGGCGCCGTCGATGTCGGCCTGCGCCATCAGCTCGGCGGCGTTGGAGCCCTTCACCGAGCCGCCGTAGAGGATCTTGGTGGCGTCCGCCACACCCTCGTCGAACAGGGAGGCCAGCTCGGCGCGGATCGCGGCGCACACCTCCTGCGCGTCCTCGGGGGTCGCGACCTCGCCGGTGCCGATCGCCCAGACCGGCTCGTAGGCGATGACCGTGGCCTTGACCTGGTCGGCGCTCAGGCCCGCCAGGGAGGCGCGGACGGAGGTGACGCAGTGCGCCACATGCTCCCCGGCCTTGCGGACGTCCAGGTGCTCGCCGACGCAGACGATCGGCGTGACGCCGTGCTTCAGCGCGATCAGCGCCTTGGCCGCCACCAGGGCGTCGGTCTCGCCGTGGTACTGGCGGCGCTCGGAGTGGCCGACCACCACGTAGGCGCAGTCCAGCTTGGCCAGCATGGCGGCGGAGACGTCGCCGGTGTAGGCGCCGGAGGGGTGCTCGGAGACGTCCTGCGCGCCGTACTTGATGCGCAGCTTGTCGCCCTGCACCAGGGTCTGCACCGACCGCAGGTCGGTGTAGGG
>JABFWL010000533.1 GCA_013362315.1 Catenulispora sp. | reverse complement strand
CGGGTACTGAGCTGTAGCCACCTGTAGTGAAATGCCGCGTCGCGAGCCCCGGCGCGGCGCGGCGGCGCCCCCGAGCTTCCGGCTCGGGGGCGCCGCCTTTTCCACGTCCGGGTAGGGACTAGCCGGCTAAAAGCCCTCGCCGGTCCACCCGTACCGCTTGTGCAGGTGCCCGATGACGTTGTCGTAGTCGCCGCGCTCCAACTCGTGCCCCTCGCGCCGGATGCCCTCCGGGTGCACGCGCACGACACGGTCGATGACCGCCCACGACTCGCGGGCCTCGCGATCCCAGCCGCCGGTGCCGATGCTCACCCAGTTCTCGGCGTCGGCGTGCCACTTGCTGGTCAGCTTGATGCCCAGCAGCATGCCGGTGTGCTTGCCGCGGGCGACCAGCAGCACCGGACGGTCCTTGCCGCGGCCGTCGTGCTCCTCGTACGGCACCCAGGTCCAGACGATCTCGCCGGGGTCCGGCAGCCCGTCGTGCTTGGGGGCGTAGATGGTGTGGACCGGGCCGATGTCGTGGGGGTCTATCTCGATCGTCTCGTACGGCGGGAACCGGCCGGGCGAGTTGCCCCATTCGTCGTGCTCGTGTTCATGCTCTGCCATGGCGAGGACTATGCCAAAGGAGCGAACAGGGCCGCCAACCGCCCGATCAATCGTCTAGAGCCCCTTGCCGGGAGCACCCGCCGCCCCGGCTAGTTACGATGATCCGACACCGTGTGCGCGCGCAAAGCGGCGGAAACGACGGACCAGACCTGCGCGCCGGACGACCCATCGAGATGTACCGAGGATGTGCGATGCCGAAGGTAGTGCTGGCCGGGCTGCGGGCCGACGCCGTGCGCCTGGCCCTGACCTGCCTGTCCATCGTGCTGGGCATCGCCTTCGTGACCGGGACGTTCCTGCTGACCGGCTCCATCGACCGGGCGTTCAACCACGGCTACGCGCGCGCCGCGCAGAACGTGGACGTCGCGGTGCAGCAGACCGGCTCGGCCGTCTACCCGAACACCACGGCGCCGCCGACCATGCCGACCGCCCTGACGCCGGAGCTGGTCGCCCGGATCCAGGCCCGGGTCGGCTCGGACGCGGTGGTCATGGGGCAGGTCCGGGGGTCGGCGCCGCTGCTGGACGCGAACGGGCAGGCGATGCGGACCGACGGGTTCACCGGCAACGCCGTGTCCTTCCCGACCGATCCGGCGCTGTTCCCCGGCACCATCGTGGCCGGCACCGGGCCGGCCGGGCCGGGCGACGCGGTCGTGGACAAGGACACCGCGGCGGAGCATAAGCTGCAGGTCGGGCAGACGATCCGAGTGGTGGACCACGGCCTGGCGGTCCGGACCTTCCGGCTGGCCGGCATCGCCGAATACGGCGCGGACAACCGGGCCAACGGCTGGACGCTGGTCGGGCTGCTGCCGCAGGTGGCGCTGGACGTCACCGGCAAGGCCAGCTACGACCAGATCGACCTGCACGCCACCGGGGCCTCGCAGCAGCATCTGGCCTCCGAGGTGAGCGCCGCGCTGGGCGGCGGGCCGGAGTTCACGGTGCTGAACGGCACGCAGTACACGAAGGCGGTACTGGAGCACCGCGCACCGATCGCCGGGCACGTCACGCAGATCCTCGAGGTCTTCGGCGCGGTCGCGCTGCTGGTCGCGGCGTTCGTCATCTACAACACCTTCACCATCCTGGTGGCGCAGCGGGTCCGGCAGGTGGCGCTGCTGCGCTGCATCGGCGCGCACAAGCGGCAGATCTTCGCCGCCACGGTCACCGAGGCGGCGCTGGTCGGGCTGATCGGCTCGGCGGCCGGCGTGGTGGCCGGGTTCGGCGTGGCGCAGGGGCTGCACGCCCTGGTCGGGGTGCTGACCACGACGAAGCTGCCGGCCGGCGGGATCGTGATGTCCGGCGGCGTGGTGCTGCTGGGCCTCGCGGTCGGGTTCGCGGTGACCATCGGCTCGGCCGTGCTGCCGGCCCGGATGGCGACCAGCGTGCCGCCGATCGAGGCGCTGCGGGCCCAGCAGGAGGTGAAGACCACGCACGGCCGCATCGGCCGGATCCGGGTGGTCGCGGCGGCGGTGCTGGGCGGCGCCGGGATCGCGCTGGCGGTGCTGGGCACCGGCCGCGCCGAGCTGATCGGCGGCGTGCAGCTGATCGGCGCCGGCGGGGCGCTGGTGTTCGCCGCGCTGATCGTGGCCGGGCCGCTGATCGTCGGGCCGATGATCTGGGCGCTGGGCTGGCTGCCGGGCCGGCTCTTCGGCACCCCGACCCGGCTGGCCGGCTCCAACGCGCGCCGGAACCCGGCCCGGGTCGCGGCCACCACCGCGGCGCTGACCATCGGCGTCGCCTTGATGTCGCTGTTCACGGTGACACAGGACTCGGTGCAGGTGACGCAGTCGCAGTGGATCGAGGCGCACAACCCCTACGACTATTCGGTGGACCCGCCGAGCACCGATCAGAAGGTGCCGTTCGCCGTCACCGACCAGCTGCGGGCCAAGCCGCAGCTGGCGCACGTGGCGGCGGTGGACGGGGCCAAGGCGGTGTTGTCCGGCAGCTCGGTCGATGTCGGGGCGACGGAGGACTCGGCCTACGGCACGCTGTTCAAGCCGGTGGTGAAGTCCGGCTCGCTGGCCGCCTTCGGCCCGGGAACCGCGGCCATGTCGAACGAGATGGCCGCCGACAAGCATCTGAAGGTCGGCGACCAGGTCACGATCGACACTCCCGCCGGGCAGGTGAGCGCCCGCCTGGCGCTGATCTACCAGGTGGCCACCGGCCACGGTGTCGACTGGTACGACGTGCTGCTGCCGCGCCCGCAGTTCCTGTCGGTGTTCAAACCGGACGGCGACAGCCAGGTCAGGATCCTGGCGGCGCCGGGGATGAGCCTGTTCGACTCGCGGACGGCGGTCGATTCGGTGGTGTCGCAGTACTCGTTCCTGCACACCGGGAGCCTGGCGGAGAAGAAGGACTCGCTGGCCGGTTCCGCTGACGCCACCCTGTCGCTGTTCACCGCGATGCTGGGCCTGGCGGTGGTGATCGCGGTGCTGGGCATCGCCAACACGCTGTCGCTGTCGGTGGTGGAGCGCACCCGCGAGTCGGCGCTGCTCCGGGCCCTGGGCCTGTCCCGCGGCCAGATGCGGCGCATGCTGTCGGTCGAGGCGGTGCTGATGTCCGCGGTCGGCGCGCTGATGGGGGTGGCGATCGGCGTCGGCGTGGCCTGGGCGCTGGAGGAGCTGATCGGCAACGTCGAGGGGACCGCCGTGCTGTCGGTGCCGATCGTGACGTTGGTCGGGTACGTGGCGCTGGCCTCGGTGGCCGGGCTGCTGGCGGCGGTGTTGCCGGGGCGGCGCGCGGCTTCGGTGTCGATCGTGGCGGCCATCGCGGATGCGTGACGCGTAGTGCGCGCCGAACCTATTTCCCCGGAGCGGCTGGCGGAACGGATCGCCGAGCTGGTGATCGAGGCCGGCGACGCCCCGACCGAGACGCCGTGGACCCGCCTGGCTGTTGACGGGGCGCCGGGCTCGGGAACCGCCGACGTCGCGGCGGCGGTGGCGGCTCTGCTGGTGGACGCCGGACGACCGGTGCAGCGGATCTCGGCGGGTGACTTCCTGCGACCGCGCTCGCTGCGGCTGGAGCACGGGCGTGAGGACCCTGACGTCTTCTACACCGAGTGGCTGGACGTCAAAGGCCTGATGCGCGAGGTGTTCGATCCGCTGACGGCCGGGGGCTCGGGGCGCGTGCTGCCGTCGCTGTGGAACGCTGAACGGGATCGGGCCAGCCGGGCGCCGTATGTGGAGCTGCCGCCGGGCGGCGTGCTGATCCTGGAGGGCGCGCTGCTGTTCGGAGTGGGACTGCCGTTCGACGTCTCGGTGCATCTGTGGCTGTCCAAGGGAGCCCTGGCACGCCGGACCCCGGAGGACATGGCGTGGACACTGCCCGCCTACGCCCGCTACGACGTCGAGGTCGATCCATCACGCGCCGCGTCCCTGACGGCGCGGATGGACGACCCTCGACACCCAGCACTGCTCTTTTTGTAGTGCTTCTTGGGCGTTCTTTCCGTGTCCCACTTGCCTGTCCCACTTGCCTTGTCCCACCTCTAAGTTCCTCCAGCTTCCTTAGACTCCGCTGAAAGGGACCTAGGAATAGCCACACCTTGTTCGGCGGCCCAACGCCGGGCGTGCGCGATGCGCTCGGGAATCGGCGGGTGCGTATAGCGGAGCAGCACCTCATACCGGCGCGGTCGCAGGTCTGCGATGTTCTGCACGGCGAGTGCCCGCTCCATCCGGACGACGGTGTCGGGGTCGCGGAACAGGTCGAGCGCGTAGCCGTCCGCGCGGGACTCGATGTATCGGCTGTAGGCCAGCCCCCACGGCTCTCCGACCAGTCCGATCACCGCGAGGATCGCCCGGACCAGCGCCTGCGAGCGCGGGTCGTCGGCCTGCTGCACCCCGGCGGCGTCCAGCAGCGGCGACCAGTGCAGCGCCGCCGCCAGCACCGCGACCCCGACTGCCGCCCCGACCGCACCGAGCACCGTGCCGACGAGAACGTCTCGCCGGGCGGCGTGCCCCAACTCGTGCGCGGCGACGGCCGCGGTCTCCTCGGTCGAGAGACTGTCGGTGGTGGTGTCCCAGACCACCAGCCGCCGGGTCTTGCCGAACCCGGAGACGTAGGCGTTGGCCGCGGTAGTGCGCTTAGAGCTGTCGCTGACCAAGATGTCCCGCACCGGTACGCCGGATTGCGCGACCAGCGCCATGAGGCGATCGCGCAGCTCGCCGTCCGGCAGCGGCCGGAACTTGTTGAACAGCGGCTCGATCAGCACCGGCATGATGAAGGACCCGAGCACCGCCAGCCCGGCCGCCGCGAGGGCCGCCCACACCCACCATCCACCGCCGGCATGCCGCAGCAGCGCATAGAGGCCGCCGATCGCACCAGCGGTGAGCACCGCACCGATGACGAAGCCCTTGGCGGTGTCGGCCGCGAACAAGCCCCAGCTCCGCCTGGACAGTCCCCACCGGCGGCTGACGGTCTCGCCCCACATGCTCAGCGGCAGCCGCAGCACCAGCCCCAGCAGCGAGATCGCCACGCTGCCGAGCAGGGCGCGCGCGATCCAGCCGCCGCCCGCGAGGTCCCCGGCGACCCGCACCAGAGCCGCCCCCGCCGGGGTCAGTCCGAGCACCAGCGGCACAGCGAGACCCAGCAGGGTCGAGATGACGACCAGGGGCCGGACGTCGTGCTTGTAGGCGCGGGAGCGCTCGATCTGTTCGGGCGTGAAGTCGGTGAAGACGGTCGGGTCCGGTGCTGATCGTCGTTCGGCGGTGTTCACGTCTCCAGTGTGCGCTGGGCGTAAGCACTAGGCTCTCTCTCACACGAATCAGCGAGCCTCATTGAGGCCCGGCCCGCTTGGGGGAGTGGCGTGGACGACGACAAGAAACTACGCATGCGCGCCTCGGATTCCGAGCGGCAGGCCGTGGTCGAGGTGCTGAAGGGGGCCCTCAACGACGGCCGCCTGAAGATGGACGAGTACGTCGAGCGCATGGAGCGCGCCTATGAGGCGACCACCATCGGGGAGCTGGTGCTGCTGCACGACGACCTGCCGAACGTGCCGGTCAGGGCAGCCGGTCCGGACGCGCACGCTGCTCCATTCGTGAACCCGATGATCCCGGCTCCGGCCCCGGCCGGGCCGCCTCCGCCGCCCGCGGCTGGCATTCGCGGCGCCTACTCCGAGCTGCCGGCCGCGTTGAAAGTGCTGTGGACGATCTGGTTCGCGGCCGTGTCGATCAACGTCGTGGTCTGGGTGCTCGTCGGCTTGACCAGCATGAGCGTCCCGTATCCCTGGCCGCTGTGGGTCGCCGGTCCGCTCGGGGCGGCGTTGTTCGGCATCTCCGCGCCGACGTTGCAGGCGAAGCGCTCGCGGCAGGGCCGGCGCAAGGGTCTGCCGCCTAAGAGCTGAGCCGCCGCAACGCCTCCACGGTGTCGACGTCGTCCGGACGGCCGGTATCGGTGCAGTCCACCAGGACCGAGTCGGGGCGCGCTTCCAGAAACGCCCGCGCGCCGGTGTCCCCGGTCAGCGTGGGCAGCAGCTCGGCGGCGGCCGCGCGGCCGAACAGAACCGGATGCGCCCGCCGCCCGTCGTATCCCGCGACGGCGATCGGCGCGCCGTCGAGCCAGGCGTCGATCAGCCGCCGTACCGCCTCGGCCCCGATCAGCGGCTGGTCGACCAGCGTCACCACCACGGCCTCGGCGGAACCGGCCGCCAGCAGCCCGGCCCGCAGGGAACTGCCCATGCCGCTGCGCCACTCCGGATTGAGCACCAGGATCGCGTGCCGTACCGCACCGACGTCCAGCGCCCCCACCACCACGAGCACCCGGTCGCAGCCCCCGGCCACGAGGGTGCCGACCGCACGGTCGACCAGCCGCTCTCCTCGGAAGCGCGCCACCGCCTTGCCGCCGCCGAACCGCGTGGCCTCGCCGGCCGCCAGCACGATCCCGGCGATACCGCCGGTCCCGGCCCCGGAGGCCCTGCCCACCCCGGCTCCGCCGACGCTGAGGCCGCCGGCCCAGCTGCCCGCGCCGTCGCGGCCACGTGCCCCCTCCGGTCTCACCGGTGAATCCGCCCTTCCAGCCACTGCAACGGCCGCCCGGTCCCCCGCCGCCGCACCGCGATCAGCTCCGCCGCGATCGACACCGCCGTCTCGGCCGGTGTCACCGCTCCGAGGTCCAGGCCGATCGGCGAGACGAGGCGCCCGATTTCGTATTCTGACATACCGGCGGACCGCAGCCGCTCGATCCGGTCGGTACAGGTGCGCCGCGAGCCCATCGCCCCGACGTAGCCGGCCGGCGAGCGGAGCGCGATCTCGAGCGCCGGGATGTCGAACTTCGGATCGTGGGTCAGCACGCAGATCGCCGTGCGGGCGTCGAGCGAGGTCGAGGCGAGATAGCGGTGCGGCCACGCCACCACCACCTCGTGCGCGTCGGGGAAGCGCTCCGCCGTGGCGAACGCCGCGCGGGCGTCGCACACCGTGACGTGGAAGCCCAGGAAGCGCCCCACGGTCGCCAGCGAGGCCGCGTGGTCCAGGGCGCCGAGGATGATCAGTCTGGGCGGCACACCCAGCACGTTGAAGAACACTGACACCAGCTCGGGCGCGCCGCCTCCGTTCGGGTCGGCCGCGCTCGGGCCGGCGGACCCGGCCGCCCCGCCCGGCCCGCCCGGCCCGTCAGAACCGCTGGGCCCGAAGGATCCGGCCGGCCCGCCGAACTCATCCAGCCCGTCCCAGCCGGCCGCGCTCGGCACCGGGCAGCCGTCCAGCCGATACCGGCGCAGCGCCGACTCCCCCACGTCCACCAGCGCGTCCGCGTCGCGGGCCACCGCGTCGGCGAGCGCGGTGAAGCCGCCGGCCCGCAAGGCGTCGCCGCGGTGCTGCCCGACCAGTTCCGGCGGCCCGTCGACCACCGTCACCACCGCCGCGCCCGCGCCTCGCGCCACCGCCTCGCCGACCCGCTCCAGGTGCGAAGTCCCGAGCGTCGAGGGCTCGATGAACACCGTCAACGTCCCGCCGCAGGTCAGCCCGACCACTTCGGCGTCGGAGAGCCCGTAGTGCGCCAGCCGTGGCCGTCCGCTCGCCAGCACCTCGGCCGCGGTGTCGATCACCGCGGCCTCGATGCAGCCTCCTGACACGCTTCCGACCACCTCGACCGCGGACCGGCCGCCGGCGAACACCTCGTCGCCCGACCCCTCGCCGGCACCGGAACCGGCCATCCGCACCGCCATCGCGGCACCGACCTCACGCGGCCCGCCGCCGGCGGCGACCACCGTGGCGAGCACGAAGGGCTCGCCGGCGGACCGCCAGGCGAGAAGCATCGGGAGCAGGTCACGCACCCTGGCCGGCCTCCATGTCCACGATCGCCGCGACCGGCCCGCCGCCGTCCGGCCCCTGGTGCGCCGCCGACACCGAGACGAACACCGCCGGGTCGCCGGTCACCGCGGCCGCGACGCCGCCGACGCACGCCTTGATCTGGCGGTGCCAGTGCACGTCGGAGTCGTCGAGCATGGCGTTGCGCCGCCCGCGCACCATACCGTCGGTGCTCGCCTCGCATTTGAGGAAGACGTTCACCAGGCGGCCCGCCAGATCCGAAGACCGCGGCCGCTCCGGCAGCTCCAGCCCGGCCGAGCGGATCGCGTCCCAGATGCCGTCCGCGTCCAGCGCGTCGGTCATCACCGCGTGCCCGATGCGGTACCGGCCGCCGACGCCGCGCGCGTTGCCGACCACCACCACCTGCGCGCGGTCCAGCTCCACGCCCGAGGAGCAGGAGGCCACGGAGGAATACAGGGACCGGTCATGCAGCACCGCCTCGTCCGCCGGCATGGCGATCTCGCCGAGCGCCACCGCGATCCCGAGCGCCGTGCAGCCGTTGGACAGGTCCATGGACTCATGCGTGTGCTCGGTCCACACCGACTGGCCACGGCTCTTGGCCTCGCGGATCGTGCCGATGGTCAGCAGCGGCGTCTTGGTCTGCACGTAGTGCACGTCCGCCGGATCGTCGATCCCGGCCCGCTTCATCGCCTCCTGCACGGCGTCGGCCACCTTCGAGATCATCGCCGAGCGGCCGATCTCCTCCGGCAGCAGCGGCTCGCTCATCGCGAAGCCGACGGTCAGCCGGGGCTCGTCGCAGGGCTCCGCGTCCGTCGTCGCGAAGATGGTCGCGTGCGGCGACAGCACACCGTCGGTGCCGCCGGACCAGACGATCGGGACCAGCGCCACCTCCTGCTCACCGCGGGTGCCGAGCCGCACCAGCGTCTCCCGGAACGCCCGGTCGGCGATGATCCGCGTGTAGTCGTTGACGCCGCCGTTCCCCTCGGTCTTGCCGACCACGGCGACCACCCGGTCGGCGTCCAGCACCCCGGCGGTGATCAGGTCGGCCAGCCCCGACGCGTCGCTCACGTGGTGCAGCGGCACCTTCCGGACTTCGATGGCCTCAGGCACGGTCACTCTCCTTGTCGATTCTCACTGTTCCTGAGCGTCGGCCGCTTCTCCACCACTGTTCCGGCGTCCCCGAGAACGGCCTCGCGGATCTCTCCCAGCGCGGCGATCACGGCCCGCCGCCCACCGTCCTCCACGAACCGGCACGCCGCCTCCGCCTTCGGCGCCATGCTGCCGCCGCCGAACTCCCCCGCGGCCAGATGTGTGCGCAGTTCACCGACGTCGACATGGTGCAGCGCTCGCCGGTCGGCCCGGCCGTAGCGCAGGAACACGTGGTCGACGTCTGTGGCGATCACGAGCTGTTCGGCATCGACCGCACGCGCCAGCAGTACCGCTGACAGATCCTTGTCGATGACGGCCTCGACGCCCTGAACGCGCTGGACACCCTGAACGCCCTGGCCGCCCTGAACGCCGGTCAGCCCCGGTTCGCGCACCACCGGGATCCCGCCGCCGCCGCACGCGACCACGACGAACCCGGCCTCGACCAGCGTCCGCACCGCGCCGGCGTCCAGCACCCGCAGCGGCTCCGGCGACGCCACGACCCGCCGCCAGCCGCGCTCCCCGCGGTCCTCCCAGGACTGCCCGTGCCCGACCATCACAGCAGCCTGATCCGCGGGCAGGTACCGGCCGATCGGCTTGGTCGGCCGCGCGAAGCCGGGATCGTGCGCGTCGACCAGCGTCCGCGTCACCACCGCCGCCACCGGCGTGCCGACGCCGCGCTCGGCCAGCGCCGCCTCCAACGCGCTCACGATGACGAACCCGAGCGTGCCCTGCGTCTGCGCGCCGCACCAGTCCAGCGGCACCGGCGGCACCACCTGCGCGGACAGCTCGTTCTTCACCAGCAGGTTGCCGACCTGGGGGCCGTTCCCGTGCGTCAGCACGACTTCGACCCCGGCCGCCACCAGGTCCGCGACCGCCGCCATGGCCACCCCGACGGCGGCGATCTGGTCCTCGGGGCGCGCCCGGCCGTCGGGGGCCGTCATGGCGTTGCCGCCCAGCGCGATCAGTATCCGCATACGGCCGCCTCACAGCCAATCGCAGTCGGCTGATTCCGCGCCCCCGGCCAGCCGGGCGAATCCCGGCCCGCGGTCGAAGAACGGCTCCGGCGCGCGCACCGCCCGCATCTCCTGCCGCACCGCCTCGGTGATCGCCGTGTTCACCTCGCCCTCGGGGTCGAGGACGACGCCGTAGTCCCGCTTGGCGCCCAGCCGCGAGACCTTGCCCCAGCGCACGTCCCGCGCGACGTCCTCGGCCGGCCGCTCCAGCGGGTCGCCCCAGCCTCCGCCGCCGGTCGTCCGGATCCCGATGACCTCCCCGGCCCGCACCGGCTCGGCGTCGGCGAGCGCGTCGACCACCCGCTCGTGCCGGCCGCCGGGGTCGATCACCACCTCGAACGGCCGGCCGGCGCGGCCGCCGTTCACGCCCCAGCAGGCCAGGATCGACCGGTCGGCGATGCTCATGAATTCGGCGTCACGCAGCATCCTGATGTGCTTCTCGTAGCCGAGGCCGCCGCGGAACCGGCCCGGACCGCCGGAGTCCACCGCCAGGCCCAGCTTCTCGACCCGGAACGGCCAGCGCGCCTCGGCGAACTCCACCGGGATGTTGCGCGAGTCCGGCACGACGTGGATGGTGTCCTCGCCGTCGGCGTAGTAGCGGCCGCCGGAGCCGCCGCCGAGCACTTCGCGCATCAGATACGGCAGGCCGGAGGCGTCCACGCCGTAGACGCCGGTGTAGCGGATGGTCTCCTGGTCGGCGGGCATCCGGCCGTCGACCGCCTTGGCCAGCACCCCGGCCAGCACGCCCAGCAGCCGCAGGATGACGAAGGTGCGCGCGTTGGTCGGCGCCGGGAACACCGGGGTCAGCAGGCTGCCCGGCGGCGGGAAGCGCATCTCGATCAGCGGCACCACGCCCTCGTTGACGTCGAGCTCCGCCATCCGCTCCGGGCTGTCGGCGAGATTGCGCAGCACCGGCGCCAGCCACTTCTTCAGGAAGTTGCCGTCGGCATAGTCGCCACAGTGGTTGATCGGGCCTTTGGCCTGCGGACCGGTTCCGGCGAAGTCGATGATCAGGCGGCCGCCGTCGTCGGGCAGCTTGGTCAGGGTGATCCGCTGCCGGTGCAGCCGGGGCTCGTCGACGCCGTCGTGCTCGGCGTAGTCCTCCCAGGTGTAGGTGCCGTCCGGGATCTTCGCCAGCACCTCGCGGCGGAAGGTCTCGGTGGTGAGGTCGATGACGGCGTCGAAGCACTCCTCGACGGCCTCGCGCCCGTAGCGGTCGAACAGCTCGCCGAGCCGGCGCGCGCCCATCAGGCAGGCCGAGCACTCGGCGTCCAGGTCGGCGGCCAGCGAGTCCGGCATCCGCGAGTTGCGGGTCATGATCTTCAGCGCGGCCTCGTTCGGCACCCCGGCGTCCCACAGCCGGATCGGCGGCACCATCAGGCCCTCCTCGAACACGCTGCGCGCGCCGGAGGGCATCGAGCCGGGGCAGGCCCCGCCGATGTCGTCGTGGTGGCCGAAGGCCTGGACGAAGGCGACGACCGCGCCGTCGTGGAACACCGGGACGGTCACGCACAGGTCCGGCAGGTGGCCGATGCCGCCTTCGGAGAGGTAGACGTCGTTGTGGAAGAAGACGTCGCCGGGGCGCATGTCGGAGATCGGGTAGTCGCGGACCACCGGGTGCACGAGCGCGGAGTAGGAGCGGCCGGTGAGCTTGCGCAGTTTGGCGTCGTGGATCCCGACCCGGAAGTCGTGGGCGTCGCGGATCATCGGCGAGCGGGAGGTCCGGGCGATCGCGGTCTCGACTTCGCGCTCGACGGAGGTGAGGGTGCCTTCGACGATCTCCAGCAGGATGGGGTTCACGCGGGTCCCTCCCGGGTCAGGAGCAGGTTGCCCCAGCGGTCGACGGCGCAGGCGAAGCCGGGATGGACCGGGACCGTCGAGCCGTATTCCTGCACGATCGCCGGACCGGTGATCCGGTCCCCGGCCATCAGGGCGCTGCGGTCGTAGACGGACGTCTGCACGGGTTCGTCGCCGAACCAGACCGGCCGGACGCCTGCGGGCTCCGGCTTCCCGGTCTCGCGGGCCGGTGCTTCGGCGATCGCCGGGCGGCGGATCGGCCCGATCCCGGCGACGCGCAGGTTCACCCACTCCACGGTCTGCCGTTCGTCGCCACGGAAGGAATAGCCGTACATGCTCTCGTGGGCTGTGTGGAAGGCTTCCACGACGGCGTCGAAGTCGTCATCGGGGGCCGGGACGCGGACTTCGTAGGCCTGTCCGAAGTAGCGCAGGTCGGCGCTGCGCTTGAACACCTGCTCGGACTTCGCGAAGCCTTCGGCGTCGAGGGCCTGTTCTGCTTCTCTCTCCAGCTCCGCGTAGAGCGCCGTCACCTGCGCGGTGTCGATCCGGTCGTGCCGTCGCACGTAGGTCTGGACGTAGTCGTTGCGGACGTCGACCGTCAGGAGTCCGAACGCTGACACGTTCCCGGGATGAGGCGGCACCAGCACCCCGCGCAAGCCGAGAATATCGACAAGGCGACAAGACAGCAGCGCGCCCGAGCCGCCGAACGCGGTCAGCAGGAAGTCGCGCACGTCGAGGCCGCGCTTCACGGTGACCTGTCGCAGGGCGTTGGCTTGGTTCCAGGCCGAGATCTCCAGGATCCCGGCGGCCGTCGCCTCCGCCGTGAGGCCGAGCTTGTCGCCGAGCCCGGCCAGGCCGGCCCGCGCCGCTGCACGGTCCAGCGGGACCTCGCCGCCGAGCAGTCCCTCGGGGATGCGGCCGAGGACCAGGTGGGCGTCGGTGACGGTGGGCTCGGCGCCGCCGCGGCCGTAGCAGACCGGTCCCGGGTCGGCGCCGGCCGAGCGCGGTCCGACCTTGAGCAGGCCTTGCGGGGACAGCCAGGCCACCGACCCGCCGCCGGCGCCGACGGTCACCACATCGATCATCGGGATCTTCGAGGGGTAGCCGCCGACGCCGCCCTCGGTGGTGACGGCCGGTTCGCCGTGCAGCACCACGGCCACGTCGGTGGAGGTGCCGCCGCCGTCCAGGGTCAGGATCCGGTCGAACCCGGCGTGGGCGCAGAGCAGCGCGGCCCCGAGCGCGCCGGCGGCCGGACCGGACAAAACGGTGGTGACCGGTTGGCGGACGACTTCCTCGGCGGAGAGCACGCCGCCGTTGGATTTCATCACGTAGAACGGGATGCGGCGCCGGCGTTGGGCGAGGTCGGCATGGTCTTCAAGGTCGGCACAGTCTTCAAGAGCGTCGAGCCGTTCGCGGATCCGGCTCACGTAGCTCGAAACGGTGGGCTTCACAGCGGCGTCGACCAGGGTGGTCATCGACCGCTCGTATTCGCGGTACTCGGGCAGCACCTCGCAGGACAGCGAAACGGCGGCCTCGGGGAACTCGGCTTGCAGGACCGCGCGCATCGCTTGCTCATGGTCGGGGTTGGCGTAAGAGTGCAGGAACGAGACGCCGATCGAGCGCACGCCCGCGGCCTTCAGCCGGCGCGCCGCTTCCCGGGCGGAGGCTTCGTCGAAGGGCCGGACCTCGGCGCCGTCGGCGTCGAGGCGCCCGCCGACGCCGTGGACCAGGTCGGCCGGGACGATCCGGGGCGGCTTGACCCAGAAGTAGCTGTTGCCGTAGCCGTCCGGGACGGACTGGCGGGCGATCTCCAGGAGGTGTTCGAATCCCGCCGTGGTGACGAAGCCGAGGTCCGTGACCTTGCCCTGCAGCAGCTGGTTGGTGGCGACGGTGGTGCCGTGGCTGACCACGGCGATGTCCCCGGCGGTGGCGTCGAGTAGAGTCAGGGCTTTGCGAACGGCGGCCAGGAAGCCCTCCGACGGGTCGGCGGGCGTGGAGGGGACCTTGCTCGCCGCGAGCCGGCCGGTGGCGTCGTCGACCGCCACGACGTCGGTGAAGGTGCCGCCGGTGTCGATGCCGATCCGGATCATGCACCGCCCCCGAGCGGGAACGCGGTCGCGGCTTCGCTGATGAGCTCTTTCTGGTAGGCGCTGAGCATGCGCAGGTTGCGGGTCGCCAGATGATCGAAGGTCTGGGCCCGGTCCGAGCCGGGTGTCAGGGTGCGCATGGCCTCGGCCGGGTCCAGGCGCGCGGCGGCCCAGCCCTCGTGCGACGCGGCGCGGGCCACGACCTCGGCGATGGGCGTGACGATCAGCGAGTTGCCGAAGTAGTGCACGCCGGCCGGGTCGGTGCCGGTGGCGTTGGCGCCGATGACGTAGACGTGGTTGTCGTAGGCGCGGGCGCGGGTCGTCAGCTCCCAGATGTCCGCGGAGCGCAGCAGCGCCGAAGGACGGCAGATGATCTCGGCGCCGAGGACCGCCTGGATGCGGAACAGCTCGGGGAAGTCGCCGTCGAAACAGACGGACAGGCCGATCCGGCCGAGTGCGGTTTCGACGACCGAGACCGCGTCGCCCGCCGTCACCCACTGCATCTCGCCGGGGAACAGGTGGGTCTTGCGATAGACGCCGAGGATGTCGCCGCCGGGACCGATCAGGACGGCCGAGTTGTGGACGACGCCGCGTTCGGCGCCGCGCTCGTAGGTGCAGTGCACGACGTGCACGCCGAGACGGCTCGCGGCCTCCTGCACCGGCTCGGTGGTCGGGCCGGGGACCGGGCTCATCAGGTCCCAGAGCTCGTCGGCGGCGATGCCCGGCGTGAAGCCGGTGGTCACCGCCTCCGGCAGGACCAACAGCTCGGCGCCGGTGGCCTCGACGCAGCGTTCGACGAGCTCGACGGCCCGGTTCAGGTTCTCCCCGACGCTGTTCGCGGTGAGCGGTCCGGGGTGCGGTGCGAGCTGGAGGGCCGCGGCGGTCAGGGGCCGCATCAACGGCTCCGCCGAGTCCGCGAGCGGCCCATCGTCCAGCCGATCACGACCCCGCTCAGCGCGGCGACGGCGCCGGCCAGCGCGGCCGCGCTGATCGCAGCCGGTCCCGGGGCGGCGGCCGTCGGCCCCGGTGCGACGCCTACCGGCGCATAGCGCGCGGCTTCAGGGGCCGCTGCCGGGGAAGCCGCTGCCGGCGCCGCTGCTGTCAGCGCGCCTTCCCGCGTCAGCATCCCGTCCATCCCGGTGAAGAACTGCCCGGCCAGCTTGCGCGCCACCCCGCCGAGCATCCGCTGCCCGACCCCGCCGACCACGCCGCCGACCACCGCGTCGGCGTCGTACTCGACCCGGGTGTGGCCTTCGGCCTCGTCGACGAGCAGCATCCGGCACTCGGCCGACACGGTCCCCGGGGCACCTGCTCCCGATGCCCGCAGGGTGAACGAGTGCGGCGCCACTTGGTCGGCCAGCTCGACGCGCCCCTTGTAGGTGCCCTTGATCGATCCCACCCCGACCGTGACGACCATGTCGTACAGATCCGGGGCGACCAGTTCCAGCCGCTCGCAGCCGGGGATCGCGGCGGCCAGCGCCGCCGGATCGGTCAGGGCCCGGTAGACCCGTCCCACCTCGGCGCGCAGCACCGCGTTGCCGGAAACCTTCACGCGTGTACCCGACCTTTCCGCAACTCGTACAACTCGCTCGGCGAGATCGGCATCCGCCGGATCGCCAGTCCCTGCTCCGTCGCTCCCCGCCCCCGCTCGGCGTCCTCGACCGCCGAGGCGACCGCCGCCGAGGTCGGGATGACGCCCGCCTCGCCGGCGCCCTTGAGCCCGAGGGGGTTCACCCCGGACGCCGTGACCATGTGCGCCGTCTCGATGTGCGGCACCTCGGTGGAGAACGGGATGAGGAAGTCCATGTAGGAGGCGTTCACCAGCTGCCCGGCGTCGTCGTAGACGATCCGCTCGTACAACGCGCCGCCGACGCCCTGCGCGACTCCGCCGTGCACCTGGCCCTCCACGATCCGCGGGTTCACCACGACGCCGCAGTCGTGGACGACGCAGTAGCGCAGGATCTTGATGTCGGCGGTCTCCGGGTCGGTCTCCACCACGACCCCGTGCGCGCCGGCGGCGAACGTCGACCGTTCCGGCATGTAGAAGCCGGTCGCTTCCAGACCAGGTTCGTCGCCGGTGTTCGCCGCCGCCGCGAACTGGGTGGCCGCTTTCGCCGCCTCGTCGAAGGCGTAGCGGAGCGGGTTGGACAGCACTGCCACGGTCTGCAGGTCGATGAACGACCCGGGGTCGTCTTTGCGCCGCACCACACCGTCGCCCAGCTCCAGGTCCTCCGGTGCGATCCCGTCGCCCAGCGCGGCCGCAGCGATCCGCTTCGCCTTCTCGGCGACCTTCGCGGCGGCGACCGCGACCGCGTTGCCGCTGGTGACGATCGCGCGGGAGGCGAACGTGCCGACCGCGTATTTGAACCGGCGGGTGTCGCCGGTGATGACCGTGACGTCGGCGACCGCGACGCCGAGCACGTCGGCGGCGATCTGCGCGAGCGTCGTGTAGTGGCCCTGGCCCTGCGTGGTCAGACCGGTGGAGACCACGATCTCGCCGGTGGTCTCCACCTTCACATGAGCACCCTCATACGGGCCCATCCCGGTGCCTTCGACGTAGGCGGCGACACCGATCCCGATCCGGCGTCCCTGCCCCGCGGCGGCCTCGCGCTCGGCTTCGAACCCGTCCCAGCCGACGAGGTCGCGGATCATCCGCATCATCGTCGGATAGTCGCCGCTGTCATAGATCAGGGGCCTGCCGTCCTGGAACACCAGGCCTTGGTCGTAGGGCATCTCGTCGGGCTGGATCAGGTTGGCTTCGCGCACCGCGAGCCGGTCCAGGCCCAGGTACTCGGCGATCGCGTCCATCGTCCGCTCCATCGCGAACACGCCCTGCGGCCGGCCGGCGCCCCGATACGGCGTCACGATCACCGTGTTCGTATAAAGCGACGTGAACTCGACCCGGTAGGCGCCGACCTTGTACGGCCCCAGCAGCTGGGTGGAGGTGACGATCGGCACGATGATCCCGTACGGCACGTAGGCGCCGTTGTCGTGCCAGATCTCGACGCTGAGCCCGTGCAGCCGCCCGGCGTCGTCGAAGCCGACCTCGATCCGCTGCTGCTGCCCGCGCTCGTGCGCGCTGGAGATGAAGTGCTCGCGGCGGTCTTCGACCCACTTCACGTCCCGGCCGAGCGTCATCGCCGCCCAGGGCACCAGGATCTCCTCCGGCCAGGGGTGCACGATCTTCACCCCGAAGCCGCCGCCGACGTCGGGCGTCACCACCTCGACCCGGTCCGGCGGCAGGCCGAGCTTGGCGGCCACCGCGAGGCGGACGCTGGTCGAGGTCTGCGTCGAGGAGTGGACCCGCAGCGTTCTGTCATCGGCGTCCCAGTGCGCCAGGACGCCCTTGCCTTCCATGGGCATCGAAGCGCTGCGTTCGATCTCCAGGTCGAGCGTGAGTTTGTGGGGAGCCGCGGCGATCGCGGAGTGCGCGTCGCCTTGGCCGTTCTCCTGCACGCTGCGGGCGGCGATGTTGCCCGGGACGTCCTCGTGCACGAGGCGGTCGCCGGCGCGGGCCTGGCTGACCCCGACGACCGGCGGCAGGTCCCGGTAGGCGACCCGGATGCGCTCGGCGGCGTCCTCGGCGAGGTAGCGGTCGGTGGCGACCACCATGACGACGGCCTCGCCGACGTGGTTCACCTCGCCGTTCGCCAGGCAGTGCGGCGTGCGGGCGTGGGTGAGGTCGGGGTGCGGGATCAGCAGCGGCAGCGGTTCGGCGATGCGGTCCGGGAGGTCTTCGTAGGTGTAGATGGCGACGAGGCCTTCGACGTCGAGGGCGTCGGTGACGTCGATGTCGGTGATGCGGGCGTGCGCCACCGGGCTGCGGACGAAGGCGGCGGCGAGGGCGTCGCGGCCGAGGTCGTCGAGATAGCGGCCCTGGCCGGCGAGCAGCCGGGGATCCTCTTTGCGCAGCAGGGGCTGGCCGACGTGCTTGTCAGGCATGCGGCGCCTCCCGCTCCCGCTTGAGCTCGGCGGCCCGGAGCACCGCCGCGACGATGTTCTGGTAGCCGGTGCAGCGGCACAGGTTGCCGCCGATGGCTTCGCGCGCCTCCTCCTCGGTGGGCTTCGGGTTCTCCTCCAGATACGCCGTGATGGTGGTGATGAACCCGGGGGTGCAGAAGCCGCATTGCAGCCCGTGGCATTCGAGGAAGGCCTGCTGGACCGGCCCGAGGTCGCCGGAGGTCTGGCAGCAGCCTTCGACGGTGGTCACCTCGTGGCCGTCGGCCGAGACCGCGAACAGCAGGCAGGACCGCACCGGCACGCCGTCGAGCAGCACGGTGCAGGCGCCGCAGACGCCGTGCTCGCAGCCGAGGTGGGTGCCGGTCAGGGCGAGGTCTCGGCGCAGGAAGTCGGCGAGCAGGCGGCGGGCCGGGACCGCGCCGCGGCGGGTGACGCCGTTGACGGTCAGGGTGACCTGGTGCAGCTGTTCGGTCATGGTGCCACCGCCTCGTAGGAAGCCTTCAGTGAGCGCGCGGTGAGGACGCGTGCCAGGTGCCTGCGGTACTCGGCGCTCGCGTGGATGTCGTCCTCCGGGTCGAGCTGGTCGGCGGCGGACTCGGCGGCCGCGCTCCAGTCGCCGTCGGCGGCCGCCTCGGTGAGGTCCACGACCTGCGGCACCGACCCCATGGCGATATACGCGGCCCGGGCGGCGACCACGGCGCCGGCGTCGTCGACGCGGACCAGCGTGCCGACGCCGCACAGCGCGTAGTCGCCGCTCCGGCGGGAAAGCTCGCGCCAGTCGGTGCCGGTGCGGCCGGCGGGCCGGGGGAAGTAGGCCTCGACCGCGACCTCGTCCTCGCGGCAGGCCGACTCCATCGGGCCGACGAAGAAGTCGGCGGCGGCGACGGTGCGCTCGCCGTCCCGCTCCGAGCGCAGCAGTACCTCGCCGTCGAGCAGCGCCAGCACCGCCGGCATCTCGCCGGCGGGGTCGGCGTGCACGAGGCTGCCGACGGTCGTGCCGCGGTTGCGGATGGTGGGGTGCGCGACGGTGCGCACCGCCTGGCGCAGCAGCGGAACGGTCTCGAAGGCGTGGGTGGCGCGCTCGACGTCGGCGTGCCGGGCCAGGGCGCCGACCCGGACGCCGTGCCGGTCGCTGCGCACGTAGGCCAGCTCGTCCAGCCGGTTGACGTCCACCAGCCGGCGCGGTGCGGTCAGCCGCATGTTCAGCATCGGCACCAGGCTCTGGCCGCCGGCCAGCACCTTGGCCTCGGCGCCGTGCTCCGCCAACAGCCGCACGGCCTCCTCGAGCGTGTCCGGGCCGTGATAGACGACCGGCGGGGGCTTCATGGTCGCATCCTCTTCTCGCCCAAAGGGTCGCGGCGACGTCGACATCTGCCGAACGCCGCCGCGGTTGCTGGTCCAACTTGCCCAAGCGGTACCTAGGGGTCTACCCCTTCGACGGCCGGCGACTCCCCCGCCGCGGTGGGACCTTCGGGGCTTCTGAGGTGCTCCGGGGCGATCAGCCGGGCGGCGTGGTAGGCCACGATGGTGACGATGGTGCCGAGCGCGATCCCGGACAGCGAGAAGTTGTCGGTGATCTTCAAGCTGGTGTTGCCGATGCCGATGATCACCCCGGCGGCGATCGGGACCAGGTTCAGCGGATTGCCGAAGTCGACCCGGTTCTCGGTCCAGATCTTCACCCCGAGCAGGCCGATCATGCCGTAGAGCACGACGGTGATGCCGCCGAGGACGCCGCCGGGAGTGGCCGCGACCAGGGCGCCGAACTTGGGTGAGAGCCCGAACAGGATGGCGACGAGCGCCGCGACGTAGTACGCGGCGGTGGAGTAGACGCGGGTGGCCGCCATGACGCCGATGTTCTCCGCGTAGGTGGTGGTCGGCGAGCCGCCGAAGGTGCTGGCCACGGCGGTGCCGAAGCCGTCGGCGGCGATGGCGCGGCCCATGTACGGGTCGAGGTCGTCGCCGGTCATCTCGGCGACCGCCTTGACGTGGCCGGTGTTCTCGGCGACGAGGGCGATCACCGCGGGCAGGACCAGCAGGATGAAGGCCCACTTGAACTCGGGGAAGTGCCAGCCGGCGACCTGGTGGGCGCCGCTGCCGGTGGTCTTGTCCGGGAAGCCGAGCCACTTGGCGGACTTCACGGAGTCGAAGTTGACCCGCCAGTGCGTGGTGTCGTGGCCGGCGCCGGCGTCGTAGGAGGTGATCCGGCCGAAGATCCGGTCGACGACCCAGGACAGCAGGAAGCCGAACACCAGCGCGACGAAGATCGCTATCCGGCCGATGAAGCCGCGGACGCCGACCATGATGCCGATGGCGACGAACATGGTGATCAGCGCGATCCACTGGTCCTGCGGCCAGTAGACGCCTCCCACGACCGGCGCCAGGTTGAAGCCGATCAGCAGCACCACCGCGCCGGTGACCACCGGCGGCAGGACCGCGTGGATGATCTGCGCGCCGAGGAAGTGGATCAGCACCCCGACGGCCAGCAGCACCAGCCCGGCGATCAGGATCGCGCCGGTGACGTGTTGGTCGTCGCCGCCCTGCGCGCGGATTGCGGCCACCCCGCCGACGAAGCTCGCCGAGGTGCCGAGGTAGCTGGGGACCTTGTTCTTGACGATCAGCAGGAAGCAGATCGTCGCGATGCCGCTCATCATGATCGCGAGCTGCGCGTTCAGGCCCATGACGAGGGGGAACACGAACGTGGCGCCGAACATGGCGACCACATGCTGCGCGCCCAGGCTCACGGTGCGCGGCCAGGACAGGCGCTCGTCGGGGCGGACGACCGAGCCCGGTGGTGGAGTCTTGCCTTGGTATGCGACCCGCCAGCCCAATGTCATGGGCCGGACTGTAGCGACGCTGTGACGGGCGTCACAAGTGCTGCCTTGTTACGAATATCTCCTGGTCCAACTCTCGCCCATCCCCTCGTCACAGGCCTCGCATGTGGAGGATACGCAGCGCGACCGAGAGATCGAGTCGCAGATCAGGGCGCTCCATGAACGGGCCGACCAAGCGTTCGATCTTGCCGATCCGGTACCGCAGGGTGTTGTAGTGGAAGTGCAGCCGGCGCGCGGCCTCGGCAACGTTGAGGTTCGTGTCGAGCAGCACTTCGAGCGTGGTGCGCAGGTCCTCGGCTTCCGGATCGCCTTCCACGGCCAGGCCGCGGAGGGTCTGCCGGGCGAAGTCGCGGAGCTCGGCCGGGTCCGGGATCAGGGACAGCAGGCGGTATATGCCGAGGGCGTCGAAGTGGACGACGGAGGCGGGGCCGTTGAGGCGGCGGCCCATGCGGACGGCACGGCGGGCTTCCTCGTAGGCGGCGGGGAGGTCGGTCACTGCTGACACGGGACGCGACACGCCGGTGGAGAAGGTGCGGCGGCCGCCGCCCCCGGTGCCGGAGACCTCCGCGATCAGGCTTCTGACCAGGGGATCGGGATCGGCGGCGCACTTGAGGAGCACCACCACCTCCTGGTTGAAGCCGGCCACCGGGGTGGTGCGGTCGCGGCCGGCGACGACGGTCTGCCAGGCGGCGGCGAAGCGCTCGCGGGCCGGGCGCAGGGCGTGCTGGGAGGCGGGGAGGACGGACTGGCCGGGGTCGAGTTCGGCGACGAGGACGACGAGTTTGCGGGCGCGTGAGGGGGTCTGGGCGGTGCGCCGGGCGGTTGGAGTGGCGGCACTGGAAGCACTCGAAGCACGGGAAGCACGGGAAGCACTGGAAGCACTGGAAAGGCCGGCGCCACCGGAACCACCGCCGGGTCCGCCATCCGGCTCGATGTCCCAGCCGAGCGTCGCGGCGTGGGCGGCAGCGGAGTGCGGATCGTCCAAGCGGCCGGTGAGCAGGTCTCTGAGGAAGTCGGCGCGGTACTTGTCCTCGACCGCCGCCACCGCCAGCTGCTTGACCACCGCCAGGGCCGCGACGGTGGCGGCGCGTTCCAGCGCGGCCACGTCGGCGGCGTCGAAGGCGCGGCGGCCGGCGAAGGCCAGGAGCCGGCCGTGGTCGACGCGGCCGGCCACGATCGGCACCAGGGCGTGCTGAGCGTCGCCGTGCACGGCCAGGCCGGCGGGTTCGGCCTCGGTGCGCAGCCGCTGGTCGTCGGGCTCGGGGTCGAAGCACGGCAGGTGGCGGACCTCGGCGGCGCCCTGCTCGGCCAGCACCCGGCCGTCGGGCGAGGTGATGAGGACCGGGCCGCCGAGGATCCGGGACAGCTCGGCGGTCAGCTCGGCCAGGCCGCCGCCCTCCAGCGCGATCTGGGCCAGCGCCCGGTGCACCCGGTCGGCGCGCGCCAGGACCGCGGCCTGCCGGTCCAGGACGTCGGACAGCACCTCGGTGAGGATGTCGTCGAAGGCCACCCGCTCGGGCAGCTCGACGACCGGGAAGCCGAGCTCGTCGGCGGCGCTCAGCAGCTCCGGGGGCAGCCCCCCGAGGTAGCGGTGCGGCTTGATGGCGATCGCGGACAGGCCCGCGCGGTCCAGGTCGGCGATGAGCTCGGCAAGCGGCGTCGGCGAGTGGCGCAGGGGGTAGCCGGTGGTGAGCAGCAGCTCCTTGGGCTTGACCCACGGCAGGATGTCCGGGACCTCCATCACGTTGACCCGCTCGACGACGCGGCGGCCCCCGGCGTGCCCGGCGACGATGCGGGCGCCGGTCAGGGCCGGGAGGGCGAGGGTCTGTTCGACGGTGAGTCCCACCGCGCCGGCGGTCAGGGCGGTCACGGCGGTCAGGGCCGTCCCGTCGGCCGGCTTCGCCGCGCCCTCGGCGATCTCGGAAATCTCCGGTCCCTCCAGTGTCGATATTTGCGAAGCTTCGCCCGTGTCCTTGGCAGGATTGCCCATGCCGGGACAGTAGTCCCGCGGTCTAGCGTCGCGACAGG
>JABFWL010000695.1 GCA_013362315.1 Catenulispora sp. | reverse complement strand
GTTCGTCGAACACGCCGCAACGATTGGCATCGACGCCGAGGTGGTCAACAGAAACGCCGAGGTCAGAGGCTTCCACGTCGTCAAGCGCAGGTGGGTGGTGGAAAGGACCTTGGGCTGGCTGATGCTCCACCGCAGACTTGTTCGCGACTTCGAGACCCTCCCGGAGAGCTCCGAAGCCATGATCCACGTCGCGATGATCGATAACGTCAGCAAGCGCATCACCGGCGAATCCACCCCTACCTGGCGAGGAACGTACTAGGGCGAAGTGTGCAAATCAAACACCCTCTCAGTCGGCGAACTCCCGCCCATATCTCCATAAAACCGCAGGTCAAAGGTCAAATCCAGGCTGGAGTACTAGCGTCCAGCTTCGGCTGCGCGGATTTGGGCCGGTAGCGCGGAGGCGATCGCCTGCACCGCGCCTGGCGCAGGGCCTTGCATCGAGGCCTGGTCGTCCAGCGCTTGCGCTGCCGCTTTCTGGATCACCTGGGTAACCCGGGCGTAGTAGGGCGTGACCGGACGCGCGACGGCGGTTCTCAAAGCCGTCTCCAGCACGGTCAGCGGGGAGTCCTGATTGAATCCGCCCAACAGGGTGTTCTTCGGCCACGCAAGGCTGTCGGAGTACAGCGTTCCCGCGTTTGCATTCTCGGAGTTCCCGGTCACGGGTGGCGGCGAGGGGAGCACACAACCGCTTCTATCCGAGTAGGCGTCAGTTCTGGTCGCTGCAAATCCGCCGTACTCAAGGAGGCAATTCTCGCTTGATCGTGACGTGAGGAACTCAATGAGGCTACGGGCCAGGTTGGGCTTGGTGGAGTGGGCGGCGATCGCCAGATTCTGCCCGCCGAGCACGGATCTTCCCGGCCCCGCGCCATCTAGCGACGGTAGCGCGGTGACGCCGAACGAGCCCTCCAACTTGCCGGCAGCGAGCACGTTGTAGGCGTACGGCCAGTTACGCATGAAGAGCACATCGCCTCGGATGAATGCCTGAACACTGGCGTCCTCATCGCCATGGTCCGTGATATCCGATTGAGGCGGATGAGCAGCCGGCAGAATGGTCGGAGGGGTGTCGTCGTTGAAATGGCTTACGAGCGCGGCCAGGCCGGATGCGTCGCGGCTGACGTCGGCGTGACCGGAGTCAGATGACGCGACGGCTTCGACGGTGTTGACCGTCAATCCCTCGTAGTCGCCCAGCTGGGTGGTGTAGGCCGCGCTCGGGATATGGTCGGATTTCGGGTCGGCCTTCTTCACGACCTTCTGGAAGTCGGTCTGCATCTCCTGCCAGGTCCTAGGCGGTTGCGTGATGCCGAACTTCTGCAACACGTCGGCACGGTAGTAAAGCAGGCCCGCGTCGGAGTTGAACGGGACCGCCCAGACCTGCGACTGTCCTCCGCGCAGACCATACTGCACAGTCTGTTTGACGCCGGGGAGCAGAGCGCCGTTCTCGCTGTCCTCCCGAAGGACCGCCGGATCGAGCGGCCGGAGGGCGCCGTCGGTGGCGAACTCCGCGGTCCAGGTGACATCCAGGTTCAGCACGTCGTAACTGGGCTCGCCGGACTGCTCCGCGGCCAGCATCTGGCTTCGTTGCAGATCGGCGTTTGACGGCAGCTCCACCACGTTGACCTTATGGTCGGGATGGGCGGTGTTCCATTGATCGATCAGCTTTTGCCGGACGCCGCCTTGGCTCAGATCGCGGGCGGTGACGAGTGTGATGGGCCCTGATTCCTCGGCTCCGTTCGCCGGGACGGTTGGCGTCGCTGGTCCGCGGGTGCTGGCCGTGCAGCCTGTCGCCCCGAGCGAGACGCACAACACTGCTGCCGACCAAGCATTCCATCGCCTAGCCACTGTTGCCTCCAGCCCAGAATCCGCTTCCGAGCCCGGTCACGGTCGCCTGATCAGGTGCGTCGCCGACCGTGACGCACCGGCTCATCGGGTCGCCGACAAGCGCGGGGATCAGCGCGTCCGCCTGTCCGGCACCGCTGCATCCGGCCGGTTCGAATGCCAGGATCCGCACCGGGATTCCGGCCTGCCTCACCTGGTTGATCAGATCCCCGCCGGCGATGGTGCTGCGATTGCGCGTATTGGACGAGTCGGTGTCCTCGCCATCGGTCAGCACGACGAGGGCCTGATTCTCCGAGCCCGTCTGGGCCGTCCAGCCGTCTCCGCGCATTTTCGTCAGGGCTGCGCTGATCGCGCTGTAAAGCGCGGCGCCGTTCGGCATCGGTTTGACCGCGGTGAGCGCGGCGGAAAGCTGATCCCGGGACAGCTGTAGCGAGCCGGCGGGGTCATGGTCGTCGGCGGTAGACACCGGCACGGTGAGCAGACCCGCGGTGTCCTTGCCACCCATGGTCTGGGCGGCCTGGGTGATCGTGTTCTCCGCCGCCGACAGTTTGCCTCTGTCCTGCATCGACTGCGACACATCCAGCAAGAAGATCACCCGCCCCGGCTTATGGGCGCCCTGATACGCGGCGTAGTCCCGCTGGAGAGTGGCTTCGTCCGGTGCTCGGTGAGTACTCGGATCGAACGCCGGATCTGCGGCGCCTGCCGAATCGACGGGAACGGAGCCCTTCGTGATCGGAACAGGACGGAAGTGGTAATGCGCGACCAAGGACTGGCCGTCCTTCAGCAGCCAATCCTGGAACGCCGCGACGGCTTGTTGTCTGGCCGCTCGATCGCCGTTCTGCGAGGTCCAGTCGAGCCGCACCAGCGGATGGTCCAGGATCGCGGTCGAGCTTGGGTAGTAGGCGAGGAGCTGCGAATTCGAAGCCTGTGCACATCGGCCGACGGGCGACTTGGCGTCGCCCAGGTCATAGTCGAGCATGGCCTTCTCCGAGATCAGCAGGGCATCGCCGTCCAGCTTCGGTACACCGGACTGCCCCGTGCCGCAGACCAACTGCTCATCATCGGTGAGCTGCAGCCCCGACCGGACGGCACCGACCTGTTCGGTATCGTCCTCGACGGTCTTGACCTGGCCGGGGTCCAGGCCGGGGGCGAGCGCCGAGTAGAGTCCCGCGGTCTGCAGCAATCCGGTGGTCGAGGTGGTCGGGTCGGTCCGCACCAGGCTGAGGTGCGCATCGGCCACGGCCGACTGCAGATCGTGCCAGTCCATCTGGCGGGCACCGAGCGACAACCCGGCGGACTTCGAAACGGCCGCGACGAGCGGTGTCCAGGCGATCGACTGCATAGGGACTATGCGCACCGCGCCCTTGTCGGCCCTCAGCGTGGCGAGGTCCGAATCCGCCGTCGAGTCGGGGAGCCAGATGTCGGGCTGCGGTCCGACGTCACGGCTCGGCACGAAGCATGCCGCCGACCCGTTTCCCTTCGATGCCTGGCATGTGGCACTCGTCCAGTCGTTGGCCTGACCGAGGGCTTGGAGCACCGAATCGGTCGTTGCCTGATAGACCGTCAGATGATAGCGGCGACAGCCTGATGCGGTCTCGCCGGCGGCGAAGGCATCGGCCACCGCGGACGTCAACTGAAAACTCTGCGGTGAGGCGATCACGCGCAGTTCGAGCGGTGTTCCGCACGTCGCGGTCGTTGTCGGGAAGAATACGGGCCGCCACAGACTCGGTCCCAGGCTCAACGCCGCGGCCAGAACGCTCACGACGATCTTCTGGTAGAGGGGTTTCTGCCTGACCCAGTTCAGGATTCGAAGGGGGCGGTTCGATGGTGGCAGCGGCCTCCCTACCAGGGTGAGTTCGAGCCCTGCGGCGCTTCCGAGTGCGTGCCATGGCGTCGGCAAGCCCAACTGGCCGATCCGGTCCACCAAGACGTCGACGATCCGTTCACACGTGCCGGGCGGCGGCCCTTCGCCCTCGCTTGGCACTCCGTTGTAGAGCAGGTCGAGCAACTCGCCCGTGACGGCGGTGGAACTCCCCGTCGGTTTCGGGTCGGCGGGCGCTATGGAGGCGATCAGGCCGATCTTATGCGGCCCAGCGAGCAGCTCGCGATAGCGCTCCCAGTCGATCGGCGTTGCGCCGGGTTCGACCTCGGTGAGGCAATCGAGCAGGACGAGGCGCACCGGAGCGGTGCTACTCCTGACCGCTCCGAGCAGGTCGCCCAGGGAGAGCCACTGTCCCTCGCCGCCGGATGGCGCGGCGACCAGTTCCAGATCGCCGCCGTACACGCGGGCGAGGCCGCTGTAGTAGACGACGAGGACGTCCCGCGCTTCGGCTGCGACATCCTGAGCGACCTTCTGCAAGTCAGCGGCGTTCGGGGCGTTGAGCAGTGTCCGGCAATTGGCGGGCGCGGCATGCAGAACCCCGGTGCGTTCGTCGGTCAACGCGCGGGCGATCTCCGCCACGTTGTGCTCCGCTTGCGGCAACCGGAAGGTGGCGCCAGCCAGCAGCATCCGAGATCCGGCCGGGTCGGCGCGCCGGGTTGGTGCCGAGGTCTTTGCTCCTTGACTAGTCTTGGGTGCTACTACCGGCTCGTTTCGGGCGATGTCTCGGCCAGGGTCCCCGGTGACGGGGACCGGCTTCGGAGCGGTCGGTTCGGTCGCCTTCAGCATCAACCAGCTGGCCTCGTCCTGGGTGACCATGATCGGCCTGGTCCGTCCAGCGCGCTTGGCCCTGTCCAAGACCCCTTGGTACAGGCCGCCGAGGGTCGGTTCGGCAGGACCTGTCAGGATCTCGAGCAGGTCCTTCGTGAACGCGGGGTAGATCCCGTCTGGCGACGCAAAGCCCAGGTCCCTGGGGCCGACCGAACACAGCAACATGACATTCTCGATCGGCGCGCCGGGCAGCGGAGAGTGCAGCGCGCTGCCGGAGAAGCAACAGTCGAGTATCAAGATCTTGTAGGCGGCCGTTTCTTTCGACGCTATCTGACGACGCAGAGCGTCATACGACACTGCGGTGTTATCCAGATCCAACACCGTGGTGCTCTCAGTGGCCAGGTAGAACCGGTCCGATTTGTCGATCAGGCCATGGCCCGCGTAGTAGACCAGCAGAACGTCGGTCGCATCGCGGGCCGCCTCGTCCACCGGCACGGTGATGCGGCTCGGGCTGCTCGGAGCCGACACCAAATCGACCCTGTCGATGCCGCCGGCCGTACGAAGGAATTCAGCGAAGGTCCGCGCGCCTGAGGAGGCTTGGGGCAGTTGTGATCCGAGGTAGAGATAAGAGCCCGCGCCGATGACGACGGCGCGGGAGCGGTCGGGATCGGGGCGATGCGATTCCGGCACCTGTCATTCGCCGCCGTCCTGATCATGTGCCTGCGGGTCGACCGGTCTGGCCATGAACTCCTTGACGGTCTCGGTGAGCATCCCGGCCTGCACCCGATAGTCCTCGTCGCCGAGGTTGGCAAGCGTCAACTCGAGCTTCTCCTCGGCCCGGTTGGTGAGGATCAGCGCAACGCTCACCTGCTTGGACCTGCGCCAAACCCAGTAACCGTCGATGAGCGCGCGTACGCTGGCCGTAGACGCCAGCGCCACGGTCAGTTCGATGAAGCCGCCACCCATATCCCCCGGCTTTTGCGGCGCGGGCACGAGCTCCAGCTTCCGGCCGTGCAGGTCGGATTTGTCGCGAAGCGCCTTGCGCAGCGAGACCAAGTGGTCCGAGGCGTCGCCGGGACCGTCGAATCGGAGACTGAGCTGGTACTCGTGCTCGCCCACACCGACCCCCAGAGTGGTTTGCTACTCGTATATGAACCTGTATATCAGCAACCGGGGACCTTAGGTCAGTACTCTGTGATGGATGTGACTCGGAAGGAGTCGGCCGTAGTTCGGGAAGCGAGGCTGTGCCATCGTGTGGTGGTCAGAAACTCGGCCATCAGGGCTGACCTGGGCTGATGCCCGTGGCATTATCGGGGTCTGTGGCTGACAGGTTGCTGTACCGGGCCTTCGCGAATGTCGTGTCCTGGCCGGCGCTACTGGTTCGTTCTCAGGCATCGAAGAATACCGAGATACGGGGTGTTGCGGCAGAAGGCGGCGGTGCTTCGCCGAGTGCACCCGAAGCCGAGGCTCACCTGGCACGACAGGGCCTGCTCGCGGGGTTGTCCAAACTCCTGCCTAAGCGCCTGTCCGTGAAATCGTCAGGCCGTGTGTGGTAGCGGCCTGGCGAGGCGGCGGCTCATCAGCATGATCATGCTGATGGTGACCATGACCTCGTGGTTCTCCGGGAGCCGCTCGTAGTCGCGGACACACCGCCGCCGCTGACAGATCCACGACAAAACGACAAGCCGAGTCTGAATCAGTTGGCCGTATAGGTGAGGATTGCCACTCCGCTGTCCAGGATGGTGTGGTCGCGCATGGCGAAGCGGCGGCGCGAGGCCTGGTTCCGGCCGGTGAACAGTGGGATGCCGGTACCGGAGGCGACGGGGTTGATTTTGACGACGATCTCGTCGATCTCCTCGTACAGCTCGCCCGCCAACGTGGCGCCTCCGACGAGCCAGATGCCGCGGCCGGTCTCGGCTTTGAGCTTGCGGACCGTCGTGATGGGGTCGTCGGCGACCACTTCGACGCCGGGGTCTGGGCTGTCGGCGAGGGTGCGGGAGAACACCAGGTGTCGCAGGTGCGTGTAGGCGTTGGTGATGCCGGCGTCCAGGCCGAGTTGGTAGGAACGGCGGCCCTCCAGCACGGTGTCGAAGCGGGCACCGGGATCGGTGACGCCGAGTGCTTCGCGAGCCCCGGTGGGCAGGGTCTCGGGGTGGTTGGCGATGGCGTAGTCCAGGTAGTCCGGGCCGACGGTGAACAGCGTGCCGGTGGGATCGGCGCCGCCTGGTTCGGCGATGTGGCCGTCCAGGGTGGCAGCCACGAGATAGGTCAGAGTACGCATACGGTTGTTCCCTCGGTTTCGTAGCGGACAGCGATATCAGTCGGGCGGTGGCGTTCACCCGGCCCAGCTGTGAGAACCGAAACAGGCCTGGGTGAAGGACATCGTTTCGATGGTCTGCATGCTCCGAAGGTATGACGGGCGCTTTGCCGGCGAATCGGTC
>JABFWL010000210.1 GCA_013362315.1 Catenulispora sp. | reverse complement strand
GTGTGGCCATCAAGGTGTTCGTAGCCGCGGTCCGTCGCGGCCAACAGAGCAAAACAGACCCGGACAGAACCGGGAGCGACGACGAGGCATGACCGAGCCGGGCAGAAAGGAACCGCCGGTGTCCGGACGGCACTCGCCCATCCCCGGTTCAAGCGCCGGTGCCGCATCGCCTTCGGCATATCCGCCGTCGCCGGTTACGTCACCCCGGTCACCGGCCAGGTACACAACGCCGACGCGGCCAACACCACCACCTTGATCGGGGCGGTCTGCTTCCTCATCGGCGCGGTCCTGCTGCTGCCGAACGCACAGAGGAGACTCGGCGCGGTTCATGAGGCCGGATGCTTTGCCGCGCCGCGCTTGGCAAGCAGGCCTGCCAGGAGCGCCGTAGTCCACACGGCCAGTGGTGAGCCGGGGGGCAAGTTCACCTTGCACCTGATCACGTACAGCGACCGATGGGAAGTCCGGGTGGATGACGCCGGCAGCCCGACGCGTCCTGAGGTGGCTGAGCCCGAAGAGGATGACGTACGCGGTCGCGGCTTGGCTGTGGTCTCGGAATTGTCGGAGGTCTGGGGCGTACTCGGCAGCGAGAGCGCCCGGTCCGTGTGGGCACAGATTGCCTTTCCGCACCCGGGCCGAGCAAGGGGTAGAGCCGTCATCGTCAGCCCACGCTGACTTCCCTCGATGCCACGTTCCGCGACCCCGACGATCACCATCGCCCGAGGCTGAGGTACGCCTGCGCGCTGGAGTACCGGGCGTAGGTGCATGTGATCCCGCTCGGGGTGCGGATGGTGGACCCCGCGCCGCTGCGCGACGTCCGCAACGTCTTCTGCCGCGCGCTCATGGACATGGGCGTCGACATCCGCGATGCCGAGGCAGAGGCCAAGGCCGCAGTCCGAAAGTCGCAGACACCTGTGGTCGTCAACGGCGCGAAGTATGTCGGCATAGGTGCGGACGGCAAGCGTTTTCGCTCTGTCGCGGTCGATGTCGATGCGGTGAGGGTTGTGGCGGTGGTCCCTGCTACGCAGCGAGCCATCCGATCGGTGATCAGACGGTGCATCTGGTGCGCCCGACATCACTGCCTCGCTAGGGTCCTGGCCATGGAGATCCGCGAACCGCTTGCCGCCGACGTCCCGGACCTGGGCCGACTGCACGCCGAAGCCTGGCAGCAGGCCTATGACGGCAAGATGCCGGCGGAACTCCTCGTCGACGTCACGGTCGAGCGGCGCACCGCGATGTGGGAACGCATCCTCGACCCGGCGCGCGTCCGCCCGGACCGCGAGCGCATCGTCGTCGCAGACGTCGGCGGTCGCGCGGCGGGCTTCGCCTGGACGGGCCCGTGCCGCGACGCCGACGGCCCTGATGGCGCCGGCGAGCTGTACGCGATCAACGTCGCCCCCGAAGCCTGGGGCACCGGCGCAGGGCAGGCACTTCTCGAAGCGGCGCACGAGTCGCTCACTGCGATGCAGTTCGCGACGGCGGTGCTGTGGGTCCTGCCCTCGAACGCCCGGGCCCGCCGGTTCTACGAGCGGAACGGCTGGGCGGCCGACGGCGTCGAGCCGACACGGGGTTCGGCAGGACCATCAAGTCCGACTCTGACCTGCGGCGTCCTCGACAATCCGGCGACATCCCCTCTCACTTCCCTCCCACCACGGTCGAACGTCCAGTCGTTTCTGCAATGCCAGTTCGATCGCCGGAGAGTCGGGAAACACAAAACCCCAGGTCAGCGACCTGGGGTTTTGTGTCTTACTAGGTGCGCACGAAGGGATTCGAACCCCTAACCTTCTGATCCGTAGTCAGATGCTCTATCCGTTGAGCTACGCGCGCTTGCGACGTCCTTGATAGTACACGCCTGGTGGGGTTAGTCGAAAATCGATAAGGGGTGGGGGTGTTTGGGCTGGTGGGGTGGGGTGGGGGGTCACTGAGGGTGGGCGGGGGTGATCGGGGGGTGAGTTGATGTGGCGTTAACGCGGGGGTAACAGGGGGGTTTTGGGGGGTGGGGATGCTGGCCTGGTGGTGGTGCCGGTGCGGGGTGTGCCGGTTGGTGCTGGGTCGAGAGGATGGGTGATGGTTTACAAGGCTGAGTACATTTGGGTGGACGGGGTGCGGCCTACGGCGGGGTTGCGGTCGAAGACGCGGGTGTTGGCGGATGGGGTGGAGCCGCCGGTGTGGGGGTTTGACGGGTCGTCGACGGAGCAGGCTGAGGGGCGGTCTTCGGATCGGGTGCTGCGGCCGGTCTTCACGTGTCCGGATCCGATTCGGGGTGGGGACGCGGTGCTGGTGCTGTGTGAGGTGGAGGGGATCGACTTCACGCCGCATGAGTCGAACAGCCGGGCTGGGGCGCGGGAGGTTGCGGAGCGGTTCGCGGAGCAGGAGGCGTGGTTCGGGATCGAGCAGGAGTACACGCTGTTCCGTGATGGGCGTCCCCTGGGGTTCCCCGAGGGGGGCTTCCCGGCGCCGCAGGGGCCGTATTACTGCGGGGCGGGGGCTGATGCGGCTTTCGGGCGGGAAGTCGTGGAGAAGCATCTGGACTACTGCCTGGCGGCTGGGTTGAAGATCTCGGGGATCAACGCCGAGGTCATGCCGGGGCAGTGGGAGTTCCAGGTGGGGCCGGCTGGGCCGGTGGAGGTGGCCGACCATCTGTGGGTGGCGCGGTACCTGCTGCTGCGGACGGGTGAGGAGTTCGGGGTGGCGGTGTCGTTCGACGCCAAGCCGCAGCGGGGGGACTGGAACGGGGCCGGGGCGCACACCAACTTCTCGACCAAGGCGATGCGGGAGGGGTACGACCCGATCATCACCGCTTGTGAGGCGCTGGGTGATGGGGACAAGCCGGCTCTGCATGTGAGCGCGTATGGGGCCGGTATCGAGGGCCGTCTCACTGGGCAGCATGAGACCGCGCCGTGGAGTGAGTACAGCTACGGGGTGTCGAACCGGGGCTGCTCGGTGCGGAGTCCGTGGCAGGTCGAGGTGGAGAAGAAGGGCTACATCGAGGACCGGCGGCTGAACGCCAACATGGACCCGTATGTGGTAACCCGGCTCATCGTCGACACCTGCTGCACGGCTTTGGAGAAGGCCGGGCAGGTCTGAGTTCTCCCCACCGTTCTCCTCTCTCCTCGCCCCTGATCTGGCCCTCTAGGCGCCGGATCGGGGGCTTTCTGCTGTCTGCTCCCAATGGCGTACAGGGCCGTCCCCAGGGTGGGTGACGTCGCAAGCAACCCGTCGGCTGACCAGCGCGTCTGGCTTATCGTCTGGGGAATTCGGCCATCGGGGAGTGCAGTGCCCAACTTGTCTCGGCGCGAACTAGGACTGCTCGGTATGGGCGTCCTGGCTGCCGGCGTGCTCGGTGCCGACTCCGCCGTGTCCGGCGACGCGCAGCAGCGCCTGCCACGGCCGGCGCGGCTGGCCGGCCGGGTGTCGTTCCTGCAGGTCGTGGCGCATCCGGATGACGATCTGTACTTCATGAACCCGGACATCGCCGACTCGGTGCGCACCGGTGGCGAGGTCACCACCGTGGTGCTGACCGCGGCGGAGGCCGGGGGCGGGGCCCGGTTCGCGGCGGCGCGGCAGCACGGGCTGCGGTCGGCCTATGCCCGGATGGCCGGCGCTGGGGAGGACGACCCGTGGCGGATCACGGCGCTCGTCACCCGCGGAGGTGAGGCGTGTCTCTGTGAGCTTCGGGCGAATCCGCAGGTGCGGCTGGTGTTCCTGGACATCTTGATGGGGTCCTACTGGGGCACCACTCCCGGTGACGAGAACTACACGCCGCTGGCCGCCCTCTACCACGGCAAGGAGAAGACCCGCCCGGTTCTGCGGCCGGAGGAAGACCGCGTCAGTGGCGGCGTCTATACCAGGGACCAGCTTGTCGGCACGCTGACGGATCTGATGGACCGCTTCGCGCCGAGCGTGGTCCGCACGCTGGACCCGGATCCCGAGCGCCGGGGGATAGGGCCGCAGGAACGGGCTTGGGCGACGGACTCCGGCGTGCACACCGACAACGAGGACCACACCGCGACCGCGTGGTTCACCTATGCGGCCTACGCGGACCATCGGGCACGGCGGGGACCATCGGAAGTCACCCTGGACGCCTACATCGGCTACGGGAACGCCCGCTGGAAGCACAACCTCGGCAGGCCCAGCCAGCGCGAGAAGCTGAAGCTACTGGGCGTCTACGGCTGGGCCGATCGCCGGCACTGCGGCGACCCGGTCGGTTGCGGCGATGACACGGTCGGCGGGAACGCGGCGCGGCCGGGCTGGTCTCAGAGCACCAACCTGCGGCATCCCGGCACGACCGACTGGCTGCGCCCCGATGCGGCGGGGCGGTTGCGGGCGTTCGCAGTGGTCGGGGGTCAGGCGGTGATGTGGCGGGAGACGGCGCCCGGAAGCGGACGCTATGCCGCGGCGGTGAGTGTCGAGGCCGGGTCGGCGAACGATGGGGTGGTCGGCCCAGCGAGCGGCTCGGCGGCAAACGACGCGGCGAGTGGATTAGCGAACGATGCGGCCAGCGGTGCGGACGGTGCGGCGGCCGCCCTGGCCGCTGCCACCAGGGCAGCCGTCAGTCTGTCGGGCGCCATTTCCGCCGGAGCAACGGCCGCCGCCGGCACCACGCCCGCTCGCCACGTCGACCAGAACACCGCCACCGCCCTGGCCCCGCACCTGTCCGTGGCGGTCGACGGCGCCGGCCGCGCCCACCTCGCCGGTCTGCGCACCATCACCGATCCCGACCAGGGAGCCTGGAGCCAGGAGGTCGTGGTCACGAGCGAACGCCCCGACGGCACCTTCCAGCCCTGGACCAGCCTCGGCGCCCCGGTCGGCCCCAAGACGAAGGACTCGCACGCGGTCGGCTCGCCGGAGGCCGTGGTGGACGGCCGCGGGATGTTGCACGTCTTCGTGCGTAACGCCGACAAGTCGGTGTCATGGCGGCACCGCGATCTGGCGTCCGGCTCAGCCACATCCATCGCTGCCACACCTGCCTCCGCCTGGAGCGACTGGCGCGACATAGGCGGGAACCGGGTGCGCGACGGGCTCACCGCGACCGTCACTCCATCGGGTGACGTCGAGCTCCACGCCAACGGCCAGGAGTTCTGGAGCTGGCGGATCGGCAGCGATGGCGACCCGCAGGTCATACCGACGGTCCTGCCTCCGCTCGGCGACCCGCCGACCGTCCGGACGCTGAGCGACGGCGTCACTCTCTTGGCGGCGCGCCAGGCGGACACCGGCGAGCTGACGGTCCGCGCGCGCCGGCGCGGTCTGGCCTGGGAGCAGGCGACGACCAGCCTCGGCGGCGCCGCCGGCTTCGGCGTGGTGGCGTTGCAGCCGCACGGCGACGGGGTGTTCCTGGCCCAGCGGGGCCGCCACGGCCTGGTGGAGACGGTGTGGCAGCCGCACCTCGACCGCCGGGACGGGATCCAGCGCTGGCTCAGCGGACCCGGGCCGATCCAGCGGCCGTCGTTGGCGGTCGACGCCCGCGGGCTGGTGGTGGTGGCTGCTGTCGGGCCGGACGGCGCGTTGTACACGGCGCGGATCGACGCCGATGATCTGCCGGATACGTTGGACTGGCGTTCTTGGCCGCTGGCCCAGGCCGCGTGATTGCTGCTGAGCGGCGGCCGTGGTCGTCAGCCAGCGTCGTCATGCTCTGGCGAGGCAACCTGATTCTGTTCGGAGCCCGCGCGATCACTCCGTTGCAGCGTGATCCAACTCCGCTGTGAACCAATCCCCAGTCTCCGTGAGCATCCGCCCGAGACGCAGACCCGCGGCTGCCAGAACACCGGGCAGCGCCTCGTCGACCAGCTCTCTGGTGACGAACTCCTGCTCCCAGACCGCTCCGTCGGACTCGTAGCGGATCCGCGCGTGCAGCAGATCCGGCTCCGGACGGTCCAGCACTGTGAGCGTGCTGATGATCGTGCCGTCGTCATTCGACATGTCCGTGGCGGTGCGCACCCATCCGGGGCGGTGCCGCTGAATCACCACCGTTCCGTGCGGGGCCAGGTGTCGGCGTGCGGACTCCAGCAGCCTGGTGCGAAGCGGCTCGGGGCTGTTGACCAGATGCGAGGGCAGCAGTACGACGTCGAAGCGTTCGTCGAGGTCCAAGTCCTCGATCGCTGAGCGCACCGTCTCGATCTCGCGGCACCGCATCAGCATCTCGTGGGACTCGTCGACGCCCACGACTCGGTGGCCGAGGCGTGCCAGCGGCGTGCTGATCCGCCCGGTGCCGCAGCCGAGCTCGAGGACGCTTGCGCGGGCGGGCACCGCCGAATGCACGAGCTCCGCTTCTCCGCGGGAGGGCAGCCGCACATACAGCTCCACCGCGCAGCCGTCGGGAGTGATCGTGCCGGGTCCGCTGCCGGACGCGTCAGGTCGTGGGTTCACCGTGGTACTCCGCTCCGCCCCGTTCCTAGGGATTTATGGGGAAACGCAGGAGATCACCGGCGAGTTTCGGCAAGGCGAAGTGCGGCTGTCACCCGCTGATCAGTCCCGCGATCGCCACTGCGAACTCCGCGCGCTGGGCTTGAGACAGCCGCGCCGCCTCGTGATACGCGTCCTGGGAGCCGATAGAGAGCAGATGCAGGATCGACAGCTGGGTGGCGAGTTCGGCGGACGCGACGCGGCCCGGGTCGGATTCCGGCGTCGGGAAGTGGCCGGTGTCCTTGGTGTCGATGTGCAGGCACATCGTCAGGGTGATGTCCGAACAGGCCTGGGCCCAGTCGTGGAGATGGGCGGGCGTGTGCTGGGCCGTGGGGGTCGCCAGCAGCGTGAGTTCGGTGACCATGGCGAGCATCAGGGCGGCCGGCGACCGGTCGGCGGCGGGGAGGTCGCCGGTCTCGGGGTCGGCGGCGTAGTGGCGCAGCAGCGGCTGGGCGGCCAGGACCGGGGCCAGGAGTTGCGGCAGGGGAGTGGCCAGGCTGATCTCGGTGAGCGTGTGCGGGCTGAACACCGGAGTCGCCTCGTGGGGACGGCCGGTGGCCTCGAAGGCGGCGCCCGCGCGGTGCAGGCAGGCCCGGGCGCTCAGAGCCAGGGCGGTCGGACTGGCGTGGCGTAGACGGTCGGCGAGCGTTTGGAACGGGTTGGCGTGCGTCACGGCTCCATTAGACGACGTTTCGGGCGGCTGGGTTCCGCTGCCGGCGCCGGGTAGGCCAGGTTGGCACAGATCACTCCGACAGCTCCTCCCTGATGCGCCTGACCGAGGTGGTGAAAGACCGGCTGACCGCCGTCCGTTCCTCGAACGCGGTCCACAGGGCTCTCATATCAGCGTTCACGTACGTCGGCGGCATCCACAACGGCACCAGCAGGTTCAACACCGCGGAAAGGTCCGGCATCGGAATGGGGTTCCGAGCGGACTGCCGGCCGGCCCGCTCGATGGTGCGGGTGACCATCATCAGCAGCCACTCGTGCAGTGCCACTTCCTCGCAGAACCTGGCGATCATCGGCAGGTCGTCGAGGCGGCCGATCATCCGCACGGTCAGCACGGGCTCGCCCCGATCGAGAGCCACGCCGAGGACCGGCGGCCCGGTCCGGGAGGCCACCACCTGCATCACCCACCGCACCCGCGTGATGCCAGAACGCATCAGCATCTGCCCGTCGAGCAGCGACGACCTCCGCACGTCGTCCAGTTCGCGCTCGATGATCGAGCCGAGATCCAGCCGGGACGTGTCCCGGCGGTCCTGCCGGATCCCGTCGGCGACGTCGTCGACGTCGATCTCGACCGGTACCGTCATCAAGCCCGGCCGCTGGAGGTACCACGGCCATTCCCGGCGTACCGAGTCCGGCACCGACGCCACGCGGACCTGGGACGAGCCCAGCAGAGCGATGCCGCCGACGACGACGATCTGCGTCTGCGGCGTCCCCTTGCCGACGACCCGCTGGCCGGATCCCGAGGGCAGCGGACAGTCGACGCCGGTCAGCAGCATCGGCGAGCTCGCCCGTCGTACCGGTCGCCGCACCAGGTGGACCTGCTGTCCCGGGACGGAGAGCAGCCGGAGGACGTCCTCGTCGGGCAGGCTCGTGGAGTTCGGCAGCAGACTGACATGGACCTCACCCAGCACCAGCACAACAGTCGGCTCGTCTTTATCCCGGGAGGTACTGACGGGGCTTTCCGGCTCCCTGAACTCCTCGGCCGACGACGGCTCGGAAACGATGTCGTCGCTGCTCTCTACTGTCTCAGAGGCTTGACTGGGACTCGCGTCGACCAATGCCGCCGCGCGATGGCTGAGCAGTCGTAACGCCTCATCACTGACGAGAGCGAAAGGCTGTGCTGTAGCAAAGGGTTGTGCTGGGCCGTGGGTCGAGTCGTCTGGGGCCAGGTCTGCATCGCCGCGGTCGCCATGCGTACCTGCTGTACCCGCGGACGCCGTCGTCGTGCCCGTCATCGCAGCAGTGACCGCTGTCGCTGTCCGGCCCGCGGCCGACATCACCAACGACCGGAAGGTCTCGGCCGCGGATCCGGCCCGCCGGTCGATCTCCGCCGACAGGTGGGTCAGCACATCCGCCGTGTCCAGCGCCACCGAGCGCGGCAGCGTCTCCAGCAGCGCCGACCGGGCCCCGGCTACGAACCCGTATACGCCCAGGTCGGCGTCGACCGGCTGGAACAGCCCGCTGAGCAGCACCTCGGCCAGTGCGGCCGGGCCGGAGCCGGGCACCATCCGGTGCTGGATCAGCCGCATCACCGGCAGCACCGGCACCGACACCGCGACGTGCGCGGCCAGCTTCGCCGCCGCCGGCGAGGCGGTGGCGTGGAAGCGCCGGACGCGGTCCCGGATCGGCAGCTCCCGCTCGGCCGTGACCGCCGCGGAGCGGGAGCGGACGGCGCTGCCGACGTGGATCACCGACGTGGGCTGCTCCGGGCCGCCGGTCGCGGTGATCAGGCGGGCCCAGTCGGCCAGCCAGTCCGGCGCCGTCTCCAGGACCGGCACGGGCACGGTGCCCGGCGGCTGGAAGCCGCCGCCGTCGTAGGGCGTGAAGCGCAGACCGGTGTTGGGCGCGCCCGGCCGGACGGTCCGGGCGCGGCCGGGCACCGGCGCGACGGCGGTACGGCGCCACAGATGCTCGGCCATCGGCTGCACGATGGCGGTCGGGCCGTGTGCGGCCCACAAGTGCAGGGCCGGTTCGGCCCGCCCGGACCACCAGGCCGGACCGGAGCAGTCGCTCAGGACCAGTACCACCTGGCGTCCGGCCGGGTCCAAGAGCGCCGATGGATGCAGCGCCGGGCCGCCCGGCCGGGTACGCAGGCCGACCCCGGCCGGAGAACTCGAGGCGGATATGGACCCTGACAAAGACGCTGACCCTGACCCGGACCCGGTTCCTGGCACAGACCCTAGCTCAGACACAGGCCCAAGCTCAGACACAGACCCACGCCCAGACACAGAGCCAGACCGGGACCCAGATCCGGAACCAGGGTTGTGCGCGAACTCCGATTCAGCTCCAGTTCCAGCTCCCAGATCCGCCAAGTGCCACACCCGCACGTTGCCGAACGCCCCCAGCCCCAGCAACGCCTCGTGCAGATCGTGGGCCAGCGGACGCCACATCGCCATGGCCGGACCGGTGTCGATCACCAGCGCCAGACTCAGCCACCGCTCGTCGGCGGCGGTGAGGACCGGGCGGTAGGGGCGCAGACCCGGCAGATCAGCAGCCTGAGCCGCGGTCGCGGTCTCGTCCAGCACCCGCTCGCGCCGGGCCGGGACCCGGCGCTTGAGCGGCCGCAGCGCACGCTGGATGGCCAGCGGATTCGCCAGCATCGGCGCGGTCGGGGTCCACACGGCTTCGGCGGATGCACGCTGGCGAAGGGCCTCCTCGTCCGCGTCGGGCACCTCCACGGCCAGGCTCCACCGGGACTTCGGCGTCGCCGGGGTCGGCGGCGGCGCTTCGGGCGAGGTCGTGGCGCGTGGTCCAGCATCCGACGGCGACGGCGACGCCTCCTCGGAATCGTCTTCCGTCTCCGCCACGGCTTCAGCCGTAGCAGCTTCGGATGCGTCTTCTGCGTCTACCGATTCCTGCGACTCGCCGCTACCGTCCGCTGCTTCCGCATCGGTCGGCCCGACCGCTTCCGTTTCATCAGGACCCGAACGATCGTCGGGGCTCGCCGTACCACCCGCCGACCGCGGTTCATCAGAGCTTTGCGGCGCCTCGTCGGCCGCTGCCGCCGCTTCCTCATCGGTCGGCAGAAACTCGGCCAGCCACAGCATCTCGGCCAGCTCCACGGTGCCCACCGGAGGCCCGACAGCGTTCAGCACCTCCCGCAGCCGGCTAACGGACATCGGAACCGGTCTCCGGACTCAGATACGGCATCACCTGGTCGGCGAGTTCCAATATCGACTCCGGATCGCCGTTGACCAGCGCGTGATGGCACAGGTACACGGCATTGAGCAGCTGGTCGTTGGCCAGCATCCCGCTGCCCTGGCGCTGCAGGAACCGCTCGATGATCTGCCGCGTGTGCTCCGGCAGCGCAGGCGACTCCTGCTCGTCCTGCGCACCGCCGTTCAACACCCCGCTCAGGTGCCCGGCGACGATGGCCTCCAGCTCGTCGGTGTCAGCGGTCTGCTTCAGCTCGACGGTCACGCAGCGGCGCAGGAACGCCGGCGGGAACTCGCGCTCCCCGTTGCTGGTCATGACGATCAGTGGGAAGGCGCGGCAGGTGACCGTCCCGTTGCGGATCGGGACCCGGGCCGCGGTGACCCGGTCGGCCGTCATCACCCGGGCCGTGGGGTCGGCGCGCCGGGCGAGCTCGACGATCTCGAAGGAGCCCTTCTCGAAGATGGTGAGCAGGTCGTTGGGCAGGTCGACGTCGCTCTTGTCGATCTCGTCGATGAGCAGTACGCGCGGCCGCAGGTGCGGCAGCAGCGCGGTGCCGAGCGGGCCGAGCCGGATGTAGTCGCCGATGTCGTCGGCGATCGCGGCGGCCGGTCTGGCCAGCGAACGCAGGCCCCACCGTCCCGCCGCGTAAAGACGGGTCAACGGGTCGTACTCGTACAAACCATCTCGCAGTACGACGCGGCTGGTGATCGGCCAGTGCAGCACCGGCCCCAGTCCCAGTTCGTGCGCCACCGCGTACGCCAGCGTCGATTTCCCGGTGCCGGGCGGCCCCGTGACCAGCAGCGGCCGCCGCAGATACAGCGCGGCGTTGACATGCCGCACCGCGTCCGGACTGGGCCGGTAGCGCCGAGCCGAGTGCTCCTGGCCGGAGTCCCCGGCCGGGATCGGCAGCGGCGGCCCGCCGGCGAACGTCCGCCACGGCGGCGGCTTGGGCAACCGGTCGATGCCGTCGTGCCGGACCCGGCTACCGGTGTAGATCTGCCAGTCGGGCATCTCAGCCTCTTCCCATCGTCAGGGGCGGATCAGTGCCGCGGTCGGGGTCGTCCCACAGCAGGGTGAGCGCGCGCCCGCAGTGCTCTTTCCCCGCTCTGCTCGGCGCCCACGCGGCCTTGCGCAATTTCATGACCAGCACCGGCAGCTGCTCCGGAGCGGCGTCTGCCAGCCCGGCGGCGAGCCCGTCCAGGAAGGCCTGGTGGCCGTCCGGCGGGTGCGGGTCCGGGCAGTCCGCGCGGTGCCACAGCATGATCGGGATCCCGGCCCGCAGCGAGGCCTCCAGCCAGTCCGGCTTCGGGTGCGAGGGGTATACCAGGGCGCAGATGTCTTCCTCGTCGTCGAGCCAGCCGTAGAAGTGCTCGTACTCGTAGCCGGCGGCGCAGTCCACCGGCTGCATCCGGACCCGGCCCTCGTGCCGCAGCCGCTCCCAGCGCCGCCGGTTGGCCTGGCTGGCCAGCAGGCTCGGCTCCAGCCGGCCGACGTCGCGCACCACCACCGGTTTGGTCCGCATCGGCATCGGCCGCGGCTCACCGGGCTCGTGGATCGACCACTCGTCGAACGGCAGGCCCATCAGCGCCCCGCGGGGGACCACGAACTCGATCATCCAGTTCTCGTCGGTGAACGGGCTGATCTGCGCCGCCAGCACCCGCTCGACCCAGGCGCGGATCTGGTCGGCGTCGGCGGCGATCCGCTCCGGCGTCGAGCTCTTCACCCGGATGCCGTCCAGGACGCTGTAGCAGACGACGTCCAGATGCTCGTCGCGGCGGCGCTCGGCGCGTACCACCACCGAACCCTGCGGCGCCGGCGACACGGCCGTCGCGGCGGCCGCCGGGGTGTACCGCCGGATCCAGTCGATCAGCTGCAGCCGCGCCTGCTCGTCAACGGACCGGACCAGCTCCCGCAGGAAGGTGCCGATCCGGTCCGGCAGGTGGCTCATCTCCTCCCCGATGTAGCGGATCGCCTCCCAGAGCGAGGCGAAGGGGGCCGATACGAGCTGCATCTGCGGGAACGCGCGGTCGAAGATCTCCCGGATTTTGATGCTCGGCTTCATTCCGGAGACCAGCAGGCGCAGCTCCTGCCGGGGCGCGGCCGGCAGCCAGTCGAGCAGAAGCAGGTCGTCCAGGGGCTCCCAGTGCCGGCGGATGGTGTCCAGCGGCAGGATCTTGCCGATGAAGCCGTGGCCGTCGACCAACTCCGCGTCGGTGACGATGCCGACGACGGCGCCGCTCTCGGGCAGATACGCGGCGGCGCCGCTGAAGCCGCCGGTGAGCTGCCGCAGATGCGCCTGCTCCACATCCACCTCGAGCCATTCCCCACGCAGCCACCGGTCCTCGCTCGTGCCCAGCGTGACGTAGGTGCCTGTGTCCTGGAATCTGGGCGGGAAGCCCAGGGCGCGCACCTGGATCGAGGCCTGTCCTGCGCGGGGCCGCAGCGCAGTCCCGAACTCGAACAGGCACGGCTGCACCTGCTCCGGCAACGGGTCCTTGATCCGCAGGACCGCGATGTCGCGCTCGTCGCCCGGCCCTTCCCAGGCACCCTTCCACTCCACGACGGCCGACAGCCGCTCGGCCACGCCGGGGAAGGTCACGTACAGGTCTTCCATCGAAGTGAGGACGTGCGCGGCGGTGAGGACCAGGTCCGGGGCCACCAGAGTGCCGGAGCCGGCGACATGGGAACCGATGTCGATGCGGGCACGCCACAGCATGCCGTCGGTCATGGGGTCGGGGCGTCGCTCCGGGACCACTTGAGTTTGACGGTGATGGCGGCTTCGGTGGCGGCCTTGGCGATGACCGCGCCGGCCGAGGCGGTGAGTTTCACGCCGAACTCCAGGGCGATCTCGTCGGCGTCCAGCGCCTTGTGGCGGAAGGTCTGCAAGGCGGACACGGCTGCGGACCGGGCCGAGGCCAGCGCGTCCTCGAAGCGCCCGGCGACGTCGACGACCTCGCCGGGCTTGGGCCGCACGCTCTGGTAGCCGGAGTCGTGCACGTCGACTTCGACGACGATCGGGCCGTCGTCGGACTGCCATCGCAACAACTCGGTCATGGATCGTCGCCGGCCTCTCACTCGGTGATCTCCACGCCGATGTTCCCATAGCTCGTTTTTGGACGGAACTCGCAAAGGCCTGATACGCGGTGGCCGGCGCCGGGCGGTAGCGTGTGCGCCATGCAGGGGGCAGCAGGGCACGATGGTGACCCGGTGCAGGAGCTGGCGGCGGAACTGCGGCGGCTCAAGGAAGCTTCGGGGTTGAGTTTCAGCAAGCTCCAGGCCAAGATCCCGTTCAGCCGGTCGGCGCTGCAGCGGTATCTGTCGGGGGCGCTCGCGCCGCCCCGGGACGCGGTGATGGCGATCGGGGAGGTCTGCGGCGGCGATCTCGAGCTGCTGACGGCGATGCGGGACCGGGTCGATGCGGCGTTGGCGGCGGGGCAGTCGGCTGCGGCCGTGACTGAGGTCGTGACCGAGGCCGGAGCTGGACAGATTGCTTCGGTACCGCATGGCGAACTCACGCAGAGCGATCCGGAACCTCCGTCACCAGCTTCCGTGGAACCTCCGGATTCCGCCGATCGGCCGCCTGTCGGCAGCCAGACCCGGCTGCGGATCCGTGCTCTGAGAGCTTGGGGCGGTCTCGCGGTCGTGATCGGCTTGATCTTCCTCCTCCAGCACGCGATGGACGGCGAGCACGGCGGTTCCTCCACGCCGAGAAGCATCATCCAAGGTCCTGATGTAAACGGCGATGCCACGAACCCTGAGGACTCGTTCGATCCGACACAATCCGCGACTTCGCCGGAAGTGACCGGGACCAGCGGTGCGACTGGTCCGGTGTCTCCTGCGGCTTCCAGCGGCCGGGGCGGCATACCGTCGCAGCCGTATCGCACCCCGCCCGGTGCGCCGGGCAGCACTCCGCCCCCGAGCTCCGGGAAGCCGTCGGGTCCGGCCACGTCGCCGTCCGGCACTCCGCCGCCCGCGCCGGGCATCCCGGCCTCCTTCCCCGACGCCTCGACGACCGGCGTGCCGAAGGGAACGCAGCTGACGCAGTCCGGCCCGCTGGTCGTCACGGCGGACAACACCACGATCCAGAACCTGGAAGTCCACGGCTCGATCACGGTCGACGCCAACAACGTCCACATCAAGAACGTCCGGGTGCTCCCGGGTTCCGGCGACTACTGGGGCATCGACCAGAAGGAGTCCCACACCGGGCTGACGGTGGAGCACACCGAGGTCCGGGGCGACGGCAAGGACACGCTCTCCGACGCGATCAACAACGACGGCAAGATGATCACGATCGAGGCGGTCGACCTGTCCCGGATGGACAAGGGCGTGGAGACAGCCTCCGGCGTGATCGCCGACTCCTACATCCACGACCCCGGCCCGAGCCGAGAGGGCAGCTCGAACTCGATCCAGGCCGGACCGATCGCCGCCCACCTCACAATCCGGCACAACACCCTGCTCAACTCCTTGCCGGCGACCTCGGACATCCAGATGGGCAACCACAACTCCCCGGACCCCGTGCACGACGTCACGGTTGAGGGCAACTACCTGGCCGGCGGCGCGTACTCGTTGTACGGCGGGGTGACGGACGCCTATCCGCACGGTTCCTACAACATCGTGATCCAGGACAACGTCTTCTCCCGGCGCTACTTCCCCCACGGCGGCTTCTACGCGCCGGATGCGGCCTTCGACTCCTCGGGGAAGGGCAACGTGTGGCGGAGCAACGTCTGGGAGGGGAATCAGGGAACTGTCCTGCCGGACTAGTAGCGAGCCGGGCCGGAGGCTGCACAGCCCCGGCCCGGTCGCCTGATTCCAGTTGCGTATTACAGTGGCGTGATCGCCAGCACCGCCGTCAGTAGGCTTCGGCCTTCTTCCAGTACGCCGCGAAGGTGTGGTCGAAGTACGGGCTGTAGTTCGTCACTCCTACCACGCCCCCTCGTTCGCGGCCGCCCATGAGGCCGACCTGGTTGTAGGTGCCGGTGGTGATGAACGGGCCGCCGCTGGTGCCGTCGCCCAGCTTGCCGCAGTTCGCCATGACCGACGTGTACCGCTTGCCGATCGCCCCGTCGCGGTAGGGATCGGTCTTGGCGGTGGTGCTGCGGCACCAGTCCAGGTTTCCCCCACGGTCGGCATAGTTGTAGCCGGCCACCGTCACATGCTTATGCGCAGCGGTGTTGAACGACGGGTTGATCTGCGGGTTGAGCCAGCCTGTGCGCTGCGCCACGGTGCCGCCGTTGTACGGCTTCAGCACCACGAAGGCGTAGTCGAAAGGGCTGTTCTTGTCGGAGTAGTGGTAGCCCGACGGGATGATGATCTTCTTCGCCTGCCACATCCCGTAGCGGCCGGCGCTGGGCTTGTTGTCGGCGTAGTCCGGATAGAACCACACCTTGCCGGGATCGCTCACGTAGCTGTGCATGCAGTGTGCGGCGGTGACGACCAGGTCGCCGTGCGGGCTGTAGATGACGCTGCCCGAACAGAACCGGCTGGAGGCCGACGTCCCACTGAGGTGGAACACGCCGATCGGGGTGTTCCAGGATTTCGGGAGCGCCGCCGCCTGCGCCGCCGACAGGTCCATCGCGGAGTCGGCCGCCATCGGCGTGTCGTCCTCCGGGGTGTTCGCGGCGGCCGCCAGATCCGCTGCGGACACCGGGTCAGCGTCGGTGGTTGTGGCGGTGTCGGCGGTGGCGTCGGTGGTGGCACTGCTGGCCGAAGCCGGACCGACCGCCGCCACGGCGCACAGCGCCAGGACGCTGGCTGCGACCGTCCACGAGGCACGGATGCGGATACGAGGTATCACGACTCATTCCTCCTTGCCGTGCTGACTCAGGTCGCGATGATGTCGTTGCCAGCCCGCGGCTTGTACGGCCCGGGGCTGTCACCCCGGTAGGACACCGGGTGGTTGCGGTGCGCGGTGCCGCCGGCGCTGTGCGCCTGCTCGTAGACCGTGTACTCGGTGTGGCTCGCGTTCGCCCAGCCCGCGAAGATCATCACGTGGCCCGCGCCGCCGGCGCTGCCCGGCCCCATGTAGCCGATGATGTCGCCGGGCCGCAGCTGCTTCCAGGAGATGCTGTGCGAGATGCCGGGCAGCGTCTCGGTGGAGTAGCCGCCGCCGGAGTGCTTGGCGTTCCACGCCATCGAGACGTAGCCGGAGCAGTCGGTGCGCCAGCCGTGGAAGGAGGCTGACATGCTGTACGGCACGTGGTGCCCGTGGTCGGCGGTCAGCCAGCCCTTGGCGCGCGCGATCACGGTCTGCCGGGTCTCGCACGGGTGCCAGGTGTTCCATGACTTGCCGGTGTAGGTGCGGCAGTGCTCGCGGTTGTCGGTGCCCACGGTGACCACGGTGGGCCGGCCCTGGGGGTCGGCCTTGCTCTCGTAGCTGTCGTAGCCGGCCGCGACCCAGCTCTTCGCCGTGCCGCCCATCGGCTCCCAGGACTTCATCCAGTCCGCGATGTGCCAGATCTGCTTGTCCGTCCCGATGACGAAGTACTCCTGGTGGCCGTTCGTCCACTTCTTCAGGGTGTAGCTGGTACCGCAGATGCGGTAGCCGACGTGGCCCCACGCGTTGACCGCGCAGGCGCTCGCCGCGGCGGCGTCGTTCGGCGCGATGGTGCCGGCCGGCGCCGCGGACGGTTCGTCGTCGGCGATCGGTGCGACCGCCGCCGGGTCGAAGTCCACGGTCGCGTAGCCCGCGGAGTCCGCGGCGACGACCGCGTCCGACCCGGAGGGGGACGCGGCCGAGGAGGTCGCGGCCTGCGCCGTGACGCCCGCGGCCGCGAGCGCCACGGTGACGCCGGCCGCGGCGCACAGCGCGACCGTCCGGTGTATCAGGGTTCTCTTACTCATGGGTTCGCCTTCCGCCAGGTTCGCTGTCGTCGACAGCGCTGTCGGGCTCACCCTCGCCGCCGACTCCGACCCGGTGGAAGGTGTTCGGCGTCCCGGGGACGGTGCGGGACGACCCGCATCCGTCATCCCGGCGGATCAATCCGCACTCTCAGATCACCCAGCGGATCACCCATCAGCTCACGGCCAGATCACCCGGACGTCGCCTCGGTCAGGTCCCGCAGGAGTTCGGTGGCCATGACGGGGTCGAGCGTCGACAACGCCGGATACGTCTGCCGCGAGTGGTAGTCCCCGCCTTCAGCGAAGGGGCAGATGAACACGTCCTCGAACCGCTGCGTCGCGCCGAACTCGGTGACGTACCCCACGGTGATGCCGGGGTCGAGCGTCACCGCGAGGGAGCCGCCGGTCGGCAGCCGCCGGTAGATCCAGCTCTGGATGCCCGCGTCCTGCGGCTCGCCGCGCCGCCAGCCGCGCCGTTCCAGGCCGAGCACCTTGCCGACCGGGACGTCGATGCCGGAGAACCGGGTCAGGGTGGCGGACGCGGCCTCCTGCTCGGTGAACGCGTGGACCGAGCGTCCCAGCTGGTCGAAGGGCTGGACGACCTCGTAGTCGGCGAACACCTCGGACCAGGTTGTGATCAGCTCATTGAAATGCAGCGGGTGCGGGATGCCGATGACGGCGTCCGCGGCTAGGCGGTACTCGTTCTCTGCGACGTCGGCAAAGCTCAGATCCTCGGCGACGCGGAAGGTGTCGTGCAGCCGGCCGTCCACGTACGTGGCCCAGACCAGGCGCCGTGCCACATGGCGCAGGACGGGGTGCGCGACGAAGAACTCCGTGAACTCCTCGCGGGTCCAGCGGCGCTGCGCGACCATCGCCAGTTCGAAGCGGGCGATCTGGTCCGAGGCGAGGGCGCGCGCGTCCTTCTTCAGCGTCGAGAAACGCTGGTATGCCGCCGGGGCGAGCTCCGGGTCGTCTTTCGCGCCGGGCTTCGGCAGCGATTTGATTCGCTTGCCGCTCTTGTCCGCGACATAGGGTTTGAGCTGTTCGTCGAATCCGACGTTGAAGTGACGCGGGCCGTAGTCGAGCAGCAGCGTCCCGGAGGCGTCCAGACCTAGATCCGGGACGAGACGGTCACCGAGCTGGTCGGCCGTCAGACCGAGGTCTTCGGCGATGTCGGTGATGCGTTGTGTGGCGCGTTCCTTGAGTGCCTTGAACTTGGCGTTCTGCGCGATGCCGTACAGGTGCATCAGAGCCATGTGACCGCCGATGCCGGCCAGGATGTCCAGACCTGCGACGGCGCGCTGGTGCCCGTTCTCGCCCGGCCAGAGCCGGATCAGCGGGGAGAGCCGGCGCACGGTCTGGTCGTCGCCGAACCAGCGCAGCGCCTCGAACGCCCAGGCCTCCTTCGCCGGGAACTCGACGCTGCGCCAGGTTTCGAACAGTGCCCAAGCGAACCTCGCGAGCGAAGCCGGATCGCAGATTTCGCGAGCGAGCAGGACTCCGGGGTACGGATTCTCGGGCTGGGAGATGGCGAGCATCATCACCAGGTGGGCGGTGGCGGCCTCGGGGAGCGCGGTTTCCCGGTCCTTGAGCACGATCTGCGGCAGCAGCTTCGGGCCGGCCCAGTCCGGGATCACCGGCAGGACCTTGGGCAGGACGCGGGTCCCGTCGTCGGCGGCGATCGCGGCGACGGCGGTGGCCGCGGTCTCGCCGTATGCGGCGGCGGCCGTGGCGATCTCGTCGCCGTGGCCGCCCGCGGCCAGCATGCGCAGGCTCAGCTCGGCAGCGTTCCGCGCCTTGCCGGGTTTGCCGAGCGCGACAGGTATCAGAGTCCTGGCGGCGGTCGCGGGATGGCGGTCCAGCCAAGCCCGTGCGGCGGGCCGAGCCGACTTCAGCCGGCTCAGCCAGTCGGCGGCCAGCACGGCCGCCTCCGGCGCGGCGAACGGCCCGAGCAGGTGGGCGAAGTCCGCCGGCGAGCGCCGGGCCAGGTGCAGCACCGGCGGCAGGGCCTCGGCGCCGAACCGGGCCACCAAGCGGCGGACCCAGGCGTCGGCCTGCCAGGAGTTAGGTTGCCACTGCGGCAGAACCGACCGGACCAGGGACTCCGGCGCGTTCACCGCGAAGTAGCCGTCGTGGTACCAGTACGCAGTCCCCTCCTCGGCGATCTTCTCGGCGATCGCCTCCAGGGTTATGTTGTTCCACCGCGGGTTGTCCGTGACTTGGCGAGACGCCCACTCTTCGTGTTCGCCGTCCCGCCACGCCATCACGGTCTCGGTCGGCGCCTCCAGCCCCTTGATGACGACGGGCTTGGCCGGTCGGGAGGTGCCGTCGAGCCACGGCGGATCGACGAACAGGCCGGGAAGGTCGGCGGGGTCGGCGTCCGGTACGCGGACGTTGGCCGCCAACAGTTCCTCCACCATGGCGCGAGCGGCGGGTTCGAGGCTGCCCAGTTCTTCTCGGATGAGGTCGTCGTTGGCCAGCACGTGCATGCGCAGGACGGCGGCGGCTGCGACGCCGGCCGGGTTGTCGCGCCGGGCCGCCGCTGACAGCAGGGGCAGCGCCCGCCGCGGGAAGCGCTTGGCGGCTTCGAGCGTCGCCGCCGTGTAGTGCTTCTTGATGATGTTGTCGACGAGGTGCTGGAACGCTTCCGGCGAGGCCACGCAGCTGAGGACGCTCAACAGATGCTCGATGCTGTCCGGGTACGAGAACTCGTCGAGCAGTGTGATCAGGACTGGGAGCAGGTCTGCGCCGACACCGTCGAAAGCCGTCCAGAGCGCGCGCTGTTCCCGCACAACCCACAACATGCCGGGATTCCTGGTCCGCAAGGTGGCGGTCTGTTCCCGAGTGCTGATAGAGCAGACAGCCAGCCACGGGGCCAGCATGTTCCGGTGGTCTGCCGGGAAGGCGGCGAGGTCGGCGTCGACCCAGTCCGTCCGCTCCGGCATGAGGAACGAAGTGAACATGCGCTGTTGGGTCGCGTCATCGTGCGGGGCCGGGCCCGATGAGCGGTAGGCCTCCAGGAGCTCGGCGACCTGCGCGTAGTCCGTCTCCGAGGCCGTCGCAAGGTGTTCCCGCAACCGGGTGGCGAGTTCGTAGCGCCGGTCGATGGTGTAGGAGGCCGGCCAATCGCTGATCCGGTAGTGCAGCTGCGGCTTACTGGTGCGCTGCCCGTCGAAGCTGGTCGCGACGACGATGCCGAACAGGTCGATCGCCGCTTCGACGGCGAACGCGATGCCGCGCATGGCGATCCAGGCGTCGACGATGTCGGCGGGGGAGGCGTACGAGGGCGTGTCCGGCGAGATCGCCAGCGCGGCGGCCACTGCCGCGGCGCGTGGCGTGGCCTCGGTGAGGTCCCCGTTCGAGATGCGGTAGTCCTTGACGAGGTCGGCGTCGCTCGCGGGCTCGTCGAGTACTGCCAGGACAGCAGTGCTCTGATCAGCCAGCCAGGCGGCGAGTTCTTCGGCTGCGCGGGGATTCGCGGGGCGCGGTTCGGTGGTGGTGCCGGTGGCACGGCGACGCGGAATGACCTGCTTCTGCCTGGCGGCCGGGATCGCGCAGACGTCCTCAGAGGCCTGATTCGCCACGAGATCGGCGGTGACTGTGCTGTCGGCGCTGGGCATTCGGTCGCTCCCCGGTGCGGCGGCTGATGGTAGGGCGACTGTAACGGTGCTGGCCGACAGCCATGTGCCATGGTCATTTTGTGATGCTTGACACCTGGTCTGCATGGCGCTTGAGTCTGCGCATGATGCGAACCGACAGCACTGGTAGAGCTTGATGCGCAAGGCAGCCATCGCCCTCACGGCAGGTGCCGTCGTCTGCGCGGCCGCAGCGGCCTACATCCGCTTCGTCATGGTTCCGGACGCCGAGCAGGCGCAGTCGGACACCCATACGGTGAACCACTACTCCGGCACCGCGAGCTTCCTCGACCAGCAGGCCATCGCCGGCGGCGATCTGGCGCACGCCTTCCAGAAGGACCTGCCGTTCACCGCGGTCGAGGACTTCAAGACCGCCTCGATGCACGGCTCGACGGCCGTCATCGCCGACGTCACCACGACCAGCGGTCCGGCCGCCGCCGCCCTGGGCAACTCCAGCGTGAACTGGGCGGTGGACCGCAAGACGCTGCTGCCGGCCGCCATCCCGTCAGGGGTCACGGCGGTCGAGCACCAGGGGCTGGTCGTCGGCTTCCCGTTCGCACCGGGCGCCCACGACTATCCGTGGTGGGACGGCGGCACCGGTAAGGCCGCCACCGCGAAGTACGCGCGCACCGAGAAGCACGCCGGACGTACCGCCTACGTCTACACCGTCGACACCACCGGCACGCTTGCCGACAAGACCATCCTGGCCAAGCTGCCGCAGTCGATCGGGCAGGAGGTGCTGAAGGGGTTGGCCGCATCGATCGCGCCGGATCAGGCCTCCGCGCTGTCGCTGCTGCTGCCGAAGGACGGCAGCGACGTCGCGCTGACCTACGTGTCGAGCACGAAGAGCACGATGTGGGTCGACAAGTTCGACGGGACGACGCTCGACGCGGACAACCAGCAGACGGTGACGGCGCAGCTGAAGTCGAAGCTGGGCGCGGTGCCGCTGACGGCGGTCCTCGACGTGCACACGAAGTACTCGCCGCAGGGCGTGGCGGACTCGGTGAAGCAGTCCAAGGACAACGAGTCGCGGATGCTGTGGGAGGGCGACGTCGCACCGGGGGCGCTGGCGCTGCTCGCGGTGCTGCTGCTGGTCGGCGCGGTCGTGGTGGCGCGTCGGGGTGCGGGCGGCCCGGGCGGCGCGGCTGCGGCAACAGAGCCGGCGACGCCCGAGGCGGATGCCGCTGAGGAAGAAGCTGCTGAGGACTGACCTTCAACGAACTAACGCGAAGGCCGGGCCGATCACTCGGCCCGGCCTTTCGCAAGAGCTCTGAATCAGCCCTTCAGCGACTTCGGGTCGGTCAGCAGCAGCGGCTGGCCCAGCGCGGCCATCGCGGCGCCGCCGGTCAGCGCGTCGGCGAAGCCGGAGCCGGTGGCGACGCCGACGGCCTTGGGCGCCGGGAACTTGTCCGCCACCGCTCGCGCCGTCGCGTAGCGGTCCGCCCCGGAGAACCGCGTGACCGCGTACCCCGCCCCGCTCAGCGCGTTATGCACGGACGGCCGCGCGGTGCCCTGGGCACCACGCGGCCGTAAGCGGCTCGCGCCGTCAGACCTTGAACCGCACGACCTGCGGGTCGTGGTCGCTGGCCTGGTCTGAGTACTCGGCGTTGACGTGCACCACCTGGTAGCTCAGATCCTTGATCCCCTTGGTGACCAGGATGTGGTCCAGCACCTGCGAGACGCCCTCATACACGTACGTGTACTGCTCGTTCGTCGGCAGGGTGCTGATCAAGTCGGTGAGGATCGACGGGCCGGTGCCGTCGGAGGTGCCGGTGCGCAGGGAGTTCAGCGCCGGGCTGAACTGGTAGTCGTTGAGGTCGCCCAGGACCACCACGTCGGCCTTCTTGTCGGCGTCCAGGAGCTTCTGCACGAAGTCGTGCTCCACCTGGGCCTGGCCGGCGCGCTGCAGCGCGGAGGACTGCGCCGGGTACTGGAAGCGGCCGTCCTGGTTCTGGTCGCCGAGCTTGGCGTCGAAGTGGTTGGCGATCACGAAGACGTCG
>JABFWL010000110.1 GCA_013362315.1 Catenulispora sp. | reverse complement strand
GCGTCGCGATGTGGTTCGTACGGTCGGTGCGCGGTTCGTAGCTCGGTTCTGAACTCATGAAGAGAGCTTGGCACGGCTATCCGCATACGCCTGGAAGAACGTCTACGGTGACAGCAAGCTGCGCGACGTCCATAAGGCCGGTAACTCACGCTCGGCCTCTTGTTGGATGACATCGGCGCCCCTACGATGAGGCCACACCAGGAACATGAAGGTCCTTCATATATCTGTGGACACCCTGTTCCCCTAGCTCTGGCTTCCCCTCGTTCCCCTGGAGCGCGCCTTGTCCGTCGAGACTTCGCACGACCCCGGTACCGTTCCGCCGTCCGCCTTCGACGCGGAGCCCACAGCCCGGGTCCGGGCGCCGTGGATCACCGGGTTCGTGTTCGCCGGGCTCGGGTGGCAGGTGGCGAGCCAGGTGCCGAGCACGTTCACGGTGCCGCAGCAGATCAAGGACATCGATCCGGGCGGGCACGTCGCGGACTTCGCGTGGGTGAACACCATCGGGACCCTGTCGATCCTGTTCCTGGGGCCGTTGTTCGGGATGCTGTCGGACCGGACGGTGTCGCGGTTCGGGCGCCGGCGGCCGTGGATCGCCGTGGGCGGCCTGGCCGGTGCGGCCGCGCTGGTCTTCAGCGGGACGCAGAAGTCGGTGTGGGGCGTCGGCCTGGGATACCTGCTGCAGACGGTCTTCGTCGCGGCGCTGGCCGCCGGGATGGTGACGATCGTCCCGGACCGGGTGCCGGCCGGGCAGCGGGGCGTGGTGCTCGGCTGGGGCGGCGTGCCGCAGGCGGCGGCGCTGATCGTGGGCGGCGTGCTGGTCTCGCTGTCGAAGGGCTACGTCGGGCAGTACGCGGCTCTGGCCTGGCTTCTGGTCTTCGTCGTGCTGTTCGCGTGGCGGGTCGGGGACCCGCCGATGCCCCGGGAGCGGCGCGAGCCGTTCAGCTTCCAGGCCTATCTGGCGAACTACCGGATCCAGGTGAGGCAGTTCCCCGACTTCGGGTGGGCGTTGGCGACGCGGTTCCTGATGGTGCTCGGATACGGGTTGGGAACGCTCTATACGCCGTACTTCCTGGACGACGTGCTGGGCTTCAAGAACGTCGGAGACGACAAGAGCAACGACAGCCACCTGCTGATAGTCGTCGCTGTGAACAGCGTCTCGACGGTGGCGCTGGTGGTCGTGGCGGGGTGGCTGTCGGACCGCTGGGGACGACGCAAGCCGCTGGTTTCCGCCGGATCGGCGGTGATGGCCGTCGCGGCGGTGATGTTGGCGGTGCACCAGAGCTGGGGGATGATGCTGGCCGCCGGAGCGGTGCTGGGCCTGGGGTACGGGGTGTATCTGAGCGTCGACGGCGCGCTGGTCACCCAGACCCTGCCGTCGGGCGCGGATCGCGGGCGGGACATGGGGTTCGCGAACCTGATGACGATCATCCCGTTCGCGCTGGTGCCGCCGATCGCCGCGGTGCTGATCAAGTTCGCCGGCGGTTACGCGGCGTTGTTCTGGGCTTCGGCGATCGCCTCCATCGCCGGTGCCGCGTGCATCTATAAGATCCGCGGCGTCAGGTAGACAGACTGCGCCCGATAAGAAAACCTCCGCTCCACCGGATTGGGTGTCCCCTCCATGAGCTCACCTTCCCGCGTCCTGGTCATCGGTATCGACGGTGTCCGGCTCGACGTGCTGCGCGCCACCGCGACCCCGCATCTCGACGCCATCGCGGCCGCGGGGTTCCTCGCGCCGGTGCGGATAGACGACGCCACGCCGACGTGGTCGGGGCCATGCTGGGCCACCGTGGCGACCGGGGTCTCGGTGGCGAAGCACGGCATCACGCACAACGTGTTCACCGGCCACGCCCTCGCCGCGTACCCGGACTTCCTGACCATGGCCTCCCTCGCCGGCAAGCGGACCTACCTGTCGGTGGGCAGCTGGGAGCCGCTGGCGACAGCGGCGTGCGGCGGGCCGCTGTTCGCCGCGCCGGACCGGCTCACCTTCACCTCGTACGGCATCGACTGCGATCGCGGCGACGAGGCCGCGACCGCCGACGCCGAGCGGGAGCTGGTCGCGGCCGACTACGACGCGGCGTTCGTGTACCTGGGCGACGTCGACGAGACCGGCCACGAGCGCGGCGTCGGCGCCGAGTACACGGCCGCGGTGGAGCGGGCGGACGCGCGGGTCGGCCGGCTGCTGGCGGCGCTGCGCTCCCGCCCGGACCACGCCGCCGAGGCCTGGACGGTGATCGCGGTGACCGACCACGGGCACGTCGACGAGGGCGGCCACGGCGGCGACAGCGACCTGGAGCGGACGGCATGGATCGCGGCGTGCGGACCGGGGATCGCAGCCGGATCGGAGATGGGGACGCTGCGCCACGTGGACGTCGCGGCGCACGTCTACGAGGCGCTCGGGCTGACGGAGGCGATGGCCGCGCATCCCTTGGAGGGCAAGGCCTTCGCCGCCGTCAGCTGACTCACCCGCCGGACTGCCGTTTGGGAAACGGAATGCGTGCCAGGTCCTCGGCGATGTGGATCTGGCCGTCGAACTCCGCCTCGGCCTCGGCGAGATAGCGCGAGCGGGCTTCGTCGATCGGATACCGCTGGGAGAAGTGGGTCAGCACCAGTTCCCGGACTCCCACATCGGCGGCCAGCCGGGCGGCCCGGCGTGCCGTGAGGTGCCCGAAGGACTCTGCGAGCTCAGCCTCGGTCTCCAGGAAGGTCGCCTCGACGACCAGCAGGTCCACGTTCGCGGCGAGCCGTTCGGCGCCTTCGCAACGCCGGGTGTCCATCAGGAACGCAAAGCTCTGACCGGGCTTCGGCTCGCTGACATCGGCCAGGGTCACATCGCCGAGCCACCCCTGTTTTTGCAGCCGTGAGATATCAGGACCCTCGATACCGGCTGCGGCCAGCTTCCCGGGAAGCATGCGGACGCTGTCCGGCTCGTCGATGCGGTAGCCCTGGCACGGGATCCCGTGGTCGAGCGGGGCGACGGTGAGTCTCAGACCACGGTCGAGGTCGTATTCGCGCTCGGTCGTCGCGGGTTGTGTCGCGATCTTCGCACGGGCGAAGTACGGGGTCGCGAAGCGGAGCCGTTCGAAATAGTGCTCGTGCTGCCCCGGGAAGTAGCAGGTGACCTCGTGCGGCACGTCGTCGAGCGAGATGCGCTGCAGGACACCGGGCAGGCCGAGAGCGTGGTCGCCGTGGAAGTGGGTGACGCAGATGCGGGTGATGTCGGTCGCGGACAGGCCGGCGAACTGCATCTGCCGCTGCGTGCCCTCGCCGGGGTCGAACAGGAACCCCTGCTCGTCGAAGCGGAGGAAGTACCCGTTGTGGTTGCGGTAACGGGTCGGCACCTGGGACGCGGTGCCCAGCACCGTGAGTTCGCGGTTCATCGCCGTGCCTCCTGCTCCACGCCGGCTCGGATGCGTTCCCATGACCAGCCTTCGCTGCGCAGATGGCTGATGAGGCCCGCGTCGAGCAGCGCCAGCAGCGTGTACGCGCGGAACTCCGGATCCTGGGCGTCGGCGAAGAGCAGCGTCAGATGGGTCTTCCAGAACTGATAGACACCGAGCCGGTAGCGCGCCCCGGGCGCCGCCGTCTCGGACGCCAGCAGCAGATCCAAGTGCGCCTGGACGTAGTCCAGGTACGCGCCGACGAAGGCGCTGCGCCGCTCCTCGCGCGATCCGTCGGGGCCGAGCGGCGCCGGACCGGAGATCATCGCGAGCTGGAGCTCCTTCTCCTTGTCGTCCAGCAGCGCCGCGACCAATCCGCTCTTGTCCCGGAAGCGGCGGTAGACGGTGCCTTTGCCGACCCCCGCCTCCTGCGCGACCGCGTCGGTCGTCAACGCCTCCACGCCGCCGCTGGTGTAGAGCCGCCACGCCGCCTGCAGGACAAGGGCTCGGTTGCGAGCGGCGTCGGCCCGCTCGCGCGGTGCTTGATCAAGCAGCGGCAGATCTTCCATGCATCCATTGTAGACAAGCGGACCCCGGTCCGCATATCCTCGAATCACGTAACCGGACCACAGTCCGGATGAAGGCCCGGATGACGTCCGAATGACAGTTCGGATTGCGGTCCGAATGAATCGATGTGGAGGCACGACCATGACCGAACTCATCACCCGCGACGAGCTTCAGGCCGCGATCGCCGACGGCTCGGTGACGGTGCTGGACGCCCTGGCCGGAGCGTACTGGGAGAAGCAGCATCTGCCTGGCGCGCTCCCGTTGCATGCCGATGAGGTGGAGCAGGCGCACGCCGAGCTGCTGCCGGATCGGGCGGCGCTGATAGTGACATACTGCAGCAATCCGGCGTGCCCGAACAGCCAGCAGGTGGCGACGAAGTTGGAGCAGCTCGGCTACACGAACGTGCGGAAGTATCGGGAGGGGATCGAGGACTGGGCGGGCGCTGGGCTGCCGTTGGAGTCGGCGCCGTTGGGCTAGCAGAGCTCAGCGACGTCAGCCTTCTGGCGCCGGCTGCTTCCAGATTCCAGCGGCAGCCAGCGCCCGCCGAAGGTCAGCCCCGTGGCCGGTCCAGCTCCACGTTCTCCAGCACGCCGAGCGCGTCCGGCACCAGGATCGCGGCCGAGTAGTAGGCCGTGACCAGGTAGCTGATGATCGCCTTGTCGTCGATGCCCATGAAGCGGGCGTTGAGGCTGGGTTCGATCTCGTCGGGCAGGCCGGTCTGGTGCAGGCCCACCACGCCCTGGTCGGACTCGCCGACGCGCATCGCGAGGATGGAGGTGGTGTGGTCGGTGATCGGGATCTTGGAGCACGGGTAGATCGGCACGCCGCGCCAGGCGAAGACGCGGTTGCCGTCCACCTCGCCGCTCGTCGGGTACACGCCGCGCTTGGTGCACTCGCGGCCGAAGGCGGCGATGGCCTTGGGGTGAGCCAGGAAGAACTTGGTGGACCGGCGCATGGACAGCAGCTCGTCCAGGTCATCGGGGGTGGGCGGGCCGCTGTGGGTCTGGATGCGCTGCTCGTTGGCAGCGTTGGCGAGCAGCCCGAAGTCCGGGTTGTTGACCAGCTCGTGCTCCTGGCGCTCCTTCAGGGCCTCGACGGTCAGGCGCAGCTGCTGCTCGGTCTGGTTCATCGGGTCGTTGTAGAGGTCTGCGACGCGGGAGTGGACGCGCAGCACGGTCTGCGCCACCGACAGCTGGTACTCCCGGGGATTGAGCTCGTAGTCGACGAAGGTGCCCGGCAGGTCGGCCTCGCCTTCGTGGCCGGCGGCGAGCTCGATCTGCGCCTCGCCCTTGCGGTTCGTCGGGCGGGAGCGGCGTTCGGCATGGCCGGCGAGCTGGCCGCGCAGGGCTTCCGAACGGTCCGCCAGCTCCTGGAAGGCGGTCAGGGGCAGGGCGAGCAGAACGCCGGCGGTGGTGGCGCGGGCACCGTAGGACCAGGTGGCGTCGGCGTCGGTCGCGGCCTCGTCGCCGAAGTGGTCGCCGTCGGCGAGGGCGCCGATGACGGTGGTCTCGCCGTATTTGCCGGTGCCCACCTTCGCCACTTTGCCCCGGCCGACGAGTAGGATCTCCGAGACCGGCTGCCCGGCCTCGGCGAGCTGCTCGCCGGCGGCGAAGGGGCGCTGGGTGAACCGGTCCGCCAGCTCGGCCAGCAGGGCGTCGTCGGCGAAGCCGCGCAGGGCCGGGAGTTCGGCGAGGGTCGGGGCCAGCACCCTGATGTTCTCCCCGGTCTGGTCGAAGGCGACCCGGCCGCGGCCCACGGCGTGCGTCAGGCGGCGGTTCACCCGGTAGGTGCCGCCGGAGACCTGGACCCAGGGCAGTTTGCGCAGCAGCCACCGGGAGGTGATGGCCTGCATCTGGGGAACGGTCTTGGTGGTGGTCGCCAGATTGCGGGCGGCGGCGGTGCTCAGGCTGAGCTGGTTGTCCTGGGTGATGTTCTGCGGGGTGATGTCCTGGGGAGCGGCGTCGGGCATGGCATCGGTCGGCATGTCTCCACGTAACCAATGTCTGCCTTTGATCAGCAATATGCAGCTTTCGCTCTTCCTTATATCGAGTGATTCGACAGGATGCGGGATTGACGCGGTGTTCCCCGTGTCCGAGCCGGTCGGCGCCGAAACACGGGGAACACCGGGCGGTGCTGCGGTTGCGCGGTGCCAGCGGTGTGCTGGCAGTGCGGTGCGGTGCCAGCGGTGCGGTCTAGCTGATCGTGAAGTCGTCCGCGAACACGTTGCCCTGGCTGTACCAGCCGTGCACGAACACTGTCACCGCGCCGCTGGAGCCGGTCGTGAACGGGATCGACAGCTGCGTCCAGCTGCCGCTCGACGTCCAGGTGCTGGCGCTGGCGCCGCCGGTGACGCCCGCGAAGGCGTAGTTGCCCTGCACCCAGACCTTCAGCGTGTAGCTGTGGTTCGGGCTCAGCGTCACCGCCTGGTCGCACTCGCCGGTGGTACTGGCCGTCGGCGAGATCCGCGCGGCGTGCGTGCCGCTGTGCACCGGGCTGCCGACCACCGCGTCAGAGCTCTGGCACGTCCAGGGGCTCAGCGAACCGGTCTCGAAGCCGGCGTCGACGATCGAGCCCCCGCCTCCGCCGCCGGATCCGGTGACGGTCAGCGTGTAGGTGGCGGTGTGACTGCCGGAGGCCGCTGTACCGGTGACGGTGATCGGGTACGTCCCGGCCGGGGTGGAGGCGGAAGTGGCCGCGGTCAGCGTGGCCGTCCCGCCGGCGGTGACCGAGCCCGGGCTGAGCGACACCGTGGTGCCGGCCGGAGCGCCGCTCGCTGTCAGGCTCACGGTCTGCGCACTCCCGGAGGTGACCGCGGTGGACACCGTCGCCGTCGCGGACCCGGCCTGAGCCACCGAGCCCGACGAAGGCGACACGCTCACCGAGAAGTCGTTCGTCGGCGTGGTGCCGCCGCTGGTGAAGGGTTCGAAGGCGTTGCTGAAGAACCACTGGCTCTGCGACACCCCGGAGCAGGTGTCCGAACCGCCGGTTCCGGGGCAGCCGCCGTTGTCCCGCTGCAGGGCCCAGAACGAGATCTCGTTGATCCCGGTGGACTGCGCCCAGCTGAGCACCGGCGCGGCGTCCGCGGTCTGGAACGTCTCGGCCGCGCCGAAGTCGTCGATGCCGGGCATCTCGGTGACGCCGATCATCCCCCACAGCTGCGCGGAGGTCTTGCTCGGATACAGGCTCGCGAGCTGGTTCTTCAAGCCGGTGGCCGCCGTCTTGGTGTCGTTGGCCATGTTGTGCGTGCCGGCGTTGTCGTAGTAGTCGAACGTCATGAGGTTGACGGTGTCGATCCGCGCGTAGTTGCTCACCGCATTGCGCAAGACGTTCAGGCCGGAGTCGGCCAGTCCGCCGGTCGTGGTGGGCAGCGTGTAGGTGAACTGGACCGTGCGGCCGTTCGCCGCCGCCCAGTCCTGGACCATCTTGATCGCCTTGTTCCGCCGGTCGATCCCCGCGCTGTCGGTCAACGAGTTGTCCTCGGTGTCCAGGTCGATCCGCGAGACGTCATAGGTGGTGATGACGTTTTCGTAGGCGGCGGCGATCGAGCTGACGTTGGTGCAGCTGTCGGCGATCTCAGCGCCCGTATTGTCGGCGGTGTAGCCGCCGAACGACGGGATCACATCTCCGCCCGCAGCCCGGATCTTCGAGATCGAGGTGCCGAAGGTGGACGACGAGATCGGCTTCGAGGTGTCGCCGTTCCAGTACACGGTGCACGAGCCCTTGGTGGCGGCCTGGATGAACGCCATCGTCAGGTATTTCGCCCCGGACTGCTGGCTCAGGGTCGCCGGGTCGTCGCCGTTGTACGCCTCGAAGTAGGGCGCGAAGAAGTGCGCCGGGGTGGGGGTCGCCGCCGGTGTGGCGGCATGGCCGGCTGTCGCCGACGCCGTGAAGGCGCCGACGCTGGCCGCTGTCGTCGCCGCGATGGTCGCGAGCACACGGAGATGTCGGCCTGTCCGTTTCATGATGCTCCCAGATGGCAGGGCATTGATCAGGGAAGGATCTCGGGGGAGGCGGCCGCCCTGGAGGACATCATTGGACTAGACCAGAGGTCTGTCAAGGTTCCTAACAGTTCTCTTTCTCACGGCGCCCGCAGCGCGTCCACGGCGATCCGCGCCGCCGCGCCGATGACGGCGTCGGCGGCGGGCAGGACGGCCGCGGTGGACGCGGCACGCGTGAACGCCGCCACCGCGTAGCGGCCGCCGTCCGGATACTCCACGACCCCGGCCTCGGCGCGCAGCGTCGGCAGCGTCGCGGTCTTGCCGCTGTTCACCGCTCGCGGGACGCATCCCGTGAGCGCGCAAGGTGTCGAAGGCGGCTTCGGCGAAGACCCGGACCGCCGGTCCGCCGCGACCGGGGCGCCACGCGACCGAAGCGCGCCACGCCAACGGGCGGCCCGTCAACGGCCGCCAGACCGTGCCCGGCGCCGGTGCCGACTCCGGGATCAGCGCGACCAGGTCGGCGCCGGCCATGATGAGCGCCCGAGTGAATTCGAGCCCTTCGACGGTGCGGATCGCGGCCGGCGTGAAACCGTGCCGCGCACAGGCGATCAGCGTCTCGTCGTTCGGCCTGCGCCAGCCGGCCCGGCGACCTCGCCGGGCACGACCCCGACGCCGTCCACTCCGGAATCCGTGGCCCAGGCCTTCCTCGACGCGTGGGCCGCTGGCGACCACGCCAAAGCGGCAGCACCCACCGATACCGCGAAAGCCGCGCAACAGCGCCTCCAGGCGGTCGACTCGCGACGACGCGGCCGCCGGGAGCCGCGACCGGACTGCAGATCACCTTCGTCGACGCCAATACCGGTGCCGCGCTGCCGGACATCGACCCGATCTCGATCGGCGGTTCGCCCAGCGCGGTCCTGCAGGTGTCCACAACCCTTGACGACAACGTCCAGACCGCCGCCGAGCGAGCACTCGCCGCCTATCCCGAATCCGGCATGGTCGTCATCAAGCCCAGCACCGCGGCGTGCTCGCGATGGCGAGCAATTCCAAGACCACCGCGGGTCTGGCCTACCACGCCAACCGCGCACCCGGGGGCCCAAACAGGCCACTGCGACAGCGCTGCCCGCCGGCGTGGCCGCCGACCTCAAAACCCTGATGCGCGGCGTGATCATCGACGGCACCGCGACCTCGCTGCGCGGCATCAGCCCGACCCTCGGCGCGAAGACCGGCACGGCCGAGCGGTAGGGGGAGGACCCGGACAGCTGGATGATCGCGATGGACCCGCAGCACGACATCGCCGTGGCCTGCGTGGTGCTGAACGGCGGCTTCGGCGACGACAGGCGGGGCCGGCGATCAGGGCGATGCTGGCGGGGATCGGGATCCGGTGACTGTACTTCGGTGCCGGCCGACCGAGTGGTTGTCGCCTCGTTCTTCGACCGGTTCCTGAAGGGACACGGCGAGCATCTGCTCGACGGCGGGCAGACTGGGTACCCGATCAACGTTGAGAGGTAGTCGAGAGGCAGGTGCCGCGGGCGATGGCTGGAACCGGCTTGATGGACCTGGTGGACTCCGAGTACCCGATCGTGGGCGCCCCGATGGCGGGCGGCCCGACCACGGTGGCCCTGGCGGCGGCCGTGCGGTCGGCGGGCGGATTCCCGCTTCTGGCCGCCGGCTACAAGACGGCGGAGGCCCTGCACGACGAGCTGCGGCAGGCGCGGGGGATCGGGGGAGCGTTCGGCGTGAACCTGTTCGTCCCGGGCTCCATGCCGGTGGACGAGGCGGCGTTCCGCACCTATGCCGACGAGCTGGCGCCGGAGGCGGCGAGCCACGGTCTGGAGCTGGATCCGCGGCCGGTGCTCGACGACGACGATCAGTGGCCTGCGAAGGTCGCCGTGCTGCTGGCGGACCCGGTGCCGGTGGTGTCGCTGACCTTCGGGCTGCCGGCCGCCCGGGACCTCGCCGCGCTGCGCCGTGCCGGCAGCCGGGTGCTGGCGACCGTCACGACGGCGGCCGAGGCGCGAGCAGCCGCCGACGCCGGCGTGGACGCCCTGGTGGTCCAGGCGCCGGCCGCGGGCGGTCACAGCGGGACGTTCGATCCGTACCGGCCGCTGCCTCCGGTGCATGGAGCGGGCGCGTTGCGCGCCGCCGATCTGGTCCGCGAGATCTCGGCGGCGGCGGACCTGCCGATGGTCGCCACCGGCGGCGTCGCGGATGCGCGGGATGCGGCCGAGCTACTGCACGCCGGGGCCGCGGCGGTGGCGGTCGGGACGCTGCTGCTGCGCACCGACGAGTCGGGCGCGTCGCAGACCCACAAGGACGCGCTGGCCGACCCGGCGTTCACCGAGACGGCGATCACGCACGCGTTCACCGGGCGTCCGGCACGCGGGCTGCGGAACGGGTTCATCGAGCGGCACGAGTCCACCGCTCCGTTCGGCTACCCGGCCCTGCACCACCTGACCAGGCCGCTGCGCCAGGCCGCGGCGAAGGCCGGAGATCCGGACCGGCTGCACCTGTGGGCCGGAACCGGGTTCCGGGCGGCGCGGACCGGCCCGGCCGCAGACGTGATCAGGAAGCTGGCGGCAGGGCTGTAGAGCCTGGTTCTCAGCCCTTGTACGGCGGGTGCCCGCCCCAGTTCCACTTCGGCATCGGAGCGTCGTAGGCCTGCACGCCGGGCTGGGAGTTGATGACCGCCAGCCGCGTGCCCCACTCGATGTAGCTGGCGAAGGCGGCGCGGAACTCCGGGTCGGTCGGCAGCCCGACCTCGTCGGCGGCGTCCATCAGCAGGCTGACCCAGCGCCGCCGCTGCTTCTCCTGGATGCCGCGCCCCAGGTGCCGGGAGATCATGTGCCGGTAGCCGCCCTGATGGTCGGTGTAGGCGGACGGACCGCCGAAGACCTCGCCGAGCCAGAGCGCGACGTGGTGCGGATGGCGTGGGTCCATGCCGGCGAACAGCGGGATCAGCAGCTCGTCCTTGAGGACTTCGCGATAGAAGGCCTCTGTCAGGCGCTCCAAAGCCTCGCCGCCGCCGAGATACTCATACAGGGTCGGAACGGCCCCACCATCCCCGCGCACAGCCGTCTTCTCGTAGTGCCGCATCTCCTCGATGTCGCCGACGTACGGCTTGATCTCGGCGAAGAAGGGCGGGAAGTGCTCCCCGCCGCGGAAGCCCTCCAGATGGTCCTTCGCCGAGTTCCAGGTGATCCGCAGGATGTAACTCTCCGGTTCGTCGACGCTGCGCGAGAGCTCGTAGTCGACACACTGCGGGGCGGCGGCCAGGCTCGCCGCGGCGCGTCCGTACGCGGCCTCGAACTCCGGCGCGCGGTCCGCGGGGATGCGGTAGCGGATGTATTCGACGATCACGGCGAGCCTCCTGCGCGATTGATTACTTGATTACAGACACTATGGCGGAAGCGGCGCGGCTGGGGGGCGGGTCCGCTCGGCGAGGCCGGTCGATGTAACATGCGAGACGGCATTGTGACTATGACATTAGACCCGCCATCTCGTCATCCGGATTGGGACCACTGATGAGGATCCGCCCCACCGCCGAAGACGCGCACCTGCTTCGGCTGGGCCTGCCGGCCCTCGGAGCCCTCGTGGCCGAGCCGCTGTTCCTGCTCGCCGACTCCGCGATCGTCGGACACCTGGGCACGCCGCAGCTGGCCGGGCTGGCAGCGGCCAGCGCGCTGCTGGCGACGCTGACCTACTTGTGCGTCTTCCTGGCCTACGGCACCACCGCCGCCGTGGGCCGGCGGATCGGCGCGGGAGACCTGCCGGGGGCGGTGCGTCAGGGCGTTGACGGGATGTGGCTCGGCGTGCTCCTCGGCGTGTTGCTCGGGCTCGCCGGGATCGTGCTGGCCGACCCGCTGGTGCGGCTGTTCGGGGCCTCGCACGAGGCGGTGCCGTACGGCGTCACCTACCTGCGGGCCGCCTCGCTCGGGCAGCCCGCGATGCTGCTGGTGCTGGCCTCCACCGGCGTGCTGCGCGGTCTGCAGGACATCCGCACGACCCTCGTCGTCGCGGCCGGCGGCGCCGCGGCCAACGTCGTGTTGAACGTCGTACTCGTGTATCCCGTCGGCATGGGCATCGCGGGGTCCGCCACCGGGACCGTGCTGACGCAATACGGTATGGCTGCCGCTTACTCTCGTGTCGTCTACAAAGCGGCGCGTAAGTACCATGCGCCACTGCGACCCGATCGCGAAGGCATCAAGCAAGCTGCGGCCGCGTCGGTCCCTCTCTTGATCCGCACCATACTGCTGCGTCTTGCTCTGCTCGCGGGGACCATCCTCGCTGCCCGCTATGGCAGCGAGGCGTTGGCCGCGCAGCAGGTGGCGTGGTCGCTGTGGAACTTTTTGGCGCTGGTCCTCGACGCGCTCGCAATCGCCGGGCAGGCGTGGATCTCGCAGCTGCTCGGCGCCTCGGACGTCGCCGGCGCGCGCCGGGCCACGCGGCGCACGATCCAGTGGGGCGTCGCGATCGGCGTGCTGCTCGGTCTGGTGGTGCTGGCGACCCGGCAGCTGTTCATCCCGCTGTTCACCGACGACGAGACGGTGCGCCACCTGCTGAGCCAGGTGCTGCTGTTGGAGGTGTTGTTCCTGCCGGTCTCGGCGCCGGTGTTCGTGCTCGACGGCATCCTGATCGGCGCCGGTGACGGCCGCTACCTGGCTTGGGCCGGGGTCGCGACGACTGGTGCGTACCTGGCCGCGGCACTGGGCAGTTACCGGCTGGAGGGCGGCTTGACCGGATTGTGGTGGGCGCTCGGCGTGTTCATGGTGGCGCGGCTGGCGGCGCTCGGGCTGCGGATCGGTACCGACCGGTGGATCGTGACCGGCGCGGGGCGGAGCGGGGCTCCGCAGGGTGCTGATGCGGTGGCGGCGGCCGGTGAGGTGGCGGCGGTCACCCAGTCGCCGTGACGAGGGCTACTTCGCCCCGGGTACCTGCAGCACCTTCGCCAGCCACGGCAGCTGCGTTTTGAACACCGACTGCGCGAACGTCCATGAGTGCTTCCCCGATGCGACATAGACCTGCGATTCCACGCCGACCTTCGTCGCGGCGTCGGCCAACTGGTGTGCCTGCTGGATGTGCTTGTCCTCGACGTCGCCATCGGCGAACACCCCGGAGAAGCCCTTCGGGAACTTCTTGTGCTTGGCGAGCATGGCGGCCAGCACGGTCATCGGATCGTTGGCCTCGTAGGCCGCGGCGTTTCCGGCGTACAGCTTGCTGATCGTGGAGTTCCTGTCGCCGATGTTGGGGCCGATGTCGCCGGAGATGTCGAGGAAGTGGCCGAAGACGTTCGGATGCGTGAGGGACAGGGTGATCGCGCAGGTGCCGCCCATGGACCAGCCCGCGATGGCCCAGTGCCCGGCGGAGGTGAACGTCCCGAAGTTCTTCTGCACGAACTGCGGTATGTCCTTCACCAGGTGGTCGCCGGCCTTGCCGGCGGTGCCGTTCACGCATTCGGTGTCCACCTTGAACCCGCCGGAGGCGTCGGCGAACACCAGGACCGGTGCGAAGCCGTGGTGCTCGGTGGCGTAGGCGTCGGCGGTCTTCACCGCGTTGCCGGCCCGGACCCAGTTGTCCGGCACCGCGTACTCGCCGCCGATCATCTCGATGACCGGCAGCTTGGGCCGGTGCGTGGAGCGGAACCAGGCCGGCGGCAGGTAGACGTACTCGGTGCGGTGCTGGAAGCCGCTGGGCGTGGCCGGAATGTCCACCTGGACGATCCGGCCGGTGCCGGTGTTGCCGTGCACGGTCGGCAGCTGGGCCATGCTGATCTGCTGCGGCAGCGCCTGGTTGGTCAGCTCCCCGTACATGTCCGCCAGCGTCGGGAAGTAGCCGAGGCTGATATTGAGCGCATTCCCGGCGGTGAGCAGCGCCAGCAGCATCGCCAGCGGCGCCGCCGTCCGCTGCCACCACCGCGAGCCGCGCCAGCACACCGCGCCCAGCCCCGACGCCAGCGCGAAGACCGCCAGCCAGCACCACATGTCGAACGGCAGCGGATCGGTGATGTCGAGAACCGTCCGCACCAGCACCGAGCAGAGCAGCCCGAACACCGCCGCACCGACAACGACCAGCGGCAGCCGCTGGAGCAGGAACTTGCGATCCCGGAGGCGCCGCCTGCCGATCGCCGCCACGACCAGCAACACGGTCAGCACCCGCAGCGTCCACGGCAGCCAACCGCCCAACAACGACACATCCACGTAGAGGATCATCCGGCACACACCCGTCAAGGAGAAGTAAGAGCCGCTGGCAGAATGACGACATGGCAGTGACCGACGAGGCGATCGAGAAGATCAAAGAGATGATCACCCAGGGCCGGCTGCGCCCCGGCGACCGCCTGCCCAAGGAGGCCGACCTGGCCTCCGATCTGGGCCTGTCACGCAGCTCGCTGCGCGAGGCAGTGCGCGCACTGTCGCTGATCCACGTCCTGGACGTACGGCAGGGCGACGGCACCTACGTCACCAGCCTGGAGCCGGCACGCCTACTGGAGGCGATGAGCTTCGTGGTGGACTTCCACCGCGACGACACCGTGCTGGAGTTCCTGGAGGTACGCCGCATCCTGGAGCCGGCCGCCACCGCGATGGCGGCCCAGCGGATCACCGACGAGGAGGTGACGGGACTCCGCGCGCACCTGGCACTGATAGGCAACGCCCCGACCGTGGAGCACCTGGTCCGCAACGACCTGGAGTTCCACAGCCGCATCGCCGCCTGCTCCCGCAACATCGTGCTGGCCTCACTACTGGACAGCCTGTCGGGCCCGACCACCCGCGCCCGCGTCTGGCGCGGCCTCACCCAAGAAGGCGCCCTCACCCGCACCCTGATGGAGCACAACGCAATCCTCGACGCCCTGGCCGAGCACGACTCGGAAGGCGCCCGCGCCTGGGCGACGATCCACATCGTGAGCATCGAGCAGTGGCTGCGTAAGACACTGAGCGAGAACAGCGCTGATAGCGGCCTCACGCCGGACCAGCCACGCGGATAATGACGTGACGTCCGCCGCCCCATCGCTGATAGTGCACGAGTGGCCATCACCGATGCCGAGGCGATCAACCAAGCACCCAACGCCCCGTCCCTCAGCAGCCGCGCCTTCGCCGCAGTCCCACCCCCAGCCCTGATACTGCTCGGCATCGTCAGCGTCCAAGTCGGCTCAGCCCTGGCCAAGCACCTCTTCAACGAAGTAGGCAGCTTCGGCACAGTCGCCCTACGCCTCTTCTTCGCAGCCCTGGTACTGATGCTCTGGTGGCGCCCCTCACCCCGCCTGAGCCGCCGCGCCTGGACAGTAGTGATCGCCTTCGGCGTAGTCCTCGGCCTGATGAACCTGTTCTTCTACCTCGCCCTATCCCGCATCCCCCTGGGCATCGCAGCAACCCTGGACTTCCTCGGCCCACTGGCCATAGCCCTGGCCGGCTCCAGACGCCGCCTCGACGCCCTCTGGGCCCTCCTCGCAACCACCGGCGTCCTCCTCCTCACCGAAGGCGGCGGCCACCTGGACCTCCTAGGCGTCCTGTTCGCACTAACCGCAGGCTCCTGCTGGGGCCTCTACATCCTCCTGGGCGCAGCCCTAGGCCGCCACACCACCGAGAGCAACGGCCTGGCCCTCAGCATGGTCGTGGCAGCCCTCATAGCCGTCCCCTCCGGCACAGCCAACGCCGGCACCGCCCTCCTCCACCCCTGGGTCCTCCTCGCCGGCCTCGGCCTAGCCCTCCTCTCCTCGGTAGTGCCCTACACAACCGACGTAGAGGCACTCCGCAGACTCCCCCCACGAGTCTTCGGCATCCTGATGAGCCTAGAACCAGCAATGGCAGCCCTGATGGGCTTACTCCTCCTCAACGAATCCCTGCACTGGCCCCAATGGCTCGCAGTGGCATGCGTAGTAATCGCCTCAGCAGGCGCAACCCTGGGCAACCGCGAGAGCCAGAGCCCTGACGCGCCTTCGCCCACCTGACCGCGAGCCGGATCACCTCCTCACCCACCCACCTGCCGCCGTTATACATCGGATGACTACGCGACGTATCCAAGAGATCCACTCCAAAAACCACCAGGCTGGATCCCTAAAACAGCCGCTCAAAACCCCCACTCACCCCTTGACGATAGATCCGACCTTTCTCTACAGTCCCTCTGTGAAACTCCTCCGCCTAGGCCCCCCCAACCAAGAACGCCCCACCCTCCTCACCCCCGACGGCCGCTACCTCGACCTCACCCCCCTCACCCCCGACCTAGACCGCACCTTCTGGCTCACCGACGGCCCCGCCAAAATCCGCACCGCCCTCGAAGCCGACACCCTCCCCGAGATCCCCCCCGCCGAAGCCGCCACCGCCCGCATCGGCGCCCCCATAGCCCGCCCCGGCAAGGTGGTCTGCATCGGCCTGAACTACCGGGACCACGCCGAAGAGACCGGCGCCCCGATCCCGCCCCGCCCAGTCGTCTTCATGAAGGACCCTTACACGGTCGTCGGCCCCCACGACGACATCCTCATCCCGCGCGGCTCGGTGAAGACCGACTGGGAAGTCGAACTAGCAGTCGTGATCGGCAAGCGTGCCCGCTACCTGGCCTCCGACGCCGAGGCCCACGCCGTCATCGCCGGCTTCGCGATCAGCAACGACGTCTCCGAACGAGAATTCCAGCTGGAGCGCTCAGGGCAGTGGGACCTGGGCAAGTCCTGCGAGAGCTTCAACCCCCTGGGCCCCTGGCTGGTCACCCCCGACGAGGTGCCGGACTGCCAGAAACTGAGCCTGCGCCTGGCGGTCAACGGCGTCCAGCACCAGGACGGCAACACCGAGAACATGATCTTCAGCGTCGCCGAGATCATCCGCTACCTCTCCCAGCACATGGTGCTCGAACCCGGCGACGTGATCAACACCGGTACCCCGGCCGGCGTCGCCCTCGGCATCGAGGGCAACCCGTACCTGCGCGCCGGCGACCGGGTGGAGCTGGCGATCGACGGGCTCGGAGCGCAGAGCTCGCAACTGGTCCCGGCATGATCGCCGGCTTCGACACGAAAACCCCTCCTGGCGGCCTACGCCTTCCCCAACGGCTCGTTCTGGCGTGCGAGCCGCCGACCGTCCCAACGCCCGCACCGAAAAGAGGCGTGAAATGCGAGACTTCGAAGGACTGAAAGCAGTCGTCACCGGCGGCGCCTCCGGCATCGGGGCGGCCACCGCCCGCACCCTCGCCAACCGCGGCGCGGCCGTCGCAGTCCTGGACCTGAACCCGGCCCCGGCCGTCGCCGCCGGCCTCCACGGCTTCCAGGCCGACGTCGCCGACGACGCCTCAGTACAGACCGCGATGGCCGCCGCCGTCGACGCCCTCGGCGGCCTGGACGTGCTGGTCAACAACGCGGGCATCGGCGCGACCGGCAGCATCGAGGACAACCCCGACGCGGACTGGCTGCGGATCTACGACGTCAACGTCGTCGGCATGGTCCGCGTCAGCCGCGCCGCCCTGCCGGCGCTGCGCCGCTCCGCGCACGCGGCCATCGTGAACACCGGCTCGATCGTCGCCACCGCCGGCCTGCCGCAGCGTGCCCTCTACGCTGCGACCAAGGGCGCGGTGCAGTCCCTGACCCTGGCCATGGCCGCGGACCATGTGCGCGAGGGCATCCGCGTGAACTGCGTGAACCCCGGCACCGCCGACACGCCGTGGGTCAGCCGGCTGCTCGACGCCGCGCCCGACCCCGGCGCCGAACGCGCCGCGCTGGAAGCCCGCCAGCCGCTGGGCCGCCTGGTCAGCCCGGACGAGGTGGCCGCCGCGATCGCCTACCTGGCCTCCCCGCTGGCGGCCGCGGTGACCGGCACGGTGCTGGCCGTCGACGGCGGGGTCCACGGGCTGCGGCTTCGGCCCGTGGGACAGTAGCCCCATGGAGAGGACCGGCAGCACGCACAGCACCGACAGCACCGACAGCACCCACAGCCCTGGCAGCACACGCAGCTCCGGCAGCACCGACAAGACCGCCGCCACCCCCACCGCCCGCGCCCTCCGCCTAACCCCCCTATCCCTAGGCGGCGCCGGCCTCGGCAACCTCTTCACCGCAGTCTCCGACGAAGACGCCACCCGAGCCCTCGACACCGCCTGGGACGCCGGCATCCGCGTCTTCGACACCGCCCCCCACTACGGCCTCGGCCTTTCGGAACGCCGGTTCGGCGCGGCCCTGCGCGACCGTCCGCGCGAGGAGTACGTACTCTCCACGAAAGTCGGCCGCATCCTCGAACCGGTCCCCGAACCCAGCGGCGACGACCCCGAGGGCTTCGCGGTCCCGGCGGCGTTCCAGCGCGTGCTGGACTACTCCGGCGACGGAGTCCGCCGCTCGCTCGAGGCCAGCCTGGAGCGCCTGGGCCTGGACCGCATCGACGTCGCCTTGATCCACGATCCCGACTCCCACGAGGAGCAGGCGCTCACCGAGGCGTTCCCGGCCCTGGCGAAACTGCGCGACGAGGGCGTGATCGGCGCGGTCGGCGTCGGGATGAACCAGACCCGGATCCCGCTGCGGTTCGTCCGCGAGACCGACATCGACGTGGTCCTGCTCGCCGGGCGTTACACGCTCCTGGACCGCTCGGGCGCCGAGTTGCTCGACACCGCCGCCGAGCGCGGCGTGGGCATCATCATCGGCGGGGCGTTCAATTCGGGGCTGCTGGTCGATCCGCAGCCGACGTCGACCTACGACTACCAGACGGTGCCCGAACCAGTGCTCGCGAACGCCCTGCGCCTCAAGGGAATCTGCGAACGGCACGGCGTCCCGTTGCGTGCGGCGGCACTCCAGTTCCCGTCCCGGCATCCGGCCGTGCGGTCGGTGCTGATCGGCGCGCGGTCGCCGCACGAAGTACGGGACGGCGTCGAGATGGCGGAGTTGCCCATCCCCGACGACCTGTGGACAGAGGTCTGAGATGTGGGAGTTCTGAGATGCGGGTCGCCCTCTTCATCGCCTGTTACAACGACGCGCTCTTCCCGGACACCGGCAAAGCGGTGACGACCGTCCTGGAGCGGCTGGGACACACCGTCGAGTTCCCCATGGCGCAGACGTGCTGCGGGCAGATGCACTACAACACCGGCTACCGCCGCGAGGCCGAGTCGCTGGTCGGGGCGTTCAACGACGCCTTCCGCGGCTACGACGCGATCGTGACGCCGTCCGGCTCCTGCGGCGGCCACGTCCGGCACCATCACGGAACGGAGACCGCGCCGAACGTCCACGAGTTCTCGGAGTTCCTGGTGGACGTGCTCGGCGTCACCGATGTCGGCGCCTACTATCCGCACCGGGTCACCTACCATCCGACGTGCCACAGCCTGCGCATGCTGCGGGTCGGCGACAAGCCGCTGCAACTGCTGCGCGCAGTCGAAGGGATCGACCTGGTGGAACTGCCCGAAGCGGAATCCTGTTGCGGTTTCGGTGGCACCTTCGCGATGAAGAACTCTGAGACCTCGATCGCCATGCTGCAGGACAAGATGGCGAATGTCGGCAAGACCGAAGCCGACACCCTCTGCGCTTCCGACAACTCCTGCCTGATGCATATCGGCGGGGGATTCGGCCGCATCAAGTCAGGAGTCAGAACCCTGCATCTCGCTGAGATTCTGGCGGCGACCAGATGAGCGGCGAGAAGGTGAACGTCGTCTGGCTCGGCTCGCCGACATTTCCGAACGCCGCCCACGAAGCGCTGCAAGACGCGCAACTGCGCCGCAACCTCAAGCACGCCACCACCACCATCCGCGACAAGCGGCTGCGCGCCGTCGCGGAGCTCGACGACTGGGAGACGCTGCGCCTGGCCGGCTCCCAGATCAAGGACCGGGTGATGCGGCACCTGGACGAGTATCTGCTGCGCCTTGAAGCCTCCGTCACGGCGGCCGGCGGCGTCGTACACTGGGCCGAGGACGCCGCCGCGGCCACCCGCATCGTCGCCGACCTCGTCCGGGCCCAGGGCACCGACGAGGTCGTGAAGGTCAAGTCCATGGCGACCCAGGAGATCGGTCTCAACGAAGCCCTCGCCGCCGACGGGATCACCGCGACCGAGACCGACCTCGCCGAGCTCATCGTGCAGCTCGACGACGACCGGCCCTCGCACATCCTGGTCCCGGCGATCCACCGCAACCGCACCGAGATCCGCGACATCTTCCGCCGCGAGATGGGCAAGAACGGCGTCCCGGCGCCGGACGGCCTCACCGACGAGCCCCGCGTGCTCGCCGAGGCCGCCCGCCGGCACCTGCGTGAGAAGTTCCTGCGCGCCAAGGTCGCGGTGTCCGGCGCGAACTTCGCCTGCGCGGACACCGGAACGGTCGGCGTCGTCGAGTCCGAGGGCAACGGCCGCATGTGCGTGACCCTGCCGGAGACGCTGATCACCGTGATGGGGATCGAGAAGGTCCTGCCGTCGTTCACGGACCTGGAGGTGTTCCTCCAACTGCTGCCCCGGTCCTCGACCGCTGAGCGGATGAACCCGTACACCTCCCTGTGGACCGGCGTCACCCCCGGCGACGGGCCGCAGGAGTTCCACCTGATCCTGCTCGATAACGGCCGCTCGGCGACGCTGGCCGACCGGGAGGGCCGCTCGGCCCTGCACTGCATCCGCTGCTCGGCCTGCCTCAACGTCTGCCCGGTGTATGAGCGCACCGGCGGCCGGTCCTACGGTTCGGTCTACCCCGGCCCGATCGGCGCCGTCCTCACCCCGCAACTGGTCGGCGTCGGCTCCTCGGAGCACGCCGATTCGCTGCCGTTCGCCTCGACCCTGTGCGGCGCCTGCTTCGACGCCTGCCCGGTCCGCATCGACATCCCGGAGATGCTGGTCCACCTGCGGGCGAAGGTCGTGGACGCGCACCGGCAGGACAGGCTGCCGAAGCCGGAGGCGCTGGCGATGAAGGGCGCCCGGGTGGTCTTCGGCTCGCCGCGGCGGCTGGCGCTCGCCGAGAAGCTGGGTGCGCTCGGCGGCCGGGTCGCCGGCATCCGCGGCGGCCGGTGGCTGCCGGGGCCGGCGCGCAAGTGGACGGCGGCGCGCGATGTTCCGGTCCCGGCGCGCGAGTCGTTCCGGGCTTGGTGGCGGAAGGCAGGACGGCCGTGACGAACCCTGAAGCCAAAGACCGGATCCTGGCACGGATCCGCTCCGCGCTGCGTGACGTGCCGGGGGAGGAGCGCCCGGAGGACGTGGCGGTCACTCGCGACTACCGCGACAGCCACGTGTCAGCTGACATCGTCGACCTGTTCGTCGGACGTGTCGAGGACTACCGCGCGACCGTCACCCGGGTCCCCGAAGGGCAGCAGGTCCCCGCGGAGATCGCCCGGATCCTCGCCGAGCGCGGTGTCGCGAACCTCGTCGTGCCGCCGGGATTCCCCGAGGAGTGGCTGGCGGGCTACGAGGGCGCACGGCTGACCGACGATCCACCGCTGACCGCCGCCGAACTGGACGCCTCGGACGGGGTGGTCACGCTGGCCGCCCAGGGCATCGCGCTGACCGGGACGATCGTGCTCGACGCCGGTCCCGGGCAGGGCCGCCGGGCGTTGTCGCTGGTGCCGGACCTGCACCTGTGCGTGGTGCGGAGCTCTCAGGTGCTGCCCGACGTGCCGCCGGCGGTCCGCGCACTGGTCCCGCACCGGCCCACGACCTTCATCTCCGGGCCCTCGGCGACCTCCGACATCGAGCTGGACCGCGTCGAGGGGGTGCACGGCCCGCGGACCCTCGAAGTCCTGCTGGTTGTTGATTCCTGATTGAGTCTGTTTAAATCTGAGATCTCAGCTACGCTGGAGCCATCACGTCGGTTGCGCACCTGGAGGTCTTGGAAGCATGCGTTTGCTCGTCGTCGGGGGCGCGGGATATGTGGGATCGGTCACCGCCGCGGTGCTGGTCCAGGCCGGTCACGCGGTGACCGTGGTCGACGACCTGTCGACCGGGCACCGGGACGCCGTCCCGGCCGGCGCCGCCTTCCGGCACGCCGACGTGCTCGACGAGCGGCAGCTCGGCGACGTGCTGCGGGCGGTGACCGCCGACGGCCCGATCGACGCCGTGCTGCACTTCGCGGCCCGCTCGCTGGTCGGCGAGTCGGTCGCCGAGCCGGCCCGCTACTTCCGCCACAACATCGTCAGCACCGCGAACCTGCTGGAGGCGATGCGCGACCACGGCATCGGCACCATCGTCTTCTCCTCGACCGCGGCGACCTACGGCGAGCCGCAGACCTCGCCGATCACCGAGGACCTGCCGACCGTGCCGACCAATCCCTACGGCGCCTCCAAGCTCGCCGCCGACCAGCTGCTCACCTTCGCCGCGCAGGCCTACGGCATCGCGGCGGTGTCGCTTCGGTACTTCAACGTCGCCGGCGCGTACGGCGCGCAGGGCGAGCGGCACGAGGTCGAGACGCACCTGATCCCGCGGCTGCTGGACGTGGCCGCGGGCAAGGTGCCGCAGGCCTCGGTGTTCGGGACCGACTACCCGACGCCGGACGGTACCGCGATCCGCGACTACATCCACGTCCGGGACCTGGCCGAGGCGCATCTGCTGGCCCTCGGCGCGGCCCGGCGCGGCGAGCACCTGATCTGCAACCTCGGCACCGGCACCGGGTTCTCGGTCTACGAAGTGCTGGAGGCGGTGCGCAAGGCCACCGGGCAGGAGGTTCCGGCCGTGGAGCAGCCGCGCCGGGCCGGCGACCCCTCCCGGCTGGTGGCCTCGGCCGAGCGGGCGCGCCGGGAGCTGGGCTGGCAGCCGGAGCACACCGATCTGGTCGGCACGGTGCAGGACGCCTGGGCGTTCTACCGACGGGACCAGGGCGGCCTGTGAGGTTTGTGTAATAGCCCGTTAATAGCGGGCTTTGTCGGCGCGGCGTAATATCCCAAGCCGCGCCGACACACCAAAAAGCCGCACCCGGCCACTGTCCAACACATGTCGAACACCGTCCGGATGCGGCTCACTTTTCTGCCGCGAAAGGCGGAACCCTTACAGCGGGCGGACGTTCTCCGCCTGCGCGCCCT
>JABFWL010000372.1 GCA_013362315.1 Catenulispora sp. | reverse complement strand
GATGCCGTTCTGCATCGCGCTGGCCGTGCGGGAGATGCGGATGTCGCCGGCCGAAGCGCTGTGGGCGGCGACGATGGGCGGTGCCAGCGCCCTGCGACGCACCGACGTGGGCCACCTCGGCGTCGGCGCCAGCGCGGACTTCGCGGTCCTGGACGCGCCGAGCTTCATCCACCTCGCGTACCGACCGGGCGTCCCGCTCGTCCACAGGGTGTGGAAGAACGGGATGCCCGCGGCCTAGCGTTCGGCGTTTCAGGTCCCCGGCGTGTATTCCCCGGTGTGCGCCGCGTCGATGATCTGACTGCCCACGTGGTCGCTGACCGCCTTCGGGCCGCCGAACACGTCGACGTCCGCGACGCCGTCCTCGCTCGCCAGGCCGTTGAACCACGGGCCGATGGCGTCGGGCAGGCTGTACGGATCGGTCAGCAGCAGCGGCTGCTGGAGGTTGGCCACGAACGCGCCGCCGGCCAGGGCGTCGGCGAAGTTCGTGCCGCTGGCCACGCCGATCAGGTAGCCGCGCGGGAACTGCTTCATGATCTTCGAGGAGGTCTCCCAGCGGTCGGCGCCGGCCAGGTCGTCGTGGCACTGGCCGCCGGCCAGCACGTCGACGGCCTGCACCGCCGCGCCGCCGACCGCGGTGACCGCGTGGCAGTCCGCGGTGCCGAGCTTGCTCTTCACGTACGCGGCCGTGGCCGCGTCGTAGAAGCCGGCGCCGTCAGTCAGCACCACTGCCGCGGGATGCGGTTCCTTGCCGGCTTCCTCGGTGGCGCGCGGCCCGGCGGCCAACGGCCCGGCCGACAGCGCGTCGGGGAACAGCCGGCCGGTGGCGACCACGACCGTCTTCGGGTTGTCCATCCCGTCCTTGGCGATCTGCAGGGCGGTGTCGAAGCGGTCCCGGCCGGCGAACCGGTGGACCTTGTAGCCCTCCTTGAGCAGCTGCGCGTCCACCGAAGCCGGCACCGCCGCGAAGCCGCCGAGGATGTAGACGGTATGACCCTTGGGCACGATGCGGTTGATCTCGTCGTTCGCCGGCCCGTAGAGCCCGGCGTCCGGGTCGGTGAGCAGCAGCGGTCCCTGCCGGTAGGCGGCCAGCGGCACGCCGGCCAGCGCGTCCGGGAAGTTCACCGAGGTGGCGATGACGGCGGTCTGCGCCTGGCCCCATGAGTTGTTGGGGTCGGTGGGCAGCCACTGCTTCTTGGAAACCTGCACGGCGGTGTCCAGTCGGTCCTTGCCGGAGATCCGGCCGACGTCCGCCTTACCGGCCGCGCCCTCGGCCAGGAAGTGGCCGCTCTCGATGGCCGGGCTGAAGCCGGGCCAGTGCATGGTCAGGGTGATCCGGTAGTCGCCCGGTTTCTGGTACAGGTGCGTGACCGTGGCGTTGTTCTTCAGATCGATGTGCTGACCGTCACCGAAGTCCAGCACCGCGGTGCAGCCGTGGGCCGCGTCGATGGTGTTCCCCGCCAGGCCGATGCTGATGTTCGCCGGCGCCACCGCGCCCAGCGGCGAGATGCCGAGATCGGCCTGCGTCTCCTTGTTCTGGCTGCTGCACGGCCCGGCGATCCCGGCGGCGTGCGCCGGCTGCGTGGCCAGCGTTCCGGCGGCCACACCGGACACCAGCGCGACGGCCGTGAGCAAGGAGGGTGTTCTGCGTCTCATGGGTGAGCCCCCGATGGCTACGACGTCCAGTCCTGGGAAGACTGCTGACGGCTCGGGAGACTAACCGGTGATCAGGGAGTTGTCACAGGGAATTGAGATCGAATCGGCAAATCGTAGCCGCCAATCGCACTATTGCATGAGATCGGCATTGCAGAAGACCGGCATCGCGGGAGACCGGCGTTGCGTGAGAACGGCGTTGCCCAGACCGGCGGCGGCCGCCGACTCAGTCCAAGTGAGTTGGCGGCCACCGCTTGCATTCTGTCGCACTCCGGTCCGATAAGCCCGGCCCTCTCAACCCGTGACCGGCTCCAGCTTCTCGCGCCCGCCGAGGTACGGCCGCAGCGCCGGGGGCACCGTCACCGAGCCGTCGGCGTTCTGGTGGTTCTCCAGGATCGCCACGATCATCCGGGGCATGGCGCACAGCGTGCCGTTGAGAGTGGCCAGGGGCTGCACGCCGGCGGCGCCGCGCATGCGGATCTGCAGGCGGCGGGCCTGGAACTCGGTGCAGTTGGAGGTCGAGGTGACCTCGCGGTACTTGCCCTGGGTCGGGATCCAGGCCTCGCAGTCGAACTTGCGGGCCGCCGAGCTGCCCAGGTCGCCGGCCGCGACGTCGATGACCCGGAACGGGATCTCCAGGGCGGTGATGAACTCCTTCTCCCACTCCAGCAGGCGCTGGTGCTCGGCCTCGGCGTCCTCCGGCGCGACGTAGGAGAACATCTCGACCTTCTCGAACTGGTGCACGCGGATGATGCCGCGGGTGTCCTTGCCGTAGCTGCCCGCCTCGCGGCGGTAGCAGGAGGAGTAGCCGGCGTAGCGCAGCGGCAGCTTGCCGGCGTCCAGGATCTCGTCCATGTGGTAGCCGGCCAGGGCCACCTCCGAAGTGCCGACCAGGTACATGTCGTCGTCGGCGAGGTGGTAGACGTTCTCGGCGGCCTGGCCGAGGAAGCCGGTGCCCTCCATCGCCTCCGGCTTCACCAGCGACGGGGTGATCATCGGAGTGAAGCCGTACTTCGTCGCCTGCGCCATGGCCATGTTCATCAGCGCGATCTCCAGCAGCGCGCCGACACCGGTGAGGTAGTACTGGCGCGCGCCGCCGACCTTGGCGCCGCGTTCCAGGTCGATGGCGCCGAGCAGCTTGCCGAGCTCCACGTGGTCGCGCGGCTCGAAGCCGTCGGCGGTGAAGTCGCGAGGGGTCCCGACGGTCTCCAGCAGCACGAAGTCGTCCTCGCCGCCCTCGGGGACGCCATCGACGACGACGTTGGACAGCGCCAGCTGCAGCCGCTTGAGCTCGGCGTCGGCCTCGTGCTGCTCGGCTTCGGCGGCCTTCACGTCGTCGGCGAGCTTCTTGGCCTGCTCCAGCAGGGCGGCCCGGTCGTCGCCGGCGGCCTTCGGGATCTGCTTGCCGAGCAGCTTCTGCTCGCCCCGCAGGGCGTCGAAGCGGGAGACGGCGGCGCGGCGCGCCTCGTCCGCGGACAGGAGGGCGTCGACGAGAGTGGGGTCTTCACCTCGGGCGCGCTGCGAGGCGCGGACACGCTCCGGGTCGGTGCGGAGGAGACGCAGGTCAATCATGGACCAAGGCTAGCCGGTCGGGACGGCCGCTCCGTAATGCTTTGATGGATGTCCCGACCCGAGAACCGAGGAGTGCCGATGGCCGCCAACACCGATGTGAACTCGCTGCCCGAGGGGGGCTTGCTGCTGGACGTCCGCGAGGACGACGAGTGGGCGGCCGGTCACGCGCCGAACGCGAAGCACATCCCGATGTCCGGGTTCGTGGCGCGCAAGGAGGAGCTCGGCGAGCCGGAGGGTCCGGTGTACGTGATCTGCCGCGCCGGGAGCCGCTCGGCGCAGGTGGCCGACTACCTGAGCCAGAACGGCGTCGAGGCGGTCAACGTCACCGGCGGGATGCAGGCCTGGGCCGCGGCGGGCAAGCCGGTGGTCACCGACTCCGGCGACGCCGGGACGGTGATATAACCCCCGATGATTCAACCCCCGATCTGACCCGTGCCGAGAGCAGGGCCAACCAGACGTCGCGGTATTGGCGCGCCCGGTGTAGCTGGCCGCGCCAGTCTGCGCCGGTGACGCGGTGGCGCAGGTCCGAGGGTACTTCCGCGACGCGGTAGCCGGCACGGAGCAGATCGATCGTGAGGCCGACCTCGACCCCGAAACGCGGCGCGTACCGGACGGCCTGAGCCGCATCCCACGTCAGGCAGCGCTGCCCGGACAGCGGTGCGGTGGCCTCGAAGCCGGTCAGCCGCTTGATGCCGTCGCGGGCGAGCCGCACGACGAAACCGTGACCGCCGCCCGGCTGCGGCGGCGGCACGGCGATGGCCATATCGCAGTCCCCAGAGCGGACGGCTTCGACGAGCGGAGCCGCGTTAGCCGCGCTGTCTTCCAAGTCGGCATCCAGGAACAGCACGTAGCGAGCCTTCGGCACGTGCGGAGACCGGATCCACGCCATCGCCGCGCCCTTGCCCCGATTCCTGCGCGCCGTGAAGACCTGGGCACCGGCCTCGCGCGCGAGGCGCGCCGTGGCGTCGCGGGAGCCGTCGTCGACCACTACGACCCGGCCGAGGGCGGCCGCGGCGCGCACAGTGGCGGCGATCCGCTGCTCCTCGTTCCACGCCGGAATCACAACGATGACGTCACTCGATGTGACCTCGGCGACAGATTCGGGACCCATCCCCCGATGCTAGATGTAGCTTTACGGACGATGGACCGCAGCCGACACAGCGACGACAAGATCCTGGACGCCGCGCAGAGCGCGCTGCTGGACCTGGGCCTGCGCAACACCACCCTGGCCGAGGTGGCGCGGCGGGCCGGCGTCTCGCGGATGACCCTCTACCGCCGCTACCCCGACATCGACACGCTGCTGACCGAAGTCCTCGGCCGGCAGCTGATCCGCGTCGTGCGCCGCAACGCCGGGCTCAAGGAGGTCACCGGCGCCGACCGCAGCGGCCGCGACCTGCTGGTCACCGGGACCGTCGAGGTGGTGCGGGCGTTCCACGGCGATCTGCTCATGCACAAGATGCTGGACTCCGACGCCGAGTTCCTGCTGCCGTACCTGACGCGCGAGTTCGGGGGTCTTCAGCACTACGCGCTGGACCTGCTCTCGGTGCGGCTGGAGCAGGGCCACGAGGACGGGTCGATCCGGCCCGGGTCGGTCGCGCTCCAAGCGCGGACCGTGCTGCTGACGGCGCAGTCTTTCGTGATCTCCGCGCGGGCCGCCGGGCCGGTGCCCATGGACCGGCTGTTGGAAGAACTCGGGGAGATGCTGGACGCGTATCTGCGTCCGGTGCGGTAGCGCGCCGCGTAACGCGGCAAGGTCGTTCAGTAATGGCCGCAGCGGCCGAGGCGCATAGACGCCCGGGCGCTGGCGACGGGGGATGCACCAGCGACCGGGCTTTCAGCACCTTAGCCATGCCAAGTCGTTCAAAGCAAAACTATCTGTTCGAGGCGCGAAACCGCGGTGTTCGAAATGCCGGATGCCGCGCGGTTCGTGCGATTTCATGGCCGCCATGGCATTTGACAGCCTTGACGGTGCGGTCCGCCCCTGGCGCACCGGCCTGCTGGCCGCGGCGGCGTCCGCGGGCGGGGTGGCGATCGCCGGCGCCGGACTGGTGCTCCCGAGCGAGTCCGCACAAGCGGTCACCAACGTGGCGACCGGCACGCTCGTGAACCTGACCACCGACGCCGTGCCCCCGCTGGGCTTGAGCGGATTCCACGGGGCCGCCGCGACCAGCGGCCTCGCGCAGAACGGCGGCGACAACGCCGCGGACACCTCGCAGGACCCTGACGGCGTGCTGAAACACCTCACGATCAATGGGCCGGCGCAGTCCAAGACCCATGCGGATCCGGTTAAGAACTGGGCGAAGGCTCAGATGGTCTCGGCGGCAGCGAGCTTCTCGAGTGGCAAGCAGCTCTACACCATCGCATCGCTGGACTCCTACGCCGAGTGCACGTCGCCGCCGACAGGTCCGTCCGCGATGGCCTACGTCCACGCCGACGCGGACGCGGTGAAGGTCCTGGGCACGACCATTCCGGCGGGCAAGACCACCGCGGTCTCGGTGACCGGCGCGCAGCTCGGCGTGACAGGGGTCGATCACGGCAGCCTGCGGGTCGCCTACACGACCACCGCGACGCCGGCGGTGCAGACAGCCGGCGTCACCTCGGCACACGCGCATCTGGATCTGACCATCGCAGGGACCTTCTACGACGCGGGCGGCAAAGAGATCTTCAACGGGCAGGTGCAGAAGGTGCGGTTCGGGGACGTCTCGGCGACGTGTGAGAACTCGGCACCGACCCCGCCGAGCAGCACCAGCACGCTGCCGACGACACCGGCGACGCCGACCAGCCCGATGACACCGACCAGCCCGACCAGCCCGACCGGCCCGACGCCCGCGACCGGCACACCGACCCCGACGGCGCCCACGACCGGGCCGCCGGCCGCGCCGACAGCCCCAGTCGGATCAACGCCGGCCACCGGCCACACCGCTGCGCACCCGCACCACTCGAAGCATCACGGCGGCAGCGGCGGGGCGAACGGGCCGGAAAACGGCCCGATGCAGCCGGCCGGCCGGCCCGCGGCGCTGTCGGACACCGGCACCGGCGGCGGGCCGTCGGTGTGGTGGGCGGCGCTGTCGGTGACCGGGCTCGGTGGCGGCGCGGCGCTGTACCTCCTCACCCGGCGGCGAGGCAAGCAAGGCAAGCACCAGCACTGAGTCGCAGGTAGCAGCGAGTATGACGCAGAAGCGCGGAAGCCCTAAGGACTCCCGCGCTTCTGCGATTGCTACGTCTGAAGACGGCTATACCTGAGAACGCTATGCCCGAAAACGCTTAGCGCAGCGTCACCTGGCGGCTCACCAGTCCGGCCCGAGCTCGCCGCTCCTCGTTGCTCAGCGGAGTCTCGTCGGCCAGCGCCTCGGCCAGCCGCTCGGCGAACTCGGCGGCAGGCTTCTCGATCTCAGAAGCCTCCATCTCCTTGGGGAGGTCCCAGACCGGGACGACCAGGCCGCAGGCGCGGAAGGCGCCGACGTAGCGGGTGCCCTCACCGAGGCTGGACTGCTTGGCGGCATGCAGGCGCGCCAAGGCGTCCATCAGCTTCTCCTCCTCGTGGGGCATGACCCAGCGGAGGTGGCCCTTCTCGCGGATGCGCGTCCAGTACGCCGAGGGCACCGACTCCAGCTTCTTGGTCGGGTACGCCGCGGCGTTGGCGTGCTCCAGCGAGAGCTGCGCCTCGGCGGAGACGTCGGCGCCGTCCATGATCCAGAAGCCGAAGTCGTCGTGGACGGTGATGTCCAGGCCCTCGCCGGAGGTGTCCAGCAGGT
>JABFWL010000121.1 GCA_013362315.1 Catenulispora sp. | reverse complement strand
GGCCGCCAGGTCGGCCGCGCCGGTCCCCACGACGGCCGCCCGGTACTCGAACGCGGTGCGGGTCCGGGCCAGCGCGGCGGCCGTGGCGGCCGGATCCAGGCCGGGGTCGGCGGCGACGTGGTCGGCCAGCTGCCGGGCCTGCGCGCGCAGCGCCTCGGGGCTTTTGGCACTGACCCGCCAGATCAGGGGAAGGCCCGTGGCGTCGGTGCGCGGACCGGTGTCGGTGCCGACCACCGAACCGTCGGCAGCACTGGTGTCAGTGCTGGTTCCAGCTGCAGTCCCAGTGCCCGCGCCAGCACCAGAACCGGCGCCGGCCCGTGGCGCCTCCTCGAGGATCACATGGGCGTTGGTCCCGGAGATTCCGAACGACGACACCCCGGCCCGCCGTGGCTGGTCCCCTACCGGCCACTCCGCCGACTCCGTCAGCAGCCTGACGGACCCCGCCGACCAGTCGACGTGCGGGGTCGGCCGGTCCAGGTGCAGGGTCGCGGGCAGGGTCCCGTGCCGCAGCGCCTGGACCATCTTGATCACGCCGGCGACCCCGGCCGCCGCCTGGGTGTGTCCGATGTTGGACTTGATCGAGCCCAGCCACAGCGGCCGGTCCGGGCCGTGTTCGCGGCCGTAGGCGGCCAGCAGCGCCTCGGCCTCGATGGGGTCGCCGAGCACGGTGCCGGTGCCGTGCGCCTCGACCGCGTCCACCTCGCGCGCCGTGAGCCCGGCCTGGTCCAGCGCGGCGCGGATCACCTGCTGCTGGGCGGCGCCGTTCGGCGCGGTCAGGCCGTTGCTCGCGCCGTCCTGGTTGACGGCGCTGCCGGTGACCAGCGCCAGGATCCGGCGGCCGTGGCGCCGGGCGTCGGAGAGCCGTTCCAGCAGCACCAGCCCGACGCCCTCGGCCAGGCCGGTGCCGTCGGCGCCGGCGGCGAACGCCTTGCAGCGGCCGTCGGGCGCCAGGCCGCGCTGCCGGCTGAACTCGGTGAACAGGTCCGGCGTGGCCATCACGGTCACGCCGCCGGCCAGCGCCAGGGTGCAGTCGCCGGCGCGCAGCGCCTGCGCCGCCAGGTGCACCGCGACCAGCGAGGAGGAGCAGGCCGTGTCCAGCGTGACCGCCGGGCCCTCCAGCCCGAGCGCGTAGGCGACCCGGCCGGATGCGACACTCGCCAGGGCGCCGGTCATGACGTGGCCCTCGATGCCCGCCAGGTCCCGGACGCTGCGCGGCCCGTAGCGCTGGGCGATCAGCCCGGCGAACACGCCGGTGGCGCTGCCCCGCAGCGTGCTCGGGTCGATCCCGGCCCGCTCCACCGTCTCCCACGCGGTTTCCAGCAGCAGCCGCTGCTGCGGATCGGTGGCCACCGCCTCCCGGGGGCTGATGCCGAAGAAGTCGGCGTCGAAGCCGTCCGCCTCGGGCAGGAACCCGCCGTCGGTGGAGTAGGTGGTGCCGGGCCGGTCGGGGTCCGGATCGTACAGCGCCGCCACATCCCAGCCCCGGCCCTCAGGGAACGGCGTGACGGCGTCGCCGCCGGCGGCGACCAGCCGCCACAGGTCCTCCGGCGACGCCACGCCGCCGGGGAAGCGGCACGCCATGCCGACGATCGCGATCGGCTCCCGCGCCCCGGCCTCCAGCTCACGGACGCGGGCCCGCGCCGACTTCAGGTCGGCGGTGGCGCGCCGGAGGTAGTCGCGGAGCTTGTCCTCGGTACCCGGGACGGTCTGGTCTGCCATGGCGTTCTGGTCTCCCCAAGCGGTCGGGTTGCCCCCGGCGGGCCGGCTTTCCGGCGAGGCTGCGGACGGTGGCGTCATGCGGTTCCCAACTCGTCGTCGAGCGCCGCGAACAGTTCGTCGTCGGTGGCCAGCGCGAGGTCCGTCCCCGGCGCGGCGCCGGACGGGGCATCGGACCCGGCGCCGGACCCGGCGGGGGGCCAGGCGTCGCGGCGTCCGGCGACGGCCCGGTTCTCGGCCCTGCGGACCACGGCCCGCAGCCGGGTCAGAACCTTGTCGAAGGTCTCGGAGTCCGCGGAAAGCGCGGCCAGTCCGGCGTCGAAGCGGTCCAGATCGCCGAGGGCGGCCTGCGCGCCGTCGCTGTTGCCCGCGCCGCCGTCGCCGGTGGCGTCGGCGTCGGCGGCCTCCAAGGTGCCCAGCAGGTGCGCGGCCAGGGCGGCGGGCGTCGGATGGTCGAACACCAGGGTCGCGCCCAGCCGCAGCCCAGTGGCGGCGGCAAGCCGGTTGCGCAGCTCCACAGCGGTGAGCGAGTCGAATCCCAGATCGCGGAACGTGGCGTCCGGGACGACTCCGTCGGGGCTGCTGTGCGCCAGTACTGCGGCCGCGTGCGCCGTGATCAGGTTCAGGACGAAGTCGGGGCGTTCCGGGCCGGGCAGGGCCCGCAGCCGGCTCGTCAGGACCTCGGGGCTCTTGTCGACGGCGGCTCTGCGCCTCGGTGCGCGGACGAGTCCGCGCACCAGCGGCGGCAGCTCCTCGGCGTCGCGGTTGCGCAGCGCGGCGCTGTCCAGATGCGCGGCGAGCAGCAGCGGTGAGCCGTCGGCGAGCGCCGCGTCGAACAGCCGCAGGGCGTGGTCGCTCGCGAGCGGCAGCATGCCGAGCTGCCCGAGCCGGTCGTGGTCGGCGGTGTCCAGATGCCCGGTCAGGCTGCTGGCCTGCTCCCACAGGCCCCAGGCCAGGGATTGGGCCGGGCGGCCGGTGGCGCGGCGGTGGTGGGCGAGGGCGTCGAGGTAGGCGTTGGCGGCGGCGTAGTTGGCTTGGCCGGGCGCGCCGAAGGTGGCGGCGGCGGAGGAGTAAAGAATGAAAGCCGACAGGTCGTGGTTCTCGGTGAGTTCAGACAGGTTCTGCGCGGCGTCGATCTTGGGTCGCAGGACCTTGTCGAGCTGCTCCGGGGTCAGGGCGCTGACGAGGCTGTCGTCGATAGCGCCGGCCGAGTGGATGACGGCGGTGAGGGGGTGCTCATCGGGGACGGTGGCCAGGAGCGCGGCCAGGGCGTTCCGGTCGGACGTGTCGCAGGCGGCGATGGTGGTCGCGGCCCCGAGTTCGGTGAGTTCCGTTTTGAGCTCCGGTGCGCCGGGGGCGTCCGGTCCTTGGCGGGATACCAGGAGCAGGTTTCGAGCACCGTGGTGTTCGGCCAGGTGTCGGGCGGTGAGGGCGCCCAGGGTGCCGGTGCCGCCGGTGATCAGGACGGTCCCGTCGGGGTTCAGCGGTGTCGGCAGGGTGAGCGCGAGTTTGCCGGTGTGGCGGGCCTGGCTCAGTGTGCGCAGTGCCGCACCGGCCTGACGGATGTCGTAGGTCGCGGTCGGCAGCAGGCTGATACTCCCTTGGGCGAACAGCGCCGTCAGCTCGGCGAGCATCGCCTGGATCCGGTCGGATCCGGCGTCGAGGATGTCGAAGGGGAGGTAGGACACGTCCTGGCGCACGGTCTGGGGGTCGCGCAGGTCGGTCTTGCCCATTTCGACGAACCGGCCGCCGGGTTTCAGCAGCCGCAGTGAGGCGTCGGTGTGCTCGCCGGCCAGGGAGTTCAGGACGACGTCGAAGCCGGCGTCGCCGGTGGCGGCGCGGAATGCTGTTTCGTAGTCCAGGGTGCGGGAGGAGGCGATGTGGTCGGCGGGTACGCCTAGGTCGTGCAGTACCGGCCACTTGGCGGGGCTCGCGGTGGTGAACACCTCGGCGCCGAAGTGTCGAGCCAGTTGCAGGGCGGCTTGTCCGACGCCGCCGGTGGCGGTGTGGATCAGGATCCGCTCACCGGCCTTCAGCCCGGCCAGATCGTGCAGACCGTAGTACGCGGTCTGGAACGCGACCGGCATTGTTGCCGCCTGCGCGAATCCCCAGTCCAGCGGCATGGGGGTGATCCAGCGCCGGTCGGCGATCGCCGTGGGTCCGGCGCCGTCGAACAGGCCCATGACTCGGTCCCCGGGGCGCAGATCCTTGACGTCCGTGCCGACTTCCAGGACCACGCCCGCACCCTCGCCCCCGAGGCCGCGGGGGTCGTCGATGACCCCCATGCCGATCATGACGTCGCGGAAGTTCAGGCCGATGGCCCGCAGCGCCGCCCGCACCTCGCCGGGCCCCAGCGGCGCCGCCGCCCTCGGCCACGGCTCGGTGGCGACGTCGTCGAGATTGCCGTTCGGCGGTACGGCGAGCCGCCACGGCGAACCGTCGGCGGGCAGCCGCAGGGCCGGGCCGGCGCCGGCCCGGGCCAGCCGGGGGACCAGCACCTGACCGTCCCGCACGGCCAGCTCCGCTTCGCCGCCGGTCAGCCGGCCCGGATCGGCGGCCACGTCGTCGAGGTCGAGCACGGCGAACCGCCCCGGATGCTCATTGCCCGCGCTGCGCACCAGAGCCCGGACCGCCGCGCCGGCCAGGCTCCGAACCGCCTCGCCGGGCCGGGTGGCCACCGCGTCGCGAGTGACGAGCACCAGGCGCGCATCGGCCAGCCGGGCGTCGGCGAGCCACTGCTGGAGCAGCTCCAGGGTCTGCTGGACCACGGCGCGGATCTGCGCGGCGGTCTCGGTTTCCGCACCCTCATCGCAAAGCACGAACACAGTCGTGGCGGGCGATACCTCCCCGGCCTCGACAGCGTCGGCGAACGCCGCCATGTCGTCGTAGCGGTCCACTCCGGCGCCGGAATCGCCGCCCAGGGTCGCCGTCCCGAGCCACGCCCACGGCGTCGGCGTCGCCGCCTCCTGCTGCGCCGGCACCCATTCCACCCGGAACACCTGGTCCCGGCTGCCCGAGCCGCCGGCGACCAGGTCCGTGCCGACCGTCGGGCGCAGGACCAACTGCTCCACCGCGAGCACCGGCGTGCCGGTCGCGTCCGCGGCGTGCAGCTCGTACGCCTGCTCCCCGCGAAGCGTCACGCGCAGCGCGGTCGCACCGGCCGCCCACAGGCTGACGCCGCTCCACACGAACGGCAGGCGCGCGCCTTCCTCCGCCCCGCCGGTCAGCGCCGCCGGGTGCAGGGCCGCGTCCAGCAAGGCCGGATGGATCCCGAAGCCGTCCGGATCCGCGCCCTCGGGCAGCTCGATCTCGACGCAGATCGCGTCGTCGGCCCGCCAGGCCGCCCGCACGCCCTGGAATCGGGGCCCGTAGCGGAATCCGTGCTCGGCCAGGCGCTCGTAGAGGTCGTCGACCGGAATCGGTTCGGCACCGGGCGGCGGCCACGCCGCCGTCGCGGCGGGCGGCGCGGGACGGTCCGGGCCGAGGGTGCCGGTGGCGTGCTGCGACCACGGCCGCTCGTCCTCGCCGAAGCCGGGACCGTCGCCCGCGTCGCCGCCTGCACCGTCGTCGGGCCGCGCGTGCACGGTGACCTCGCGGCGCTGCTCCGCGTCCGGACCGCCGAAGGCCAGCTGGATCTGGAGTCCGGCACCGGGCGCCAGCAGCAGTGGCGCGGTCAGCGTCAGCTCCTCGATCCGGCCGCAGCCCAGCCGGTGGCCGGCGTGCGCGGCCAGCTCCACCAGCACCGCGCCGGGGACCACGATGCTCTCCCCGACGACATGCTCGGCGAGCCACGGATGGCTCCGCGTCGACAGCCGGCCGGTGAACACCACGCCCCGCTCGTCGGCCAGTTCCACGGCCGCGCCGAGCAGCGGATGGCCGGCCGCGTCCAGACCGAGATCCGCCGGGCGCGTCGCCGCGCGCGGCGCCTGCAGCCAGTAGTTCTCGCGCTGGAACGCGTACGTCGGCAGGTCCGGCCGGTCCGCCGAGCGTGGTGGCGGAGTCAGCGCGGCCCAGTCCACGCGCGCGCCCCGCACATGCAGTTCCGCGGCCGACAGCAGGAACTGCTGCCACTGCGGCGCCTCGCGGCGCAGCGTCCCGCCGACGATCACCGGCCGCTCCGGCCGCGCCTGCTCGGCGGTGTCCTGAATGCCGACCGTGAGCTGCGGATGCGCGCTGATCTCGACCACCGTCGTGTGTCCGGCGTCGAGCAGCCCCCGCACCGCCGGTTCGAACAGCACCGTGCGCCGCAGGTTCTCGAACCAGTACTCCGGGTCCAGCCCGGCGGTGTCGAACCGGCCGCCGGTGACGGTGGAGTGGAAAGCGAGATCGGCGCGGCGCGGCGAAATGCCCGCCAGACCCTTGACGATCTCCTTACGCAGCGACTCCACATGCGGGGAATGGGACGCGTAGGTCACCGGGATGCGGCGGACCCGCACCTCTTCTGCTTCCAGCGCGGCCAGCGCCTCCTCGAGCGCGGCCGCGTCGCCGGAGATCACGGTCGACACCGGGCTGTTCACGGCGGCGATCGCCAGAGCGCCCGACCAGGGCCGCAGCCGGCGGGTCGCCTCGTCGGCGCCGAGCGCCACCGACGCCATGCCGCCGGTGCCCGCCAGGGTGCTGACGGCGCGGCTGCGCAGGGTCACGATCCGGGCGGCGTCCGGCAGTGTTAGCGCGCCGGCCACGTGCGCGGCGGCGATCTCGCCTTGGGAGTGCCCGACTACCGCGTCGGGCCGCACGCCCGCCGACTCCCACAGCCGCGTCAGCGCCACCATGACCGCGAACAGCAGCGGCTGCGCCACATCGTCGCGGTCCAGCCCGGGGCCGCCGCGGTCGCCGTGCAGCACGTCGAGCACCGACCAGTCCACATGCTCACCGATCGCGTCCGCGCAAGCCAGGAAGGCCTCGCGGAACACCGGCGAGCACTCCAGCAGTTCCCGGCCCATACCGGCCCACTGCGAGCCCTGGCCGGGGAAGACGAACACTGTCTTGCCCGGACGGCGGACGGCTCCGGCGGCCGGGCCGGTGACCAGACCGGGAGCGGGCTGGTCGGCGTGCAGGGCGGCCAGCGCGCGCTCCAGGTCGGCGGCGGACCCGACCACCACGCCGCGGTGTTCGAGCAGCGCGCGCCCGCCGATCAGGGCGTGGGCGACGGCCGCCGGGTCGCCGTCGGGATGCGCGGTGCGGTACTCGGCGAGCCGTCCGGCCTGCGCACGCAGCGCGGCGGGGGAGCGGGCCGAGATCAGCCAGGCCAGCGCCGGCGGCTCGGTCAGGCCGGATG
>JABFWL010000728.1 GCA_013362315.1 Catenulispora sp. | reverse complement strand
GGCGGTGAGCTGGTTGCCGGCCAGCGAGGCCGAGATCTGCGAGACGTCGCCCTGGTCGAAGGTGATCGGCAGCGCGCCGTACTTCAGCACGTTGGCCAGGTCCTCGGCCTGCTTCTGGCTGAACTTGCCGGTGATCCGGGCGTTGCCGTCGGTGATCGGGTTCTGCACGGTCGCCGCGCTGTAGACGGTGCCGTCCAGGTCGACCGCGAACATCCCCTGGTTCTGGTACAGCTCCGTGGTGACGTCGCCGAAGGCCTTGGCGCCCTTGCTGTTGAAGGACAGGTCGACTTCCCAGGCGCCGGTCAGCACGGCGTTCTGGCCGCCGGTCTGCTCGGCGTTGGCCGAGGCGCCGGTCAGGTCCTTGCCGTCGACGTCGGCCGGCGCGAGCAGGTAGGGCATGTGCGAGGTGAAGTCACACCCGACCGAGAACTGCGCCGCGGTGAACCGGCTGCCCAGGTCCGTCGGCGGCCTGGTGCAGTCGATCTGCGAGTACAGCTGCAGAGCCGCCGCACTCGGCGTGGTCTCCTTGGGGGTGCCGTCCGCGGCCTTCGCCGGCGGGGCCGAGGAGCTGGGCGCGGCCGGGGTGCTGGGAGCCGAGGACGGGTTCGCCGAGGGCGTTGTGGAGCCGGAGGGCTTCGGGCTCGCGGTGGCGGTGCCGGACGGCGAGGCCGGGGTGCTGCCGCCGCTCGGCGTCGTGGTCGGCGTGTCCGCCGCCTTCAGACCGGCGTCGGCGACCCGGTGCTGGCTGCTGCTGGCGCCGGTGGCCGCGGACGTCGGGGTGCCGCCGGCCTTGGTGCTCGATCCGGTCGCCGGCGACGACGGCGTGGTGGCGCCGGTGGCCGAGCCGGAGGGAGTGGCCGAGCCCGACGGCGTCGCCGAGCCCGACGGGCTGCTGGACGGCGTGCTGGGGGCCGCCGCGGCCGGCGCCGGGCTGGTGCGCGGGGCGACGCCGAACTGCGAGGGGTCCGGCACCACGACGCGGAAGTACAGCTTCGCGGTCTGGCCCAGCTGCTTCAGCAGGTCCGAGGAGTTCTTGCCGGGCAGGTCGACCTCGAGCGCCTTGGAGCCCTGCTTGGTCACCTCGGCCTCGGACACGCCCTGGCCGTTGACGCGGTTGCGCATGATCTGCAGCGCGGTGTCCATGTCGCCGGCCGAAGGGGTGCCGCCCTTGGCGGTCATCGTCATGGTGGTGCCGCCGGCCAGGTCGATGCCGAGCTGCGGCGTGCGGTGCCCGGTGCCGATCATGGTGCCCACCAGGGCCATGATGATGGCGGCCAGCACCGTCAAGGGAGTCCATGGGCTCGTCTTGCGGTTCCTGGACCGCGGAGCCTTCGATCCGGCCAAGGGATTCGTCCGTCTCTTCGTGTCGTGTCGTACGTACACCGGCGTCGCGCGTCGGGTACACCCCACGCCGCCCGCCGCCTCAGGACGGGTTCACGTTCCGGGGCGGCGGTGCGACCTTACAGGTTTTCACTGAAGAAGCCTTCTGTCTTGCTGAAGGCCTCCCCTGGCGGCGGCGCTACGGCTTGGCCGCCGGCTCGGCGTCCTTGGCGTCCTCGACCGAGGCCTTGTCGGCCAGGTCCGCGGAGTCCTCGGCGGCCTCGGCCGGCACCGCGTCCCGGACCGAGTGGGTCTCGGCCGCGTCGGCCGCGTCGGTCACCTTGGTCGTCTCGGTCTCGTCGGCCGGGGCGTCGCCGATCCCCCCGGGCGTCGGCGCCTCCTCCTCGTCCGGCATGATGATGCCGACGATGGCCGGCTTGCCGAACTTGATGCGGGTGCCGGGGGTGGTCTCCACGATGGCCCAGTCGTCGCCGACCTCGACCACCGTGCCCATGATCTGGGCGGTGGTCCGCACCTCGGCGCCGGGCTGCAGGTGCTGGAGCATGTCCACCTGCTGCTGCCGGGCGCGCTTCTGCGGCCGGATCATCATGAAGTAGAACATGGCCCCGATCAGGACGATCCAGATCAGGAAGACGGGAGATCCCATAGGTGTCGCTGGTCCTTGGTTGAGACCGCCGGCGCCGGGCCGGGAGGTCGCTGGTAGGCGGTGGGGGGCACCGCCCGACTCGCGGAGTTTATGCGAGTGGGTACGCCCCGAACAACGGCCCGGGGCCTACGGCCGGTTCCCGTGACTTAACGTAGTCGAAATCATCCGGAACTTGTGAACCGCCTGCGTCCGGCGGGCGTCAAGTCGCCTGGTGAGCACCTTGTGACGAATGAGCAGCAGGCAATTCGCCCCCTTCGTCCGATCTCGTCCGGATGCTGGACGGGATCGGCCGGTCACGGGGCGCTGAGCCCGAAATGCGCCCACGCCGCGGCGGTCGCGATCCGGCCGCGCGGCGTGCGGGCCAGCAGGCCCTCGCGGACCAGGAACGGCTCGGCGACCTCCTCGACCGTCTCGGCCTCCTCACCCACCGCGACCGCCAGCGTGGACAGCCCTACGGGGCCGCCGCCGAACAGCCTCAGCAGGGCGTGCAGCACCGCGCGGTCCAGCCGGTCCAGGCCGCGCTCGTCGACCTCGTAGACGTCCAGGGCGGCGCGGGCGATCTCCACCGTCACCGCGCCGTCCGCCTTCACCTCGGCGTAGTCCCGCACGCGGCGCAGCAGCCGGTTGGCGATCCGCGGGGTGCCCCGGGAGCGGCCGGCGATCTCCCGGGCACCGTCGGGGTCGATGCGCACGCCCAGCAGCCGGGCCGAGCGGTTGACGACGTACTCCAGGTCCGCCGGTGAGTAGAACTCCAGGTGCGCGGTGAAGCCGAAGCGGTCGCGCAGCGGCGCCGGCAGCAGCCCGGAGCGGGTGGTGGCGCCGACCAGCGTGAACGGCGGCAGGTCCAGCGGGATCGCGGTGGCGCCGGGGCCCTTGCCGACGATGACGTCGACCCGGAAGTCCTCCATCGCCATGTAGAGCATCTCCTCGGCCGGCCGGGACATGCGGTGGATCTCGTCGAGGAACAGCACCTCGCCCTCGGCCAGCGAGGACAGGATGGCCGCCAGGTCGCCGGCGTGCTGGATGGCGGGCCCGGAGGTGATCCGGATCGGCACCGCCAGCTCGGTGGCGATGATCATCGACAGCGTGGTCTTGCCGAGCCCCGGCGGCCCGGACAGCAGCACGTGGTCCGGCGCCGCACCGCGCAGCCGCGCCGCGTCCAGCACCAGCGAGAGCTGGTCACGCACCTTGGGCTGGCCGACGAACTCGGCCAGCCGCTTGGGCCGCAGCGCCGCCTCGGCCGCCTGCTCCTCGGCGTCGCCGGTGACGGCGCTGCCGGAGACGAGGCGTTCGGTTTCCTGTTCCACGGCGGCGGCGCTCCTAGATAGGACTTAAATATGGCTGACTACGGCTCGGCATCCATCGTGTCAGGACGCGGTGACGAACTGCGGGGCGGCTACTTCTTCATCGTCCGCAGCGCCGCCTTCAGCAGCGGGCCGAGCTGCACAGTCTGCCCGGCCGCCTCCTGCTCGGCGGCCAGCGGCGCGACGGCGTGCACCGCGTCGTCGGCCTCCCGCGCCGACCAGCCCAGCCCGGTCAGCGCCTCCAGCAGCTGGATCCGCCAGGAGCCCAGGCCGGCGCGCGACCAGCCGTTCTGCGCCTGGCCGGGCACCGCGCCGGTGGGCGGCCCGAGCCGTTCCTTGAGCTCCAGCAGCAGGCGCTGGGCGCCCTTCTTGCCGATGCCGGGGACCTGGGTCAGCGCCGCCTCGTCGCCGGTCATGAAGATCATCCGCAGCGTGTCCGGGGCGTGGACCGACAGCATCGCCTGCGCCACCTTGGGGCCGATGCCGCTGGCGGTCTGCAGGAGCTCGAAGACCGCCCGCTCGTCGTCGGTGGCGAAGCCGTAGAGCGTCAGCGAGTCCTCCCGCACCACGAGCGCGGTGAACAGCTTCGCCGGCTCGCCGACACTCAGCCCGGCCAGCGTGGACGGTCCGCAGTGCACGAGCATGCCGACGCCCCCGACCTCCACCACGGCGCTGGTCGGGTTCACGGAGGCCACAGGGCCGGAAACGAAGGCGATCATTTGTTCACTTCACTTCATTCTCTGATTCGCGATGGCCGCGGCCAGCCGGTTCTGCGCGGTGCCGCGCCAGATGTGGCAGATCGCCAGGGCCGCCGCGTCGGCGGCGTCGGCCGGTTTCGGCGGCTCGGTCAGCCGCAGGACCCGGGCCACCATCGCGGCCACCTGGTCCTTGTCCGCGCGGCCGGAGCCGCTGATCGCGGCCTTGACCTCGCTGGGCGTGTGCAGCGCCACCGGCAGCCCACGGCGCGCGGCCACCAGCATCGCCACCGCGCTGGCCTGCGCGGTGCCCATGACGGTGCGCACGTTGTGCTGGCTGAAGACCCGTTCGACGGCCACCGCCTCCGGGCGGTACTCCTCGAACCACTCCTCCAGCCCGGCCTCGATCCGCAGCAGCCGCCGCGACAGGTCCTCATCGGCCGGGGTGCGCACCACACCGACGCCGACCAGGGTCAACGGCCGTCCGGGCGTGCCCTCGACCACGCCCACGCCGCACCGGGTCAACCCCGGATCGACCCCCAACACCCGCACGCGCGCCCGGCCTCTCTGTGTTTTCCATAAAAACTGTCGGCTGAGCCGCCTGAGACGGCCCTCCGGTGAAAGTTTCGCTGAAACAGCAGTTCTCTTCGGCGGTCAGCCTATCCGCGCCGGAGGACAGAACGACGAAGCCGGGCCGCGTAGAGCGGACCCGGCTTGTTCGGAACGGCTTGTATGGAACCCGGATACGGGGGCTGCGGCAAGGGGGCTCAGCCGATCTGAGCCGTCGGCGAAGCCGACATTTGTAGTAGAGAAGGGGGCTCAGCCGATCTGAGCCGTCGGCGAAGCCGACATTTGTAGTAGAGAAGGACTCATGCGGCGGCGATGATCTCCACCTCGACGAGCCACTCCGGCACCAGCGTCTGCGCGCACATCATGATCGTGGGCACCAGCCGGCCGCCGAGGGCGTCCACCCGCGCCCGGGTCACCGGCTCGTCGTATTCGACATCGCGGATGTACTGCACGACCCGGACCACGTTGTCCACGGTCATGTCCGCGGCGGCCAGCAGCCGGCGCAGGTTGTCCCAGACCAGGCTGATCTGGGCTTTGATGTCCTTTCCGGCCACACCTTCCGGGTCCAGGCCCATGGTGCCCGAGGTGTAGAGGAAGCGCGTGGGATTGCGCACTTCGGCGGCGTGCGCGTATTCGCCGCCCACCGGGGCGTATATGCCGTCCGCTGGGCTGTGCTCGACGATCTCCATGGCGGCAAGAATATAAGGGCTCGAACCACGACAACAGGTTCGAGCCCTTATGGCGGAAGAATTCGCGCGCCGCCCGGCGATCAGGCGTCGATCTTCTCCATGATCTCGTCCGAGACGTCGAAGTTCGCGTAAACGTTCTGCACGTCGTCGCTGTCCTCCAGGGCCTCGATGAGCCGGAACACCTTGCGCGCGCCGTCCTCGTCCAGCGGCACCTGCACCGAGGGCAGGAAGGAGGACTCGGCCGACTCGTAGTCGATGCCGGCGCCCTGCAGGGCGGTGCGCACCGGGATCAGGTCGCCGGCCTCGCTGACCACCTCGAAGGCCTCGCCGAGGTCGTTGACCTCCTCGGCGCCGGCCTCCAGCACCGACTCCAGGATGTCGTCCTCGCTCAGCGCCCCGGCCTTGGGCACGATGACCACGCCCTTGCGGGTGAACAGGTAGGACACCGAGCCGGGGTCGGCCATCGAGCCGCCGTTGCGGGTCATGGCCACCCGCACCTCGGAGGCGGCGCGGTTGCGGTTGTCGGTCAGGCACTCGATGAGGACCGCCACGCCGTTCGGGCCGTAGCCCTCGTACATGATGGTCTGCCAGTCGGCGCCGCCGGCCTCGGCTCCGGAGCCGCGCTTGATGGCGCGGTCGATGTTGTCGGCCGGGACCGAGTTCTTCTTGGCCTTCTGCACCGCGTCGAAGAGCGTGGGGTTGCCTGTGACATCTCCGCCGCCGGTCTTCGCCGCGACCTCGATGTTCTTGATCAGCCGGGCGAACAGCTTGCCGCGCTTGGCGTCGATGACCGCCTTCTTGTGCTTGGTGGTCGCCCATTTGGAGTGGCCGGACATTACCCCTGCTCCCTAACTACGAAAATTTCATTCAGGCTGACTCCACCATCGCGACGAAGTATTCGTGCACGCGGTAGTCGGTCGTCAGCTCCGGATGGAAGGACACCGCCAGCAGACTGCCCTGCCGGACCGCGACGATCCTACCGGTGGCCGGGCCGCTCGTGACGCGAGCCAGCACCTCGACACCGTCCTCGACGCTCTCCACCCACGGCGCGCGGATGAACACCCCGGTCAGTTCGCCCACGCCCTCGAAGGCGATCGGCTCCTCGAAGGACTCGGTCTGCCGGCCGAAAGCGTTGCGGCGCACGGTGATCGGCAGGCCGCCGAAGGTCTGCTGGCCGGCCGCGGCGTCCACGATCCGGTCGGCCATCATGATCATGCCGGCGCAGGTGCCGAAGACCGGCATGCCGTCGGCGACCCGCTTGCGGACCGGCTCGAACATCTCGGCCGTGGCGGCGAGCTTCCACATCGCGGTGGACTCCCCGCCCGGGACGATCAGGGCGTCGACCTGTTCGAGCTCGTGCGGGCGGCGCACCAGGACCGGGTTCTGGCCGATCGCCTTCAGGGACGCGGCGTGCTCGCGGAAGTCGCCTTGCAGCGCGAGCACGCCGATCGTCTTGTCGGTCATACGGTGCCGTGTCCCTTACCAGCCGCGGTTCGCGTAGCGCTGCGAGTCCGACAGCGTGTCGAGGTTGATGCCGACGATGGCCTCGCCGAGGTTGCGGGAGACCTTGGCGATCAGGTCGGCGTCGTCGAAGTGGGTGGTGGCCTCGACGATGGCCTTGGCGCGCTTCTCGGGGTCGCCGGACTTGAAGATGCCGGAGCCGACGAACACGCCCTCGGCGCCGAGCTGCATCATCATCGCGGCGTCGGCCGGGGTGGCGATGCCGCCGGCGGTGAACAGCACGACCGGCAGCTTGCCGGTG
>JABFWL010000156.1 GCA_013362315.1 Catenulispora sp. | reverse complement strand
CGTGGAACAGCGGCGAGGAGATCGCCAGGATCAGGAACGAGGGCAGCACCAGCAGCAGGTCCACGAACCACATCAGCACCCGGTCGGTCCAGCCGCCGAAGTACCCGGCCGCCGCGCCCACCACCGCGGCCACCCCGGTCGACAGCACCGCCGCCAGCAGCCCGATCACCAGCGACTTCTGCAGCCCGCGCAACGTCTGCGCGTACACGTCCGACCCGATCTGCGTCGTGCCGAACCAGTGCGAGGCCGAAGGCCCAGTCAGGAAGCTGTCATAGTCCTTCTCCTTGTAGTCCCAGGAGTCCAGATACGGGCCGACGAAGGCCAGCAGGAACATCAGGACCAGCAGCACCAGCCCGGCCACCGCCAGCTTGCGTCGCAGGAACCGGCGCAGCACGATCCGCCCCCGGCCCAGCGCCACCGGCTCGGCCGGGCCGGAGCCCGCCACCACACCCGGGTCGTCCTCGGCGACCACGAACTCCGTCCCCGCCGCGGCCATCACACCCGCACCCGCGGGTCGAGCAGCGCGTGCGCCACATCCGAGACCAGCCCGGCGATCAGCACCAGCACCGCCGTGAACAGCACCATCGCCGCCACCGCGTTCACGTCGGCGCGGTTGATCGCATCCACGAACCACTCACCCATCCCGTGCCAGCCGAAGATCTTCTCGGTGAACGTCACCCCGGTCAGCAGCAGCCCCATCTGGTAGGCGAACAACGTCGCCATCGGTATCAGGGCCGTGCGAAGGCCGTGCTTCACCAGCGCCGGGCCGCGCCGCATCCCGGTGGCGCGCGCGGTGCGGATGTAGTCGGCGCCGAGCACGTCCAGCATCGCCGAGCGCTGATACCGGCTGAACAGCGCGGCCTGCCCCAGCATCAGCGACAGCGTCGGCACCACCAGGTGCTGGGCGCGGTCGGTGAGATGGTGGAACCAGCCGCCGGACAGGCCCGGCGTGGTCTCGTTGGTGTAGGGGAACAGCGTGGTGCCCGCGGCCTGGTTGACCTTGACCGCCCCGATCTTCAGCAGCACCGCCAGCAGGAACACCGGCGTGGACAGCACCAGGAAGGACAGGAAGGTGACGGCGTGGTCCGACGGCTTGTACTGCCGCAGCGCCGACAGGAAGCCGACTGCGACGCCGGCCAGCGCCCCGGTCGTGGTGCCGATGAGGACCAGCCGCAGCGTCACTCCGGCCCGGCGCCCCATCTCCGCCGACACCGGTGTGTCGTCGATGGTGTGGCCCAGGTCCCCGGTCAGCACGCCGCCGGCCCAGTGCCCGAACCGTTCCGGAAGCGGCGTCTTGTCGTTCAGGTTCAGCTGGTCCAGCGTGGCGTCCACCACCGCGGCCGGCGGGGGCGGCTGGCGCTGCGCGAAGTGCTCGCGCGGGTTCAGGCTCGCCGCGGCGAGCAGATAGCCCAGGCACGTGGCCAGAGCGATCAGCACCAGGTAGTTGGCGATCCTGCGCAGCAGGAAAGGGCCCATGGCTTCGTGAGCTCCCGGGGTAGGGGCACGCTTGTGGCGTGTCGGAGGGACTACATCGCAAGGCATTGAGCGGTTCTCGGACCGTTCGGTACCCCAGAATCCCGGCTTATATGCGAGAACCCTTTCTAAAGCGCCGCAGGACGTTGAATGCGAGGGGCTGAACCCTTGACGAGAATGCGAACACGGCGCCTACGACAACCGCCCGATCCTCTCGCGATACGAGAGGATCGGGCGGATTTCCGAGATGTCAGGACTCAGAATGGTTCGGGGTTCGAAAAGTGCTGTCTTCCGGCGTAATAGAGCGGACTTCCAGCAGGACAACCGGTATCAGGCCACGCATACCAGCTCGCCATGGCCGACGATGAAGATCGCGTCAGGGTGCCGTGACCACGCGTGCCACGCCTCGGCGATCGCCTGCAGTTCCGGCTCGGTGGCGATGCCCTTGGCGACGTACTGTTCGGCGGTCGAGGACTTCGTGGTGCGGTCCGCCCACAGGTCTGCCCACCACGCCCGCTCGGCGTCGTCGGCGAACACCCACGACGAGGCGGTGGCCGTGATGTTCTCGGCCGGGAAGCCGGCGGCCAGCGCCCAACTGCGCAGCCGCCGCCCGGCGTCGGGACGGCCGCCGTTGGAGATCGCCAGGCTCTGATACGCCGCCAGCCACGTGTCCAGACCCGGCTCCTCCGGGAACCAGCGGAACCCTCCGTAGTCGCCGTCCCGCACGGCGACCAGGCCGCCGGGCTTGCACACTCGCCGCATCTCCTTCAGCGCCAGCACCGGATCCGCGACGTGCTGCAGCACCTGGTGCGCGTGCACGACGTCGAAGCTGTCGTCGGGGAAGTCCAAGGAGTGGACGTCGGTGACCGCGAACCGGATGTTGGCGGTGCCGCGGGCGGCCACCTCCTCCTGCGCCAGCTTCAGCACGTCGGCGGTGATCTCCACCGCGGTCACCGTGCCCGGCGCCACTCGCTCGGCCAGGCCGACGGTGATGGTGGCGGGTCCGCAGCCCACGTCCAGGACACTCTGACCGGCGGAGAGACGCGGCAGCAGGTATGCCGCCGAGTTCTCGACGGTGCGCGATCGGTGTGAGCGGAGCACCGACTCGTGGTGGCCGTGGGTGTACGTGTTCTGGGGAGTCGTGCGGGAAGTCTCCGGCTGCGTCATGCCGGAGACTCTAGCGAGGTGACCGCCATTCGAGAAGATTAGTCTTGCTATTTGATACGCTTTCTGGAGGCGCGCCACTGAATCAGAACCCGAAGAGCTGCTCCACCATCACCGCCACGCCGTCCTCGTCGTTGCTGGCAGTGACCCCGGTCGCCGCCGCCTTCACCTCCTCGACCGCGTTCGCCACCGCCCACGACCGCCCCGCCCACGCCAGCATCGGCACGTCGTTCGGCATGTCCCCGAACGCCACCACGTCCTGCGGCCCGATCCCGCGTGCCGTGCACCACGCGGCGAGCGAGGATGCTTTCGTCACCGCCGGCGGCCCCAACTCCAGCAGGCCGCGGTTCGTGGAGTACGTCAGGTGCCCGAGGGTCCCCACCGCCGGTAGTGCCTCGGCGAACATGTCCGCGCTGTGCCGTTCCCGGTCGGCCACCACGATCTTCAACAGCGGAGCCCCGTCCAGCGCGCCGGCCAACTCCTCGTACCCGACGATGCGTCGGCCCGGGTCGTCCTCGTCCAGATCGAACTGGGACAGCCCGTACTCCGGCTCTCGCAGCAGCCCGAACGGCGTCTCCAGCGCGAACCGTGCCGTGGGCAGCGCCGCCCGCACATCGGCCAGCAGCTTGGGCAGGGTCGCCGTCTCGAACGGCCGGAAGTCGTAGGCCAGCCCGGTGCCCAGGTCGTAACAGGCGGCCCCATTGGAGGCGATGACATGCGGCAGCTGCCCGAAGCACGGGGTCAACCGGTTCAGCCAGCGGATCGGCCGGGCCGTCACGGCTATCACGTGCGCACCGGCGTGCATGGCCCGGTCCAGCGCGGCACGCGTGCGCTCGGAGGTGGTGCCGTCGCTGCGCAGGAGGGTGCGGTCCAGGTCGGTGGCGATGACTTTCGGTGGGTTCACGCGATCAAGGGTGGCATGTCGGTGGGCGGTGCGGTGCCAGGCCAGGGTGCGCACGAGGCACGGTGCGTAGCGGCCAGGCGGAGCGGGCCGAGGCACAGCGCGGAGTGCCGGGGCCCGGCGCGCGGTGGCGGGCCACGGTGCGCACCGGCCGGGGAGCGCGCTGTCGGGCCGGAGCGATAGCGTGCCCGCGTGATTCAGGATTTCAGACGTGACGCCCTGGCGACGTTCCACGGTCTGCCGGTCTTCGTCTTCGATGTCGCCGAAGCCGGCGACCTGGGTGCCGGGGGAGTCCCCGACGATGTGGAGAACTGGGCCTTCCGCGTCGGCAGTTCCGACTACGAGGGGCCGGACGGCGAGGAGGTCTGGAAGCTCTTCCTGGACTTCGTCGACACCACGCGCGTCAGGGCTCTGTCTTTGGGTGCGTGGTACTCCGACGAAGCAGGCCTCGGATGGGATCACTATCAGGCGGCGTTGATCGCGGCCGCGGACCGGTTCCCGGCGCTGGAGGCGCTGTTCGTCGGTGACCTTCCTTCGGAGATGAGCGAGGTCGCGTACATCGAGCAGGAGGACCCCGGGCCGCTGCTGAACGCCTTCCCGCAGCTCGTCGAGTTCGGGATCCGCGGGCCGTTGGTCATGCAGCCGCTCGCCCATGACCGGCTGCGCGAGCTGACCCTGCAGTCCGGTGGGCTGCCGCCGGCCACCGTCCGCGCCGTCGCCGCCTCGCAGCTGCCCGCTCTCACCGGGCTCGACCTCTACCTCGGCACCGAGCGCTACGAAGGCGGCGCGACCGTCGAGGACCTGGCACCCATCCTGTCTGGCGCCGTGTTCCCGGACTTGCGGCATCTGGGCCTGCGCAACGCTGAGGACACCGACAATCTCGCCGCCGCGGTCGCCCACGCGCCGGTGGTCGCGCAGCTGGAGTCGCTGGACCTCTCGCTCGGCATGCTCGGCGACGAGGGTGCGGCCGCGCTGCTTGCCGGGCAGCCGCTGGCGCATCTGCGAACCCTGACACTGCGCCACCATTTTCTCAGCGACGAGATGATCTCGCGGCTGTGGGAGGCGTTGCCTGAGACGGAGGTCGACGTGGACGAGCAGTACTCCGCGCGTCCCGCCGATCGGTACATAGCGGTGACCGAATGAGGACCCTGAGCTGGGCGGTGGTGGCCGCCGATGAGGATCCCGCGCGCGATCGGTGGGGTGGGGCGGCGCGGGAGGCCGGGGTGCCCGAGGCGCGGTTCGTGCCGTGGCGCTCGGTGCTTGCCGACGAAGCGGAGTTCGGCTCCGGCGAGTATGTGGTCTGCGAACGCCTCGCCGGTTGGGCGCCGGTGAATCCGGTTGGCGGCCAGGCTGCGCGATCCGAGGAGTTCGCGGCGGCGCGGCAGCAGCTCGCACTCGCTGTCGCCAAGGCGGGGGCCCTGCCGGTCGCGGCGGCGGGACCCGTGCTCCTGATGCTGGATCGTGTTGAACGTGATGCGTACCTGCGCGAGAAGGGGCTGCCGATCTTGGACGGCCCGCAGCCGGAGGATCGCCTCTCCCGCATCGTGCGGCCCCGGTACTCCGCGTCCGACGACTGGATCATCGACGGCTGGCACAGCAGGCTGTTCCTGCATCGCACGCGCGGTGGTTACCAGGTCTGGCAGAGCCCCGCCGAGACTACGACGACCACGACGGACAACAGGCAGCTCGGTCGGATCGTCGAACTCCTCGAACCTGACGGTGTCTATGCCGTGTCCGGATTTCACCGCTGTCACCTCATCAACGATTTCTACGACATCCGTTTCGGGGTCGTCGACGGTACCGTCACGCACGCTGCCGGGGTGGTACGCGAGCGGTTCGTCGCAAAGCCCTGGTACGGCGGACGCCGCCGGGAGCTGGCGGATTTCGTGGAGCGCTTCGGCGCCGAGCGGTGGCAGCGACTGGTGGAACTGGCCGAGCGGACCGCAGCGCTGTTCCCGGACATCCGCTCGCTCGGGGTCGATCTGATCGTCGACAACGGCGACACCGAGTACGTCTTCGACGTGGATCCGTTCGGCGCGGACCTGCCCGGCCTGGTCGGTCTGCCGGATACCGTCGGCGCCGGGTTGTCGGTGCGGGCGGCCGTTCTGCGGGCTTTGTCTTCGGAGTCCTGACTTGTCGGCGGTGGCCGTACTTGGCCGCTGCTGACACCATTGCGCATCAGGGGGCATACTCTCAGTTATGACATCTCGTCGCCGCGGCGTGATCGTGCTGGTGGCCGTCGTCTTGCTGACGGCGGCCTGCAAGAGCGGGTCTGGCACTAAGAGCAGTGGCAGGGGCGTTGACGGCGGCGGCCAGGCGGCCGTGGAGTCCGTGGCCCCGGCCGCGTCGACGGTGGTGACGCACCACCTGTCCGGCGCCGGCGACAACCCGCACACCCTGTTCCACGGGGGCCCGGCCGGCACCGACCCGATACCCTCCGGGTCGGCGGCGAACGGCAAGCTGACCGCCCAGTCCTTCGACGGCATCCCCAAGGCCGGGCCGCTGTTCCTCGGCGTCGGCGGCGTTGCCTCAGCGCACTACTGCACAGCCAGCGTCGTGCACAGCGCCTCCGGCAACCTGATCGCCACCGCCGGCCACTGCGTCCGCAACAAGCTCTTCGGCGGCTGGCTGGACCACATCCTGTTCGTCCCCGGGTATCACGATGACATCGCTCCATACGGGGTGTGGGTGGCCACCACCGCCTACCTGGACTCCCGCTGGGTCGACTCCCAGAATGAGGACGCTGACATCGCGTTCCTGACGGTGCGCAAGGCCGGCGGCGGGTCGCAGACCTTGGAGAGCGTCACCGGCAGCTCGACCTTCACTCCCTCACCCGGCTACAGCAACGCCGTCTCCGTGGTGTCCTACCCCCTGACCGCCAAGCGCCCGGTCGGCTGCGCCACCACCACCGCCGAGTTCCGCGCCACTCAGCTACGCCTGGACTGCTCCGGGCTGCCGGAGGGCGCTAGCGGCAGCCCGTTCCTGGCGTCTGGCAACCGGCTGGTCGGCATCTTGGGTGGGTACCAGCAGGGTGGTAGCAGCGCGGACACGTCGTACAGCGTGTATCTGGATGAGCGGGTCGCGGCTGTGTATCAGGTGGGGGCGGGGTGATCGGCTGACGGTCGGTGGGGTGGTCACTTTTCAGTCAAAGTCAAGAGCAGATCAAAGGCCTGTGAAGAGCCGGTGCCTCCGGCGGGCCTCGATTCCCTCGGGGAACATGCGCCAGTCCCTAGGTGGGTCGTCTCAGGGCTCTGCGCCGCCGGTTTGTGAGGTGGCTGCGGTTTGTCCCCCTCGCTCACGTCGGCAGCCGCAAGCGGTACAGCACCGGCCCTGGGGTGTCAACTCTTCGCCGTGCGGTGAGGCTGTGAGCTGCGGTTTCGTACAGGCGAAGAGTTGACACCCCAGGTCCGGCACTGTAGGACAGGCCCTGCCGACGTGACCGAGACATCTGGTGTGGTTAGCGTGTCAAGCCGCTGGTTGGAGATTGTTGTCGGCCGGTG
>JABFWL010000470.1 GCA_013362315.1 Catenulispora sp. | reverse complement strand
GCACATCCTGGCGTGGGAGGGCGACTCGAAGTGGTTCTGGTACGAGGGCAACTTCGAGGGCTACGAGAAGAACAAGGCCGAGCGCCTCGGCCCGGAGTCGCTGCGGCCGCACCGCGCCACCTACCGGAAGCTGAAGCGCGACTGATGTCCGGCGGCACCCGGATCAGCACCACCTCCGCCTCCTCGCCGCGAGCCGGGGACGCCCCGCGGACCGCGGGCGGCACCCCGGCGGCCCCGGCGGGGCGGCGGCACGTGTACCTCTGCCCGCTCCGGTGGTCGGACATGGACGCCTACCAGCACGTGAACAACGTGGTGTATCTGCGGTACTTGGAGGAGGCGCGCGTGGACTGGATGTTCCGCCGCGCCTCCGAGGCCGGCGTCGAGGGCTTCGAGAGCTTCGGCACGGTCGTGGCCAGCCATGCGATCGCCTACCGCCGGCCGCTGGTCTACCGGCCGGAGCCGGTGCGGGTCGAGGTGTGGGTGACGGAGGTGAAGACCGCCAAGTTCACCGTCGCCTACGAGGTCTGCGACGACGAGGCCGTCTACGCGACCGCGTCCTCGGTCCTGGTGCCCTTCGACCTGGCCGGCGGCCACCTGCGGCGGCTGTCGCAGCTGGAGAAGGACTACCTCGCCGAGTACTACATTCCGGCGGCGGCATGAGCACCGCGAATCCGTTCCCCGCGTCGGCGCTGGCTCTGGCCGGCTCCGCCGAGGCCGAAGACCTCGGCGGCTACCTGACGCGGCTGTTGCGGTTCGACAAGGCGGCGGCGGTGCGGGTGGTGGCCTCGGGTGCGGCGGTCGGGGTCTACGGCCAGCCGCCGTTCGACGTGCTCACGCTGCGGACGCTGGCCCTCGCGCCGGATGTTGCCGGCATACCGGACACCGGACAGGCCGGCGGCACCACGGCTACTCTCGCCAAGCCCGTTTCAGAGGTCGACATCACCGTCTCCGCTGGCGATCTGCTGCACGCCATCGCGCCGGACGGAGCGCTGCCACTGCCGCGCCCGCTGGCCGGGGCGACGGCCTGGACCGGTTTCCTGCCGCCGCGCACCGGCTGGCAGCGGACCGGAGAGCTGCTGGTCAGCGAGGTCGCGGCGGCCGCGCTGGCCGGGATCGCGGCGTTCAAGGAACGGGCCGAGGCGATCCCGGACCGGGAGCGCACGCGCGCCGCCGTTGACCGGATCGCGGCCGAGATCTGGGACCGGCCGCTGGGCCACGGCCTGCCGGTGCGGGCCGCGCACGCCGCCCGCGCGCTGGCGTTTCTCGGACCGACGGCGGAATCGGCGACACAGGCGACACCGGTTACCTCGGGCGCCTCGGGGGACGCGCCCGTGGCCACCGTGCGCTCGGCCGGGCGCTGGCTGCGGCTGGACGCGCCCTACGGGACCGTAGTGCTGCGGTCCGGCTCCGGCTTGTTGGCCTGAGGGATCAACAGTAAACGCCGGCTCAGATCAGTCCGAGTTCACCATGCTGTGCGCCGCGCGCACGAGATAGTCCCACAGCTCGCCCTCGTACAGCGGCGGCAGCTCCAGCTCGTCCACCGCCGCGCGCATGTGACGCAGCCACGCGTCCCGGGCCGCCGGGTCGACCTGGAACGGGAAGTGGCGCATCCGCAGGCGCGGGTGCCCGCGCTGCTCGGAGTACGTCGTCGGCCCGCCCCAGTACTGTTCCAGGAACATCCGCAGCCGCTCCTCGGCGGGTCCGAGGTCCTCCTCGGGATACATCGGCCGCAGCACCGGGTCGGACGCCACCCCCTCGTAGAACCGGGCAACCAGCTTGCGGAAGGTCGGCGCCCCGCCGACCGCCTCGTAGAACGTGACGGGTTCCTCGCGATCACTCACCAAGCCATTGTCCCATCCCGTGCCGACCGGCATCTATGCTTCATCCATGCCGGGGGAGTCGAGCGCGCTGGACAGCGGATCCATAGACGCGAACAGTGACTCCTCGGAACCGGTGCCGGCGGTTCGGCTGCCGGAGCCGCGCCAAGAAGCGCTGATCGAGCCGGAAGCCGAGGCCGGGGCCACACCGGAAGCCGGGCGTGAAGGCAGCCCCGCCATCGACCCCCGCCTCGTCCAGAGCTCCGTCCCCTGGCTCATAGCCTCCGGCGCCTTCTACCTGTACTCCCTGCTCGCCGTCCTCCGCTATGAACGCCGCGAGTCCATGTCCTGGGACCTGGGCATATTCACCCAGGCCGTCCGCGACTACGCGCACTTCCAGGCCCCGATGGTGAACATCCGCGGCCAGAACCTCAACCTTCTCGGCGACCACTGGCATCCGATCCTGATGGTCCTGGGGCCGGTCTTCCGCGTCTTCCCCTCGCCGATCACCTTGCTGGTGGCACAGTCCTTCCTGCTGGCTCTGGCCGCCGTCCCGCTCACCCGCACCGCGACAGCCCTGATCGGACCCCGCCAGGGCGCCGCGATCGGGATCGCCTACGGCCTGTCCTGGGGTGTCGTCCAAGCCGCCAACTTCGACTTCCACGAGGTCGCCTTCGCCGTCCCGCTCCTGGCGTTCAGCCTGTGCGCCTACATACGCGGCGAGTACCGCAAGACCATCCTGTGGGCGCTGCCACTGGTGTTCGTCAAAGAGGATCTGGCCCTGCTGACCCCGGTCATCATCGCGATGGTCGTGGCCCGCACCCGGTTCCGCGGCCGTCCCGTCCACCGCGGCGCGGTGCTCGGGCTCGGCGTCGCCGTCGGCGCACTGCTCCTGTCGCTGCTGGTGAAGGTCGTCATCCCGCACTTCAACCCGGACGGCGTGTACCTGTACTGGAAGGACGGCGGCTGCCTGGACCCCGATCAGCACGCCGGCCTCGGCCGCCTGCTCGGCTGCGTGCCCGGGCAGCTCCTGGACGGCGACGGGATCAAGGGACGCACGCTGGTGATGACACTGCTGCCGGTCGCGTTCGTCGCCCTGCGCTCGCCGCTGGTGCTGCTCGCCGTACCGGCGGTGCTGGCCCGCTTCGTCAACGTCCAGCCCACCTACTGGGGCACCGACTTCCACTACAGCGTGATCCCGACGGTCGTGGTCTTCGCCGCCGCCGTCCACGGGCTGGTGCTGATCAAGCAGTCCCGCGAGGGACGGCTCCGGCGGCCGCCCTCCCTGCTCCCGGCCGCGCTCGCGACCCGGCTCCGGGCCCTCGGCGACGCCCAGCTCGAGCACGGCGCCGTGGCCATGCTCGCGGTCGCCGCGGCGCTCACCCAGTCCTTCCCGCTGCAGGACCTGTGGCGGCACGAGACCTGGTCCCCCGGCGCGCACGTCGCCGCGATCAAGCGCGGCGAGGCGGCCGTGCCGTCCGGCGTCACCGTCGAGACCACCGTCACCATGCTCCCGGCGCTCGCGGCGCGCACCGAAGCGCTGTGGATCGGCAACCCGAACATCATCGACCCGCCCGAATACGAGGCCTTCGACATCGACCGCACGGGCTGGAACGGGCAGCCCTCGGCCGTCGCCTTCGTGCGTGCCCGGCACCCCGGCTACGACTACGAGCTGGTGTTCGCCAACACCGACGAGAACGTGTACGTGTTCAGACGGACCGGCTGAGCACAGCGCCGACCCGCGTGAGAGGATCGCGTCAAAGCCCCGACTGCACTGAAGAAGGTAGGGACACCCCATGGCGACCACGCGCAAAGCCGACACTCATTGGGAAGGCAGCCTGATGGACGGCAAGGGCGCCGTCACTCTGGCCTCGTCCGAGATCGGGACCTTCGACGTCAACTGGCCCGCGCGCTCGGCCGAGCCGAACGGTGTGACCAGCCCCGAGGAGCTGATCGCCGCCGCCCACTCCGCCTGCTACTCGATGGCCCTGTCGCACGCGCTGTCGCAGGCCGGCACCCCGCCGACCAGCCTCGACATCCACGCCGAGGTCGACTTCCAGCCCGGCACCGGCATCACCGAGATCCGGCTGACGGTGCGCGCCTCGGTGCCCGGCCTGAGCGCCGAGGACTTCCAGGCCACCGCCCAGAGCGCCAAGGAGAACTGCCCGGTCTCCAAGGCGCTGGCCGGTGTGCCGTCGATCACGCTGGACGCCGCGCTCGTCTGAGCCTAGACGAGCCGGATCGTCAGTAGTTCGCAAAGTCCTGAGTGCGGCCCCGGTGTGGTCACCGGGGCCGCACTCATCTGGAGGGTATGAGCCTCGATGTCTCAAGGCCCGCACGTATCAGGGGCGTTCGGCGTCTTGCCGGCGGTCGACCCTCGCCGCTGTCAGCGCCGCGCCAGTTCGTCCAGCCCCAGCAGCACCGCGCCGTGGATCGGCCGCTGGTCCGCCACCGTCAGCACCGCGCGCGGGGCCCGTTCGGCGAACCGCCGCTCGATCCCGGCCATCAGCAGCGGCTGCCGCGCCCGCAGCACCCCGCCGCCGAGCACCACCTCGACCTCGGCGTCCATCAGCTCCAGCCGGCCCATCGCGGCGAACGCCCAGGCGCAGACCTCGTCGGCCAGCCGCTCCACGATCGCGGCGGCCACCTCGTCGCCGAGCCCGGCGATCTCGAACACCAGCGGCGCGAGCTCGGCGAACCGGTCCTCGGCGATCTCGCCGAAGTGGATGGCCTGCACCAGCTCGGCCATCGACGCCTTGCCGAAGTGCTCGGCGACCGCTTTGCGCAGCATCGTCGGCGCGCCGCGGCCGTCCTCGGCGCGGACCGCGAACCAGTGCGCGCTCTCGCCGATGCCGGCGCCGCCGCCCCAGTCGCCGGACACCGCGCCGATCGCCGGGAACCGGGCGTGCCGGCCGTCGGGGGCGATGCCGACCGCGTTCATGCCGGCGCCGCAGACCACCGCCACGCCCCAGGGTTTCGACGTCCCGGAGCGCATCAGGGCGAACAGGTCGTTGTCGACGACGGTGCGCCCGGCCCAGCCGCGCCCGGCGAACTCCGCGGTCAGCGCGTCCACCTCGACCGGGAAGTCCGCACCGGCGACATAGGCGGCCAGCAGGTCGGCCAGCGGCTGGTCCGCGGGCAGGCCGAGCTCGGCGCGGATCCGCGCCACGCCCTGCCCGGCGACGGCCACCGCCCCGGCCACGCCGTCCAGATGCGGGGTGAACGGGCCGACCCGGACGCTGGCGAGCACCGTCCCGTCCGCCTCGGCCAGCGCCACCTCGGTCTTGCTGTTCCCGCCGTCGATCGCCAGGACGGCCGCGCGGGTCACGCCCACGGCAGGAAGTCGCGGTTCTTCGCGACCAGCGAGCCGGCCAGCTTGTCGGCCGCGTCCGCCTGGCCCACGAGCGGGTGCGCGAGCAGCGCGTCGCGGACCCGGTCCACGCCGCCGTGCACCGCCGCGGCCACGGCCAGCTCCTCGTAGGCCGAGACGTGCGCGATCAGCCCTCGATACAGCGGCTCGACCGGGGAGCGCAGCGGCGCGGGGCGGACGCCGGAGGCGTCGACGATCGCCGGGACCTCGATCACCGCGTCGTCGGCGAGGAACGGGAAGGTGCCCTGATTGCGGAGGTTGACGACCAACTCGCTTCCGAGATCGCCGTGCAGCGACGCCAGCAGCTCCACAGCGGCCTCGGAGTAGAACGCCCCGCCCCGCTTGCTCAACGCTTCCGGCTTGGTGTCCAGCGTCGGGTCGGCGTACTGCGCCAGCAGTTCGGCTTCTACCGCCGCCACCGCCTTGGCCCGGTTCTCGCCCTTGGCCACCTGGTCCAGCTGTTCCTTGACGACGAGGTCGTGGGCGTAGAAGTAGCGCAGGTAATAGGAGGGCACGACGCCCAGCCGGCCGATCAGCTCGGCCGGCAGCTCGATGTCGTGGGCGATCTCGTCCAGCGACTCGGACAGGTATTTCGGCAGGACGTCGACGCCGTCCAGGTAGAAGCCGCGCTCCCAGGTCAGGTGGTTGAGGCCGACGTGGTCCAGCTTGATCCGGGACGGCTCCACACCCAGGTGCGCCGCGGCTCGCCGCTGGAAGCCGATGGCGACGTTGCACAACCCGACCGCGCGGTGCCCGGCGTCCAGCAGCGCCCGGGTGACGATCCCGACCGGGTTGGTGAAGTCGATGATCCAGGCCCGCGGAGCCAGCCGCCGCACCCGCTCGGCGATGTCCAGCACCACCGGCACCGTCCGCAGCGCCTTGGCGAAGCCGCCCGCGCCGGTCGTCTCCTGGCCCACGCAGCAGAACTCCAGCGGGAACGTCTCGTCCACGTTCCGGATCGCCTGCCCGCCGACCCGCAGCTGGATCAGCACGGCGTCGGCGCCCTCGACGCCGGACTCCAGGCCCCGCGGGCCCGAGTGCGTGCTCACGACGCCCGGATGCCCCTGCTTGGCGAAGATCCGCCGGGCCAGCCCGCCGATCAGCTCCACCCGGTCGGCGGCCGGGTCGACCAGGGCGAGCTCGGTGAGCGGCAGGGTGTCGCGCAACCGCGCGAAGCCGTCGACCAGCTCCGGGGTGTACGTCGATCCTCCGCCGACGACGGCGAGTTTCATATCAGGCTCCTGTCCGGGAACGTGGCATCTGGCGGCCTAGTTCGAAAACACGTTCTCAAGCACGTTCTGAAACACCTCTAGAGTCCGCGGCTGAACAGGTCCTCCCGCACCAGCCGCAGCGCCGCGTGGATGGCCCCGGCCAGCACCGGGTTGCCCTCCACGGTGGACACCGCGAGCGTGGGCCGGGGGACCGCGACGGCGTGCAGCTCGCGGGCGATCAGGTCTTTGAGCAGGTCGCCGCCGGCGCGCAAAGTGCCGCCGGACAGCACGACGAGCGAGGGGTCCAGGACCGCCAGTACCGGCGCCAGGCCGCGGGCGGTGCGGCGGGCCAGGACGGTCAGCAGTTCGGTGTCGCCGGTCTCCACAGCGCGGCGCACCGCCTCGGCGTGGTCGGCTACGCGGATACCGTGCTCGCGGGCCAACTGCAGTACTGCCGGGCGGCCGGCCAGGTTCTGGAAGGTGTTCTTCACCGGCTTGGTGCCCTTGGCCCCGTCCTTGCCCCCGGTTCGCAGCGCCGGGTCGTCCGGGTCGAGGGCGACCGGCATGTAGCCGATCTCGCCGGCCCCGCCGGTGGCCCCGCGCACGAACCGGCCGTCCTGCACGATCGCCAGCCCGATGCCGTTGCCCAGCCACAGCACCACGAAGTCGTCGGCGCCGCGGGCC
>JABFWL010000568.1 GCA_013362315.1 Catenulispora sp. | reverse complement strand
CCGGCCCATCGGCACCGGCGCGTGGTTGCGGCCGCCGCGGGAGGCGGAGTAGCCCGCGAAGTGCTTGAGGGTCGCGACGATCCCGGCCGCCTGCAGGCCCCTGACATAGGCTGCGCCGATCGTGCCGACCAGGTAGGGGTCCTCGCCGACGGTCTCCTCGGTCCGGCCCCAGCGGTAGTCGCGGGTCACGTCCAGCACCGGGGCCAGGCCCTGGTGCACGCCGACCGCGCGCATCGAGGCGCCGATCCGGCCGGCCATCTGCTCCACCAGTGCCGGGTCGAAGGCCGCGCCCCAGGCCGGCGGCGCCGGATACGCGGTCGCGCCCCAGGTGGCGAACCCGGTCAGGCACTCCTCGTGGACCTGCGCCGGGATCCCGAACCGGTTGGCCGCGGCGATCTGCTCCTGGGACGCGGCCAGCGAGCGGGCGCCCGGCACCGGGTCGATCGGCGCGGTCCCGAACGGCCGGGTCAGCTGCCCCAGCCCGTGCCGGATCACGTCCTCCCAGGCCACCTCGGCCATGTCCTCCTGGTGCGGCGCCACGCCGCCGCCGGAGGCGTCGGCGCCGACCCACACGCCGACCAGCTGGGCGGCCTTCTCCTCCAGCGTCATCAACGGAATCAGTGCCGCGGCGCGTTCGTCGGGCGGCCGGGCCGGGTCGCGCCACACCGGGACGGCGTCGGGCGCGGGTGGCGTGGTGCCGACGGATACCTGACTGGTCATACCGTCCTCTCAAGGGCCTGACGTTTCGGCGACTTCTTCGAAAGTTTCGAGTGTGTTTCCGGACGTGTTGCGGTAACGTAGGCGCAGCCTCCGAACGGTGTCAAGGGTTTCCCCGCCGCTCATCAGTAGCTTCAGATCCGGGGCGCGGGTTGCTACGCTGTGCCGAAAATTTCGGTGAAGATGAATGAGGTTTCGATGACTTTGCCGGACCCGGACGGCGGGACGACCACCACCATCGCGGCCATCGCCGATGAGGTCGGGGTGTCGGTGGCGACCGTCTCCAAGGTGCTGAACGGACGCGCCGACGTCGCGCCGGAGACCCGGGCGCGGGTGGAGGAGAGTCTGGAGCGGCACCGGTACCGCCGCCGCGGACGCCGCAAGCCGGCCGGCACCGGGCAGATAGACCTGGTCTTCCACGAGTTCGACTCGGCGTGGGCGATGGAGATCATCCGGGGCGTGGAGGCGGTGACCGAGCCGGCCGGGATCGACGTGATCCTGTCCCAGCTCGGCGGCAAGCACCATCCGCCGCAGCACTGGCTCGACGCGGTCCTGGCCCGGCGGCCGCTCGGCGTGCTGTTCGTGCTGTGCAGCCCGACCACGGCGCAGCAGGAACAGCTGCGGCGGCAGGACATCCCGTTCGTGGTCGTCGACACCGACAGCGCGACCACCGCCTCGGTGCCGACCGTCGGCTCCAACAACTGGAACGGCGGGCTGCTGGCCACCCGGCACCTGCTGGAGCTCGGGCACCGCCGGATCGCGATCATCTCAGGGCCCGAAGACGTGCTGTGCAGCCGGGCCCGGCTGGCCGGGTTCCGGGCCGCGCACGAGGAGGCCGGGCTGCCGGTCGATCCGGACCTGGTCCGCTACGGCACCTTCTACATCGACGCCGGGTTCACGCACGGCATGGCGCTGCTGGACCGCGCCGACCGGCCGACCGCCGTGTTCGCCGGCTCCGACATGCAGGCCCTCGGCGTGCTGCGCGCGGCCCGCCAGCTCGGGATCGACGTGCCGAGCGGGCTGTCGGTGATCGGCTACGACAACATCGAGGTCGCCGCCTGGACCGACCCGCCGCTGACCACGATCGACCAGCCGCTGCGGGACATGGCCGGGACCGCCGCGCACATGGTCCTGGACCTGGCGCGCGGTCAGAGTCCGCGCACGACGCGGATCGACCTGGTCACCGAGCTGGTGGTGCGGGAGAGCACCGCGCCGCCGGCGAGCTGAGGCGAGCGCCGGACTGCCAGACCGCCTGACCTGCCAGCTGCCAGACCGCCCGATAGCCCAATTGCCAGACCACCCGACCGAGTATCGCCAGGGGGAGCCGCATGGCCCTGTTCGACCTTCCGCTCCACGAGCTGGAACGCTATCTGCCCGACGTCCGCGAGCCCGCCGACTTCGACGCTTTCTGGCAGGCGTCCCGGCAGACCGCGGCCGGCCTGCCGCCGCTGCTGGAGGTCCGGCCCGAGGCCACGGATCTGAAACTTGTCGAAAGTTGGGACGTGACTTTCGCCGGCTTCGGCGGCGACCCGGTGCGCGCGTGGTACTCCCGGCCGGCCGGCGTCACCGACCCGCTGCCCGCGGTGGTCGAATACCTCGGCTACGGGCGCGGGCGCGGTCGGCCGCACGAACGGCTGACGTGGGCCACCGCCGGATACGCGCACCTGCTGATGGACAGCCGGGGCCAGGGCGACCAGTACGGCACCGGCGGCGACACCCCCGACCCGCGCGCCACCACCCTCGGCGGTCCCGGAGCGGTGACCCGCGGCATCGAGGACCCCGCCGACTACTACTACCGGCGGCTGATCATCGACGCCGTGCGCGCCGTCGAGGCGGTCAGGGCACTGCCGGACGTGGACCCCGCCCGGATCGCGGCCGTCGGCAACAGCCAAGGCGGCGGCTTGGCGCTCGCTGTGGCCGGCCTGGTCCCGGACCTCACCGCGGTGCTGGCCTCCGTTCCGTTCCTGTGCCATGTCCAGCGCGCGATCGACATCACCGACGCCGCGCCGTACGGGGAGGTCGTGAGCTACCTGTCGGTCCATCGCGACGCCGAGGACAGGGTCCGGAACACGCTCTCCTACGTGGACGCGGTCAACTTCGCCCGGCGCGCCGTCGCTCCCGCGCAGTTCGCGGTGGGGCTGCGCGACACGATCTGCCCGCCGAGCACGGTGTTCGCGGCCTACAACCACTACGGCGCCGCCAACGGCCGGCCGGAGCAGCCGAACCGCACGATCCACGTCTACTCCTTCAACCACCACGAAGGCGGCGACGCTGTGCACACCGGGCGGCAGCTGCGGTGGCTGCGGGAGGTCTTCGACGGTGCGGAGCAGGGCTCTGCTATTCCGGCGCAGGCTGTCGCAGCCGTCTGAGGAGACCGGAACGGCGGTGTAAGCCGCCGATCAGAGCGCTCCGCCGACCGGGAACAAGTCCCGCACGAAGTCGTTGCGGAACTTGCCTTCCGGGTCCTGGCGGTCGAGCAACTGCTGGAAGTCGTCAGCCTTCTCATAGGCGGCGCGGGCCGCGGCCGGTCCGCTGAGGAACACCTTTCCCCAGTGCGGGCGCGCGCCCAGCGGCAGCAGCTCCTGCTCGAGCGCGGACAGGGCCGGGGTCACGGCCGTGAGGTCGGGGCTCCAGGTGAAGTGGAGCGTGACGGTGGCGCGGCCGGAGGAGGGGCTGAGCCACAGGTCGTCGGCCGCCACCGTGCGGACTTCCGAGATCTGGAGCACCGGGGCGATCACGGGCCCGAGCTTGTGCACGACGGCGAGGGCTTCGGCGGCGCGGGTCCGCGGAAGGAAGAACTCTGATTGCAGCTCGGCGCCGCTGCTCGGGGTGAACTCCGGGCGGAAGTGCGGCAGCCGCTCGTGCCAGGGGCCGGGGACGCCGAGCTGTTCGGTGCAGTTCTCCGTCGGCATGCCCGGGATCGGGTGGGCGGGGCGGTCCATGAGGCGGCCGCCCAGCCAGTCCGGCTCCGGGGCGGCCGGCGGATGCTGTCCTCCCTGTCCTCCCACCAGATGCTGTGCTCCCGCCGGGATCTGCCGCTTCACCCAGAGCGAGGCGGTGCCGACCCAGTCGGTGAAGGCGCTGACGCTGTAGCCGGCCGAGAACGCCGTGTCGAAGTCCGCCATCAGCTCCGGCAGCGGCACCCCTTCATACACGTGCTGAGCGATGGTGAACGTCGGCACGATGTCCACGGTCAGGTGGGTGACCACTCCGAGCGCGCCGAGGGCGACCACCGAGCCGGGGAAGTCCGGCGAGCTGTCGCGGCTCAGTTCCACGACGTCTCCGGCCGGTCCCACGATGCGCAGGGCACGGACCGGCGCCGCGAGGCCCGGGTTCGCGTCGCCCGAGCCGTGGGTACCCGTCGCGCAGGCTCCCGCCAGCGAGATGTGGGGGAGTGAGGGCAGGTTGGCCAGCGCGAACCCGGCGGCATGCAAGCGGGACGCGAGCTCCGCCAAGCGGATGCCGGCCGGGACGGTGGCCGTGCGGGCCTCGGCATCGATCTCGACGTCTCCCGGCAGGGCATCGAGCAGGACCAGGTCGTCCCGGGTGTCCGCGATGCGGTTGAACGAATGCCCGCTGCCGAGCACCCGGACCCGGTTCGCCTCGGCCACGATCCGCTGGAGCTCGCTCAACGTCGCGGGCCGATGAGCCCGAGCGGGGCGCAGATCGATGTTGCCGGCCCAGTTGCGGATCTGCTCGGTCATCGTGCGGGATCTCCCGGTTGTTCGGCTGAGCGCCGGTGGTGCGCCCGGCCCTCAGATTACAGGGCGGCGTCCGGCGTCCGCCCGGGGCCCGAAACGCAGGACGAAACATGCTTAACGATTCACGGCTTCCCCCGTTACGGTCGAACGGATATTCTTCACTCGGAAGAGTGAAGATCTCAGATTGCTTATAGGTGTCACATCGCTGAACTGCGGAAGTGATGGAGATGTGACGGCATCGCCGCTCCCGTTTAACTGCCCCGATATTGCCTCCCAGTGCACTCGGTTCATTCTCGCCGAGTAACCGGGAGGAAAACGGTGTCGGACAATCCCAGCAAGACATTCGCGGGCCGGGCCAGGCGGTCGGCCGACCGCCGGGACGAAGCGGTCGGCGCGACGCTGGTCGGCTTAGTGGTGGTCCTGCTCGGCTACGCCTCCGGGATCGGCACCGCGGGCGGCGGCGGCTCCGGGGCGACGGCGGCCGGCGGAGCGCCCGGCACGCTGGGCTCCTCTGGCGCGCCGAAGACGGCCGCGCCGCCGGTGGTCGTGCAGGCCTCGTCCTCCGAGGGACCCGGCCCCGGCGGCGACCAGCCTTCGGCCCCCGGCTTCACCGGCGGGGCGGTCGGCTTCACGCTGCCCGCGCCGTCCGCCACCGCGCCGTCCTCGCCGGCCGGGACCTTGCCGCCGACCCCGACCTCGACCCAGGCACCGCCGACGCCGACCGGCACGCCGACCGGTTCCCCGTCGACACCCCAGCCCACCGGCTCCGCGCCGTCCGGCAACCCGTCCGGTAGCGAGCCGAGCAGCTCGCCACCGTTCCTCGTATCCGGCAGCCCGACGAGCGAGCCCTCGACCGGTGAGCCGCCGACGACCGAGCCCTCGACGACTCAGCCGCCGACGAGCCAGCCCACCACCAGCCCGTCCGCGACCGGCCTGCTGCCGGCGAACCTCTTGCCCTGCCTGCTCGACCCCCTCACCGCGCCTCTCCAGAACGTGTTGGGTCTGGGCAACCTGCTCGGCCCGTGCCAGACACCCACGTCCTCCTCGGTCGGTGCCCCATGACCGGCGGCCGGCGCAGAATCCTGACCACCCTGGCGGCCGCGGCGTTGCTGCTCCTGGCCGGCCTGCTCGCCGCTCCCGGCGCCCAGGCCCATGCCGAGCTGGTGTCCTCCGACCCGCCCGACGGCGCTCATCTGACGGCGGTCCCGCACGAGGTCACCCTGACCTTCAGCGAGGAGGTGACCGTCGCCCAATGCGGCGTGCAGGCCGACGGCAAGCCGTTGCCCGTGCACGGCTCGGCCGGCCGCCCCGAAGTCGTCGTGGCCGATCTGAGCGGGCTGGACACCGGCGCCGGTGATCTGGTCCTGGCCTGGCGTTCGGTCAGCTCCGACGACGGCCATGTCGCGAACGGCAGCCTGCACTTCTCGCTGCCGGCGAAGTCCCCCGCAACGTCCGCGGCCGCGGCGCCGGCACCTGCGCCCGCCCCCGCGCCGATCGCCATCCCCGGGCCGGACCCGAACGTGAAGAACACGCTCGTGGCCGTGCGGATCGCCGGCTTCGCCGCCACCGCCGTCTTCATCGGCGGCCTGGTCTTCGTCGCCGCGATCTGGCCCCACGGCGGGCACGAGCGCCGCACCCGCCGGCTGCTCACCTACGGATGGCTGCTCGGGCTGGTGACGGCGGTCGCCGAGATCCCGCTGCAGGCCGGCTACGACGCGCTCCGGCCGCTGTCAGGAGTCTTCGACAGCGCGGCCATCAGCGACCTGCTGGACGGGAAGGTGGGCACCGCGCTCACCGCCAGGGGCCTGCTGTGGATCGCCGGCGGCGTCGTGCTGGCGGCCATCCTGCAGCGCGGCGCGGACGCCGCCGGGTCGCCGGGCTGGCGGATCGGCCTGGCCGCGGTCGGCTTCGGCCTGCTGCGCACCACGAGCCTGCCGGGACACGACGACACCGTGCATCCGCTGGCCGGCGCCATCGCCGACACCGTCCACCTGGCCGGGGTGACGCTGTGGGTCGGCGGCCTGACGGTCCTGCTGATCGGGGTGCTGCCGCGGCGCCGGCCCGAGGAGCTGTCGGTGGTCGTCAGCCGCTACTCGAACCTCGCGCTGGTGTCCGTCACCGCCGTCATCGCCGCCGGCCTGGTCCTGGCCTGGCAGCTGATCGGCTCGCTGCACGGGCTGCTGGCCACCTCCTACGGCCACCTGCTGCTGGTGAAGGTCGGCATCGTCGCCGCCGTCCTGCTCCTGGCCCAACACAGCAAGGCCTGGGTGCGGCACCGCCTCGACGTCGCGGTCCTGCTGGACGGCGACTCCGCCACCGTGCGGCCCTTCATCTACTCCGTCGCGGCCGAGACCGGGCTCGCGCTGGCGATCCTCGTCGCGGCTGGCGTCCTGGTCACCTCCAGTCCCGGGCGCTGACCGGAGGGGTTCCACCGGTTCCATCCAGTTCCACCGTTTTCCACCCACCCACCGAAGAGAAACACCGATCCGACAGAAGAAAGGCAGAAGCCTGACCATGAGGCTGCACAGACTCCAGACCGTTGCGGCGGACTCCCCTCCCGGGCGGACGTCGCGCGTGGGCAACAGGGCCCTGATCGTCATCGCCGCCCTGACCGCCATCTGCTCGGTGGCGCTGCTCGTCGGACTGAACGGCGCGTACGCGCCCGGCGCCGCGCCGAAGGGCGTGGTGAACACCACCCGGGCCATCGACGTCACCGAGGCCGCCGCCTATGCGGCCACCAGTGCCGACACCATCGAGATCAAGAACTACGCGTTCGCGCCGGCCGACGTGACGGTGCCGCTGGGGACCACGGTGACCTGGGTCAACGAGGACACCGTGCCGCACACCGTGACCAGCAAGTCCGGTCCGGCGAAGTTCGACTCCGGCCAGATGTCCTCCGGCGCCTCCTGGTCGGCCACGTTCGCCACCGCCGGCACCTACGACTACTACTGCGTCGACCACCCGCAGATGGTGGCCAAGATCACCGTCGCCCCCGGCGGCACGCCGCCCCCGACCTCGTCGTCGGCTCCGCCCACGACGCATCCCACCACCGCGCCCACGACCCATCCCACGTCGGCGAGCACGCACCCGACCACGCCGAGCAGCCCGCCGGTCAGCACGCCCGGCGGATCCGGCACCTCGACCCCGCCGACCACAGCTCCCACCAGCGCTCCGACCAGCGCTCCGACGGGCACTCCGACCAGCGCACCGAGCACTGCGCAGAGCAGCCCGCCGGCCAGCACGCCCAGCTCCTCGATGAGCATGCCGGGCGGTCCCACCGGCGGTGGACAGTGCGGGCTGAACCAGATCATCGGCACCCTGGTCCAGCACGTCGACAGCGCGCACCTGGGCGAGTCGCCCGGTCAGCAGGTCCAGGACCTGACCAACCTCAACCAGTACGTCCTGAGCCACACCACCCTGGTGGCCAACCTGCTGACCCCGCTGCTCAACGGCGCGACCGGCGCCGCTGACGGAGCGCTCATCCCGCTGCTGCAGCACGTCAACGCCACGCACCTGGGCGAGTCCCCGGGCCAGCAGGTCCAGGACCTGATGAACCTCGACCAGTACGTGCTGACCCACACCACGCTGGTCGCGAACATGCTCACCCCGGCCGAAGGTCTGCTGACCGGAGCCTGCTGAGGCGGTGACCGCTGACCGGCGGCACCGGCGGTCGGCAGAACCCGTACAAGCCGCGGTGGACCGGACGAGTCCAAGTCATCCGGTCCACCGCCTCCATGGTCCACCCGCATCGGAAGATTCTGTGAGGCCTCGATGTCCAACGATTCCCCCACCAGCACCACGGCCGTGCTCGCCCCGCCGGATCCCGGACTCCCCAGGCCCGGCGGCTACAAAGCCGTCGGCGCCCGCTGCATCCTGGAGATCTCCGCATGCCTGGGGCCGCTGGCCACCCTCCGGGGGCGGTTGGCGGTGCTCGAGAACACCCTGGTCGTGGACGACTCCGGAGAGCGGGCGACGCTGTCGCTGGAAGCCGACATCCGGTCGCTGCGCACGACCCGGCCGCTGGCCGGCCGGCGGCTGCTGGGACGGAACGGCCTGGACGCCCGCCACCACGGGCTGCTGCGCCTGCGGGCCGACCGGATCGCCATCGACGACGACCACTGGCGGATCCGGGGCCGGCTGACCCTGCGGGAGGCCCCGATCGACATCACCCTGCAGGCGCGGGTCGCGGCCCGCACCGAGGAGCGGATCGCCGTGGTCGCGACCGGATGGGTCAGCAGCCGCGCGCTGCGCGGCGAGTGCTCGGTCCGGCTGCCGCGCTCGGTCCCGGCCGACCGGTTCCGGCTCATGGTCGCGGCGGACTTCCGATGACGCGGCCACTGGTTCCCCGCGCCCCGAAGCTGCAAGGTGTGCAGCCGGTCGCACCCTGGGTGGCGTTGGCCGTGCTCGGTGTCGGGATCGCGACGTCGGCCGGTGCCGGGTTGTACGTGTCCGACGGCGCCAGCGGGTCGGCCGCCGCGGGCAAGTCGTTGGGTCCGTCCGGCAGTGTCGCGCTCGTCATGCCGGCCGCCGGCGCCGACCGGGCCGTTGTGCCCGCCGCCGCGGTCGCTTCCGGCCACAGCGTCCAGATCGTCAACTTCGCCTACGCACCGCAGGTCATCACGGTCAGCGTCGGAGACAGCATCACCTGGACCAACCAGGATGAGGCGCCGCACACCGTGACCACCACCAGCGGGCCGCAGAGCATCAGCTCACCGATGCTGTCGAAGGGGCAGTCCTTCACCTTCACGTTCTCCGCGCCCGGCACCTACTCCTACTACTGCGCTGTCCATCCGGACATGCGGGCCCAGGTCGTGGTGAACCCCGCACCGGCAGCGCCGTCCACGTCGTCCGCGCCGAGCGTCACCACGAAGCCGTCGGCGCCTGCCGCGGTGTCGTCGTCCACGCATTCGGCCGCGCCCGCCACGACGCACTCGGCCGCACCGAGCACGACCCACTCCGATCATGCGGCGTCGTCGTCCACCGCCGGTGCTCCGCCGGTGTCCTCCATGTCTTCCATGTCCTCCATGCCTCCGGCGTCTCCGGCATCGTCCGCGCCGCCGGCGAGTTCAGGAACCTCGTCGGCAGCAGCACCGGCAGTGGCGCCGACGTCTTCAGCCTCTTCGGCTGCCCCGGCCCCGGCCCCGGCGGCGACCGACGCCGCCGCGCTGCCGGCTTCCGCGGCCGGCACCACGCATCCGGTGAACCCGACGCTGGTCCTGGCCGGGCTCACTGCCGGAGCGACGGTCTACTGCCTGCTCCTGGTGGCATCACGAAGGCCGCGGCCGGAGACCGGTAGCGAGGACGACGAAGGCTCCTGACCGATGCAGACTCTTGATCGACGCAGCCTCTTGATTGACTCAGCCTCCTGATCCCAAAATCCTGATTTCCCCTACCGCTCCGGCTGGCAGGCCGGGCACCAGTACACGACCCGGTCCTGCGGCGGCGTTCCCAGGCTCGACGTCAGGATGCGGGTACCGCAGCGGCGGCAGGGCTGGCGGGCCCGGCCGTACACCCAGTTCCGGCGGTCGGGGCGGGGGTCGCCGGTGGTGACGTGGCCCGACCGCAGACGGTTCAGGGTCAGCAGTTTGTGCGCGGTGGCCACCACCTTCGGCGGGTCCGGGACGTCGCCGACCGGTGTCCACGGCGGCACGCGGGCCAGGAAGCTGAGTTCGTTGGCGTAGACGTTGCCGACGCCGGCCAGGTTCCGCTGGTCGAGCAGCGCCAGGGCCAGGGGGCGCGCGGGGTCGGCGGTGAGCCGGCGCAGGGCCTCCTGCGGGTCCCAGTCGGGACCGAGGAGGTCCGGTCCGAGGTGGCCGACGACCGTGGCCTCCTCGGCGGTGGGGAGCAGGTCGACGACCGGCAGGCGGTAGCCCACGGCGGTGCGGCGGGCGGTGCCCACGACGGCGCGGATCTGCCATCCCGCACCGCCGGTCCACCGCTCGCCGGCCGGGTAGACCGCCCAGCGGCCCTCCATCCGCAGGTGGGTGTGCAGCGTCAGGCCGTCCTCGATGCGCATCAGCAGGTGCTTCCCGCGCGAGACGACCTCCAGCACGCGGTGCCCGGTCAGGTCGGTGGTGGCCAGGGCGGGCACGCGCAGATCGCAGACCTCGAGCACCTCGCCGGCCAGCGCCTCGTTGAGCTGGACGGCCGTTCGAAACACCGAGTCACCCTCAGGCAACAGACCTCCCGAATATTCACTTTCCGCATGCTTGCGGCGATCTTGTCCCATCGAGACGATACGCGACGAGGGAAGGCCACGCCCCGTTCGATCTGAGAGTGCGGATTGTGGCGATTTGCGGGATACGTGGCCGCAGCTGACCTCGAGAACGAGCGAAACGGTCTAGGAGCAAGCATGGCTAGACGGACGGCCCGCCGCATCCTGGTTGGCTGCAAGGGCCGTCCGGCGACGCCAGGCGCCGCTCATAGGCCCCCGCGGCGGAGCCGCTATATGTTTCAGCGCCCCGCGAATTGCCACAATCCGCACTCGAACCTTCTGGAGGAGATTCGATGTCGAGGTGGAAGCCCCGGATCGCCGGAATCGCCGTACTAGGGCTCGCAATGGCCGGGCTCGCTCTGAGCCCGGCTTCGGGGGAAGGCGCCGACCGGCCCGAGACCGGGCCCGGCTCGTGCACGTTGAAGGGCTGGAATCCGAATACCGATCCCGAGGACGCCGCGCACCTGCCGATCGGGGATCGTCCGCAGAGCTACAAGCCGGACGACTACGACTGCACCGGGGCGGTGTTCGCCAAGCCGGGCGTGGAGTTCACGAAGTTCCCGCAGCCGAAGAACTTCGCGGTCACCAACCAGCCCGCTTCCCGGCTGGAGGAGACCGGGATGAAGGATTACGCGCAGCCGACGGCCGCCGTGAACCCGCTGGCGCCGTACTTCCCTCCGTTCCAGCACATCGTGGTGATCTACCGCGAGAACCACACCTTCGACGACTATCTCGGGGACTGCGCGACGACCGTCGCGGCCGGATGCAACGGGCAGGTGCAGAACACCAACCACATCAGCTCCGTACCGAACCTGCACACCCTGGCCAAGAACTACGCCCTCGACGACGCCTACAGCACCGGCGTGCAGCCGCCGTCCGGACCGAACCACTGGTTCCTGTTCTCCGGGCAGTCGTCGTCCAGTTCGCAGCAGCAGTCGTACCCGACGGCCACCGGGACCCAGTTCGACCGCTTCCTGAAGGGCGCCAACGGACCGACCGACGAGGGCACCAACGCCTGCACGGCGCCGACCGGCTCGGGCAGCGGGAGCAGCCCGTACACGTTCGTCATGAACGGCGACTTCTACTGGATGCTCAACAGCGGCAGCGGCTACTGGCGCAACCCGGCGGACGGCAAGCTGGAGGTGCTGCCGCCCAACCGGCCGGGCACGAACATCCCCGAGGAGCTGCACTACAACGAGTACACCTGCTCGAACCAGAGCATCCCGGACAGCACGGTCGCCAACGACTACATCAACTTCGTCAACACCAACGGGCTGCCGGCCTACAACTACGTCGAGCTGTTCAACGACCACCCCGGCACCTACCAGGACGTCCCGGGGAACGACTCGGCGACGAACTCGGTCGTCAACGCCATCATGGGCAACGCCGCCTACAAGGACAACACCCTGATCGTCGTCACCGAGGACGACACGCAGAACGGCAACAACGGACCGGACCACGTGAGCAACACCTACCGGGTGCCGCTGGTGGTCATCGGCTCGCCGACCTACGTCAAGCAGCACTATCTGAGCCACGTCGCCTACACCACCAGCAACGTGCTGGCGGCGATGGAGCGCACGATGGAGAACGTGCACTCGGGCATCATCGACCCGAACGACAACCTGGGCCTGGCGACGTTCCCGATGACCAGCAACGACCAGGCCGCGCTCGGGGACCCGCTGGAGGACTTCTGGGTGCGGGGCTCGACGCCGCTGTCCGCGTCCGCCACCGGATCGCCGAGCACCGGCAACGCGCCCCTGACCGTGGCCTTCCACGGCTCGGCGACCGGCGGCACGGCGCCGTACAGCTACAGCTGGGCCTTCGGCGACGGGGCCACGAGTACAGCGCAGAGCCCGAGCCACACGTACAGCACCGCCGGCACCTACACCGCGACGCTGACCGTCACCGACGCTTCCTCGCCGGCGAAGACGGCCACCTCGCAAGTCACCACGACGGTGAGCGCGGTCGGTAATCCACTGGCGGCCTCGGCGTCCGCGACACCGACCTCGGGACAGGTGCCGTTGAGCGTCGCGTTCACCGGCACCGCGACCGGCGGCACACCGGCCTACTCCTACAGCTGGGCCTTCGGCGACGGGGCCACGAGTGCAGCGCAGAATCCCAGCCACACGTACAGCACCGCCGGCACCTATACCGCGACGCTGACCGTCACCGACAGCGCCTCGCCGGCGAACTCCGCCGCCTCGACCGTCACGATCACCGCCTCGCCGATCGCCGCCACCGCGCCGGGCGCGCCGACCGGGCTGACCGCCACCCCGGGGACCAGTCAGGTCTCGCTGAGCTGGACGCCCCCGGCCGACGACGGCGGCGAGAACATCACCTCGTACAAGGTCTACCGCGGCACCGCCACCGGCGGCGAGACGCTGCTGACCAGCGGCGGATGCAGCGGTCTGGGGGCGGTGACCTCATGCGTCGACAGCGGTCTGACGGCGGGCCAGACGTACTACTACAAGGTCGCAGCGGTGAATCCGATCGGCGAAGGCGCCCAGAGCGCCGAGGCCTCCGCTACCCCGACCGGGAGCGGTTGCCAGGCGCAGCAACTGCTCGGCAATCCCGGCTTTGAGAACGGCAGCTCCAATCCCGCGCCGTGGGCGGTGACCTCGACGCACACGCCGTTGTCGGTGATCAGCAACAGCGCCTCGGAGGTGCACAACGGCACCTGGTACGCCTGGCTGGACGGCTGGGGCAAGGCCACCACAGACACCGTCTCCCAACCGGTGAAACTGCCGACCGGCTGCACGAACTACACGTTCAGCTTCTGGTTGCACGTCAACACGGCCGAGACCTCGACGTCGTCCGCCTACGACACGCTGAAGGTACAGGTGCTCAACAGCTCCGGGACCGTGCTGAGCACCCTGGCCACGTACTCCAACCTCAACCACAACACCGGGCTGACGCAGCATTCGTTCAGCCTCAAGTCCTACGCCGGACAGCAGGTGACACTGAAGTTCCTCGGTGTCGAGGACTACACGCTCCAGACGTCGTTCGTCGTCGACGACACGGCTCTCAACGTCAGCTGACGTCGGTTCACGCACCGCGAAGCGGCGGCCCCGACATCAACGGATGTCGGGGCCGCCTTCGTCCGGCTTCGTGTACAGCACCTCGCGTGCCTGCTCCGCGGCGCGGGCGATGCTCTCGGACACGAAGTCGATGAAGCGCGAGATGTTCTCCAGCCGGGCGGCGGCCGGGGTGCCGCGGCCCATCAGACCGACGCCGGTGCGCGCGACGTCGCCGAGCTGCGCGGTGGAGCGGGCGCTCGCCATCATCGACTGGTACCAGACGTCGTCGTCGACGAAGTAGCGTTCCCGCCGCCGCTCGTCGCGTTCCCGGCGGACCAGGCCCTGGGATTCCAGGAAGGCGATCGCCTTGGAGATCGACGCCGGGCTGACCTTGAGCCGGTTCGCCAGCTCGGACGCGGTGAGGCTGCTCGCGTCGGTCATGTAGAAGCTGGTCAGCACCCGGGCCATCATCCGGGTCAGGCCTGAGGCCATCAGGACCGTGGTGAAGGTCTCCTCGTACTCGGCCAGCGCCTCGGCATCGCGGCCCGCCACTTGCCCGGGCAGCCGCGCGGCCGAAGCCGCCGTTGCAGCCGTCACCGCTGACGCGGCCGGTCTGCGCCGGTGTGCGCGGCGCTCGGTGGCGCGGTGCGCCAGATCGGCGCGGTAGGCGGTGGGGCCGCCGTTGCGCATCACCTCGCGGGTGATCGTGGAGGTGGGCCGGTCCAGGCGCCTGGCGATCTCCGCGTAGGCGAGGTCGTCTGCCAGGCCCAGCGCGATCTGCTGGCGTTCCCGCTGCGTGAGCCTGCCTCCCGGCATCGCGGTCTCCTTCGTGGTGTCCGTGGGTCCAGGTTAGCGCCCAGCTCCTTGCCGTTGCAACGCTTGATGGCGCTGATGTTGCATTAAGCGGCAAGCTCGTTGCAACGATTGACGGTATCTGAGCTGGCGTTTCAATACTGGAGTGCAACGAAGTAGTTGCCAGATCTATGAACGCAACGTAGCGTTTGCGTTGTCAGAAACACCAAGTCCAAGGAGCAGGACGATGCAGACCTTCCCGACCACCGCCGCCATCACCGCCGTCGTCGACATCCCGGCCGGACGCATCCAGCTCATCGCCGGCGACCGTGCCGACGTCACCGTCGAGGTGCGCGCCGCCGACCCCGGCAAGAGCCGCGACGTGAAGCTCGCCGAACAGATCGAAGTCTCCTTCACCGACGGAGTGCTGCAGGTCGCAGCCACCCCGGCCAAGCACAAGCTGCTGGGCCACAACGGCTCGGTCGAGGTGACCGTGCAGCTGCCGGCCGGATCGGCGGTGCGGGCCAAGACCTCCGCCGGCGAGATCCGTGGCGTCGGCCGGCTCGGTGCCGTGACCGCCGAGGCCGCGCAGGGCCCGGTCAAGCTGGACGAGACCGGCGCGGCCACCATCACCGTGCAGGACGGCGCGATCAGCGTCGGCCGCCTCGGCGGGGCGGCGCAGCTGTCCACCCAGCGCGGCGACATCACCGTGGCGGAGGCTGTCGCCGGCACCGTCACCCTGACCACCCAGGTCGGCGACCTGAGCATCGGCGCCGCGCCGGAGTCCTCGGCGACCCTGGACGCCGGGACCAGCGTGGGCCGGATCAGCAACAGCCTGAAGAACAGCGAGGGCGCGGCCGCCGAGCTGGTCATCCAGGCGACCACCGCCAAGGGCGACATCACCGCCCACAGCAACTGAGCCCTGCCCACAGCAGGCCGGCTACGGCCTGCTGACGCAGACAACATAGGAGCGGGTGCAACAGCGGTGGGCGGTGGCGAGGAGCCACCGCCCGCCGCTGCCGGCTTTCTGAGCCACTTTCTGCGCCACGACGACAGTTTCGTCACGCAACCGGCCGTGTTACCGGTGCTCCAGCACGTGAAGCAGCTCTCTGGCGTCCTCCAGCGCGGCCTCCGTCAGCGCGCTGGCCGAGCCCTGCAAAACGATGGGCTCGGGCTCGGTGAGCAGGACGTGCACGCATGCTGCCTTACCCATCAAAGCGCAGGCCAGATGCGCCTCCCGGCGTCGCAGGGCGCTGGACTGCCGCGGCGTGCCGGCCCAGATCCGCGCCCGGTAGGCGCGCTGCTTGCAGGCCGCCGAGCAGTAGAGGCGGGGCCGCCCGAGGCCGTTGTCGCCGATCAGGGAGCCGCACACCAAACACTCCACGCCGGTCCTCGCATTTCGTCACGGAATTCGCAGAACTCGTTACCAATATTCGCTGCGATGCCCAGAAAGGCGTTTCCCAATCGACTCCCGGATCAGCTTTACCCCATCGAGTGATCTACTCCTCGCCAGGTTCATTAATCTGATTACCTGAGAATCGCGAAGGGTATCTGCGGATTGCGGACCGCAACGCAATTTTCCACAAAAACCCAAAAGTGAAGGGAGTGGGGATACCCATGATTCTGAGCGTCTGTCGCGACGATCTGAAGGGCACCTGGGAGGTCGCCAAGCACTCGCTGCACGCGCACCCCGACGTGTTCCACCGGGCGCACCTCGTCTTCGAGAGCGAGGTGCCGGCTCTGGGCGTCAACGAGGACCTCTTCGTCATCGCCCACGGCGCCTCCATCGGCGACGAGGGCCGGCCGGTGATCGGCGACGCCCACGACGCGCTGTACCTGGACGCCGCGACGTTCTGGGAGAACGTCAAGGGCATCTTCCCCGAGGGCTACCAGGCCAGCATCTACATCTCCGCCTGCGAGAGCGCCGACCCGGGTCCGGGCCTGGACTTCAGCTTCAGCGAGATGTTCGCCGTCTACGTGAAGTCCGAGCGCAGCGTGAATTGCCGCGTCTACGGCCACAAGGGCAGCGTCGGCGGCATGATCCCGCTGCCCGACGACGATCTGTGGATCGAGGCCGACGTCGCCTGACGCCGATTAGCCGCGAAAAGCCGAAGAAGGCTCCAGGCAGAGTTCTTGGAGCCTTCACGAAAGGAAGTGAATTGCCATGGGTGACCAGTTCCAGCTCACCTTGAAGAACGAGTCCGACCAGCCCGGCCTGACCTTCGCCGTCTACACCGTGATCGACGAGGTCACGAACTCGACCGAGACCTTCCCGATCGCCTGGCAGACCAAGCGGATCAACAAGGGCAACAAGGTCACGTTCAAGTGGACGCTCGACTACTCCCTCATGTTCTCCAGCCAGGGCGCCGAGGCCGGCGCCATCTGGACCGAGAACGGCTCGATCGACGTCCGCGACACCAGCAAGCGGCACAACAGCGCGCTGCTGGACTACGACGGCGACTACCTGTTCACCTACAACGTCGGTGCCCACCCGGTCCGCGAGGGCTACGTCTACCTGGACGCCACCGCCCAGGTGCCCAGGTTCACGCCGGAGGCCGGGCCGTCCGTCGCCCTGGCCATCGCCGTCGGGGACGAGGGCACCCCGAAGCCGGCGGTGGCCGGCAACAGCGGGATCAACCTGGAGCACGCGTTCGCCATCCACCCGACCTACTACATCCAGGCCGGGCAGGTTGAGCAGGGGCAGATGGCCGACCTGACCACCACCACCAGCATGCAGAAGGTGGTGTTCGCGCCGGGGGTGTTCGAGGCGTACTGGACACTCACCGAGGACAACACCTGGGTCCACAGCTGACGCTGCGGCGCCTGCGGAGGCGGCGCCCGCGAGGAGTCGCGGGCGCTGTCTGAAAAGGTAAGAAAAAGAGCGGCCTCCGGCGCGCGTCGTCCCTCTCCACGACGCGGGCCGGAGGTCTTTTTGCGCGGTGGCGGAAGGTTTTCGGCTCAGGGGCAGGCCTGAACCAGCGTGCTGGTGCGAGGGTTATGCCTCTACCAGACGCGGGAACGCGGGCTGGATACTGCCACGGTGTCGATCCTCCGCGCCGGTCGGCGCCGCTCCCTGATCGGTGTCGCCCTGGCGGTGGCGGCCGTGACTCCGCTGCTCGGTGCTTGTGGCGGCTCGTCGTCTTCGAAGGCTGGTGCTTCGGTTGATTCCGCGGCTGGTTCGGCGGCGGGCTCTTCGGCCGGTTCGTCGGCCGGTTCGTCGGCTTCGTCCGCGGTGACGTCCACCGTCGCACGATCGGTCGCCGGGTCCTCATCGGCGGGCTCCTCGGCGTCCGCCGCTCCGGCCCCCAACGGCCCGGACTGCGGACAGATCGCCACCGACAGCGAGGGCTCCGTCGTCCGGCTCGTCATCACCGGCGGTGGGTTGTCGTGCGCGGAGGCCAAGAAGGTCTGGACCGACTACGCCTCCGCCGCCAAGGAGGGCTCCGGCGGCTTCGCGACGGTGGACGGGTCCTGGCAGTGCGCCCACGGCAGCATGGCGGACCTGCAGCAGACCGGCGTCCAAGGCGGGTGCCAGAACGGTGCCAAGGCTTTCGAGACCCGGGTTTCCGCGCCGGGCAGCGGGGGGCCGAGCGATGGGGCTTCGAGTGATGGGGCGTCCGGCGGGGCCGTTCCCCCGAGCGGTGTGGCCGCGCCCAAGGGGCAGCTGACCGGCTCGCAACTGGCTGCGATACTCGCCGGCATCTCCTCATTCCCTAACGGCAGCACCGCCACCGACCACGCGAACGATTCCGGGTCGCAGCTGGTGCCGCAACCCACTGATCCTGGGCAGCTGTACCGGAGTGCGACCTGCGTCGACAACGTGACGCTGCCCGACTACACCGTTCTCGGCACGGCTTACGCTCGGCGCGAGTACGCGGTCACAAGCGCCTTCTCCGCGACCATCGACCAGTTCCAGGACAACGCCACCGCATCGGCCTACCTCGAGGACCGCAGGGCCTTCACTCAGCGGTGCGCGGCGGCTCTGTTCCCCGGATCCTCCTGGCAGGCCATGTCGGTCGCCGGGCTGCCCGCGACGCTGTTCACCATGCCGGGGCTGCGGGAAGTCATCGTCATCGACGGAGCCGAGTTGATCGAGGTCTCCGCGAACACACCTGCGGGCCAGGGAGCCGCTACGGCCACGCCGCCGGAGAAGGTGGCGGGGGATGTGGTGGCGGCTTTGTCGCGCTGACGGGGCTCCATGACGCCGCAAGCCCCGTAGGAGCCAGGGATGAGGGCTGCTACGGGGCTTGCTGTGGTGTTGCGGATCAGGAGTGCGAACCCTGCTGTCCGGCGTTGCGACGGCGCGTGTAGACCACCATGCCGCCGCCCGCGGCGACCAGCGCCAGGGCGCCTGCGCCGATCGCCAGCGTGTTGCCCGCGCCGGTGTGGGCGAGGCTGGTGCTCGGAGTCGAGGTGGTGGCGCTCTCGGTCGGCGTGCTGGAGGTGGTCGTGGTCGTCCTCGATGTGGTGCTGGTGGTGCTGTGGGGCGTGCTCGGGGTGGTCGAGGGCGTCGTCGACGGCGTGGGGGACGGGGTGTGAGACGGGGTGGTCGAGGGGGACGTCGACGGATGCGAGCTCGGCGTGGTCGTCGGCGTGCTGCTCGAAGAAGAGGGCGGGGTCACCACGGCGACCCAGGAGACGCCGGTCTTCACCTCGACCGGCACGTTGCTCCCCTGCGCCAGGATCAGGTTCTGCGAGGGCTTGCTCTCGTCCTCGTTCACGAAGACCCGGCCGGCCTGGATGCCGTTCACGATGCCGGACACGTCCAGCGTGACGGTGCCTGTGCCGGGCGAGGTCGGCAGCTGCACGTAGACCGTGGTGCCCGCCTTCAACTTGGCGGTCGCCGGGATGGCGTTGCCGGTGGCGTCCACGAGCTTCGCCCCGGACGCGTTGTCCTTGAGGCCGGCCGTGATGAACGCGTCGGTGGTATCGCTGCTGACCAGCTTGAAGCCGAGCTTGTCGCCCGGGTGCGGCGTCGTCTTCTGAAGCGGGATGACGTCCAGCGAGGCCTGGGGCGTGTCGGAGCCGCCCATGTGGTGCCCGGCCGCGTCCTTCAGGTAGGTGAAGAGCTGGTAGACGTTGTCGTCCTGGTCCTGGGCGTGCTGCCGCTGCGGGTCGACGGCGAGCGTCCCGGTGGGGTCGGCCATGGCCCAGATCGCCGCCTGGGTCGCCTCGACCGCCTCCTTGTCGCTCAGCATGCTGACTTTGGCGCCGGCCGCGGTCGCGGCCTTGGCCAGGTCCGCGCTGGACAGCTGCGGGAAGGAGTTGTTGAGGATCCACTTGATCCCCTGGAGGTGGTCCGGCTTGATGTTGATGCGGCCGGCCTCCGACGCCCAGTCCTTCTCGTCGTAGTACTGGCTGAAGTTGATGCCCACCGTCGGCTGGATGCAGTACGTCTCCAGGTCCGTGCTACCGCCCGGCACCTTCAGCGATATCAGCTCGGTGACCTTGGTGTTGACCGCGTCGGTGTTCAGCGCGACACCGCCCTGGTCGTGGGTGCCGTCGACGGTCGCCTTCGTCACCCCGCCGTCCGCGTGCGCGGCCCCGGCCGCCAGCGCCGCGCAGCCGGCCCCGAGGAACATCGCGGCGGCCAGCCGGCGCCCGGAGCTGGATGTCGATTTCTGCATGGGTCCCCATCCCTTACGAAGTGACTCGCTGACGGAACGATACCGGCTGACGGCGGGGAGTATAGTCGCGGGTCAGTTCGAGTACTGATGATTCGCGGTTATCGCCGGTGGAACAGCAGCCCACTGCTACCGCGCCCCCTCCAGCGGATCGGCGAGCAACCGCGCGAACGCCAGCTCCGCGGCGCCGATCAGCGGCGCGTCGGCCTCCAGGACCGGGGTCCGCAGCCGTACCGTCTCGCGGTGCGGCGCCAGTGTCGCGGTGCGCAGCCGGCCGCGTACGTGGGTCGCGGCTCCCAGGTACACCCCGCGCAGCATGCCGCCCATGATGATCATCTGGGGGTTGAAGATGTTCACCAGGTTGGCCACGCCGAAGCCGAGCCAGTCGCCGACGCGCAGCAGCGCCCGCTGGGCGTCGCTGTCGCCGAGGCGGGCGGCGAGCACCACCGCCTCCACGGCGTCGCTGCCGCCGCCGTCGCGGCCGGCGGCCTTGAGCAGGGCGTGCTCGCCGATCTCGGTCTCCCAGCAGCCGTAGGCGCCGCAGCCGCAGGGCTTGCCGCCCTCCATGCGCACGGCCATGTGCCCCACCTCGCCGCCGAAGCCGTCGGTGCCGGCCAGCAGGGTGCCGCCGGCGATGATGCCGGCCCCGATGCCGACGTCGCCGTGCAGGTAGATCACGTCGTCGCAGTCGGTGGCGGCGCCGCGGGCGTGCTCGGCCAGGGCGCCGAGGTCGGCGTCGTTGCCGATGCTCACCGGGCGGTGCCGGCCGTAGACCTCGGCCAGGGAGTCGGCCAGGGTCTTGCCGAGCGGTTCGGCGTGCCAGCCGATGTTCGGGCCGAAGCAGACCTCGCCGCCCTCGTCGCGGACGATCCCGCAGAAGGCGACGCCGGTGCCGACGTGCAGTGCCTCGGCCGGGGCCGCCTGGCGCAGGGACTCGGCGAAGGTGCGGACGGTGCGCACCACCGAGTCCAGCGTGTGGTCGTTGCGGGAGGTGCCGGTGTCGCGGCGGTCCAGCACCACGCCGCCCAGGCCCACCCGGGCGGCGGTGATCCGGTCCACGCCGATCGCCACCGCCAGCACGTGCACGCGCCCTGATTCCGGGCGTACCAGCAGCGACGGGCGGCCGGTGCGGCCGCCGCCGGCCTGGGCCTGTTCGGTCACCAGGCCGGCGTCGGCGAGCTCGGAGGTCAGAGCGCCGATGGTGGAGCGGTTCAGTCCCAGACGCGCCGTCAGGTCCGTGCGGGACATCGGTCCGGAGAAGTGGACCTGGCGCAGCACCGCCGAGAGGTTGGAGCGGCGCAGGTCTTCTGTTGTCTGCGCAGCACGCACCAAGAGCGGACTCCTCTTCCGGACCTGCGACGGCGGCGGACTCGCCGGCGCGGTCACGTCCCGGCCGCGCTCCGCCTGCGGGAGAGGGCGTCCACGCCGGCCGCCGCGAGCAGCACGACCCCGGTGAAGACCGACTTCGTGCCCGCGGACAGGCCCAGCAGGCCCATGCCGTTGTCGATGATCGCGATCACCGCGCCGCCGAGCACCGCGTCCATCGCCCGGCCGCGTCCGCCGAACAGGCTCGCGCCGCCGATCACCGCGGCGCCGACCGATTTCAGCAGGATGTCGCTGCCGCCGGTGTTGGAGTCCACGGAGTTGGCCCGGGAGGCCAGGATGATGCCGCCGACCGCCGCCATCAGGGAGCAGATGACGAAGGCGGAGATCCGCACCTTGTTCACGTCGATGCCGGCCCGGCGCGCCGCCTCGCGGTTGCCGCCGACCGCGTACAGGTGGCGGCCGTAGGCGGTGCGGTTCAGCACGAAGGTCCACACCACCAGCAGCACGCCGATCACCGGCACGATCACCGGTACGCCCTTCAGCGAGCGGGCCGGGTTCAGGCTGCGCTCCAGGTTGAGCATGAAGACCAGCACGCCGAGCAGCACCGCCACCGAGACGATGCGCACGCCGGTCATCACCGGCGGCTCGGAGGACAGACCGGACCGGGTGCGGCGGCGGACCTTCAGGATCCGGACCGCGGCGTAGGCGGCGATCACCACCACGTACAGGATCCACCCGATGGTCGGGTCGATGCTGGTGTTCTCCAGCCGCAGGATGTTCGGGTCGCTGACCCGCACGATGTTGCCCTCGCCGAGCAGCATCAGGATGACGCCCTGGAAGGCCAGGTAGGCGGCCAGGGTCACGACGAACGATGGAATCGCTATCTTGCTCACGATCCAGCCGATCAACGTGCCCACCAGCATGCCGGTGACCAGCGCGGCCGGCACGGCGATCAGCCAGCTGTTGCCGTGCGGCAGCATGAAGCCCGGCTGGTTGGTCATCAGCAGCGTCATCACGCTCGCGCACAGGCCCGCGGTGAAACCGGCCGACAGGTCGATCTCGCCGATGATCAGCACGAACACCAGGCCCATGGCGATCAGCGTGACGCCGGCGCCCTGGGTGAACAGGTTGGCGATGTTCGCCTTGGTCAGGAACAGCTTGGGCCGCAGGATCTCGAAGATCGTCGACAGCGCGACCAAACCGGCCACGGCCGGCAGCGAGCCGATGTCGCCGGAGCGGACCCGGGCCCAGTAGTCGCGCAGGTAGGCGGCCAGCGCCGAGGTCGGGGGACCGGCATGCAGGTCGTCGGGGGCGGTGGTCATGGTGCCCATCGTCGCTAGGAGTCCTTTCGGCGCAGGCTGTCGCTGCCGCCGGTCGTGATCAGCTCGACCACCTGGGAGTGGCTCACCTCGGAGGTCTTGACCTGGGCGGCGGTGGTGCCGAGGTAGAGGGCTGCGATGCGGTCGGAGACGGCGAAGACGTCGTTCATGTTGTGGGAGATGAGGATGACGGCCAGACCGGTGTCGGCCAGCCGCCGCACCAGTTCCAGGACCTGCGCGGTCTGGGCGACGCCGAGCGCGGCGGTCGGCTCGTCGAGGATGACGACCTTGCTGTTCCACAGCACGGCCTTGGCGATGGCGACGGTCTGCCGCTGGCCGCCGGACAGGCTGGCCACCGACTGGCGGACCGAGCGCACCGTGCGCACCGACAGGCTGGACAGCGTCTGCTGTGCCTTCTGCTCCATCTCCTCGTCGTCGAGGACGGCGCCGCGCTTGGCCTCCCGGCCCAGGAACATGTTGCCGACGATGTCCAGGTTGTCGCACAGCGCCAGGTCCTGGTAGACGATCTCGATGCCGAGCGCCGCGGCC
>JABFWL010000032.1 GCA_013362315.1 Catenulispora sp. | reverse complement strand
CGACACAGACCTTTGCTACGACACAGACCTTTGCTACGACACAGACCTTTGCTACGACACAGACCTCTGCTACGACACGGACCTCTGCTACCGACACCGCGTGGCCGCCGACCGGCGCGGCTCCGGTCGATCTCTCGGCCTTCTATACCGATCTCAGTGCCCAAGGCTACGACTACGGCCCGGAGTTCCAGACGCTGCGCACGGTCTGGCAACGGGGCGGGGACGTGTTCGCCGAAGTCACGCTCAACGGCGGCGCCGACGGCTTCGTGCTGCACCCGGCGCTGCTCGACGGCGCATTGCAGGCCACCGACTTCGCAGCCGGTGAGGCGCGCGATCCCTCGGAGATCCGGCTGCCGTTCGCGTGGTCCGGGGTCTCGGCGGCGCGCGGCGGAGCCGCATCGGTCCGGGCCCGGATCCACAGCCTCGCCGACGGCGGCGTCGGCCTTGTCCTCACCGACACCGCCGGAACCGTCGTCGCGACCGCGGAATCCTTCCGCTCGCGGCGCGTCGAGCCCGGTGTCCTCGCGCAGCGTTCGGCCGCTGAGCTCTACGGCGTCCAGTGGACTCCGCTCGCCGGAGCGGCGAACGGGCCGGCGCCGCGGTTCGCGGCGGTCGGCACGGACCCGGTCGGCGGCCTGCCGGTCTTCGCCGACCTGGCCGCCCTTGCCGGTTCTGCTCCGGTCGGCGCTGACCCGATCGGTGCTGACTCAGTCGGGCCGGCCGGTCCGGATCTTGCCGCGTCCACCCCTGCCGTCCCGTTCGACGCCGTGCTCGCTCCCGTTGCCGCTTTCGCTACCGAAGGCCCGGCGGCGACCGTGGCCACGGCGGTCCACGACGCGACACACCGGGTCCTGGCCCTGATCCAGGACTGGCTCGCCGACGAGCGGTTCGCCGCGGCCAGGCTGGTCGTGCTGACCCGCGGCGGATCCGAGCCCTGCGACCCGGCCGCCCTCGCCGCCGCGGCCGTGCGCGGACTCGTCCGCTCGGCGCAGGCCGAGAATCCCGGCCGGATCGTCCTGGTGGACACCGACGACAAGCCGCTGACCACCGCCGGTTTGGCGCAGGCGCTGGCCGCCGGCGAGCCGGAGCTCCGGCTCGGCGACGGCCTCGCCGCGGCACCGCGCCTCGCCCGGCTTCGTGCCGCTTCGGCGGACGGGCAAGGGCCGGAGTGGGACCCGGCCGGCACGGTGCTGATCACCGGCGGTACCACCGGCCTCGGCGCGCTGGTGGCGCGACACCTGGTCGCCGAGCACGGCGTCCGGAGCCTGATCCTCACGAGCCGGCGCGGCCTTGACGCCCCCGGCGCTCAGGACCTGGTCGACGAGCTGAGCGCGCAGGGTGCCGTCGTGCACGTGGTCGCCGGCGACGTCGCGAACCCTGACACCGTCGCATCGCTGGTGTCCGCTGCCCCCGAGGGCTTCCCGCTCACCGGCGTCGTGCACGCCGCGGGCCTGATCGACGACGGCCTGGTCGGCGCGCTCACCCCGGACCGGCTGGACGCCGTGCTGCGTCCGAAGGCCGACGCCGCGTGGGCGCTGCACGAGGCCACGCGCGGGCTGGACCTCTCAGCGTTCATGCTCTTCTCCTCTTCGGCCGGCACCGTGGACGGCGCGGGCCAGGGTGCTTACGCCGCCGCGAACACCTTCCTCGACGGTCTGGCCGGCTACCGCCACTCGCTCGGCCTGCCTGCCACCGCGCTGGTCTGGGGCCTGTGGTCGGGGCCGGAGGGCATGGGCGGCCGGCTGCGCGAGACCGACGTGCGGCGGATCGGCAGGCTCGGCCTCGTGCCGCTGTCCGCCGCGGAGAGCCTGACGGCGATGGACGCGGCGCTCGCCGCCGGGCCCGCCGTCGTCCTGCCGGTCCGGGTGGACCGGGCCGCGCTGCGGGCACGCGGCGACGCCCTCCCGCCGATTCTCCAGGCCCTGCTCCCGGCCCGACCGCGGGACGGGCTCCGGACGGCCGCCTCGGCCTCGGCCGCCGCCGAGTCGTCGGTCGCGGCCCGGATCGCGGACCTGTCCCCGGCCGACCGCGACCGGGCGGTCCTGGAACTGGTGCGGTCCCGGGTCGCCTCCGTCCTGGGCCACGCCGACGGCGCGGCGGTCAACCCGAACCGCTCCTTCCAGCAGATCGGCTTCGACTCGCTGGCCGCCCTGGACCTGCGCAACGCCCTGGAAGCCGCCACCGGCCTGCGGCTGCCCGCCACCCTGGTCTTCGACCACCCGACCGCCAAGCTCCTGGCCGAGCACCTCGGGACCCGGCTCGCCGGCCGGGCCGCCGATCGGCCGGTAGCCGTCGTGCCGACCACCGACGCCCTCGTCGACGAGCCGATCGCCATCGTGGGCATGAGCTGCCGCTTCCCCGGCGGGGTCGGCACGCCCGAGGACCTGTGGACGCTGGTGGCGCGGGGCGTGGACGCGGTCACACCGTTCCCGACCGACCGCGGCTGGGACGTCGAAGGGATCTACGACCCCGAGATCGGCCGTCCCGGGCGCACCTACGCCCGTGAGGGCGGATTCCTGGACCGGGCCGCCGAGTTCGACGCCGACTTCTTCGAGATCGGCCCGCGCGAGGCCCAGGCCATGGACCCGCAGCAGCGGCTGCTGCTGGAACTGGCCTGGGAGGCGTTCGAGCGCGCGGGCATCGACCCGCGGTCGGCGCGCGGCAGCCGCACCGGCGTGTTCGCCGGCGTGATGTACCACGACTGGGCCACCCGGCTCGGCCCGGCGGTCCCCGAGGACCTGGCCGGCTATCTCGGCAACGGCAGCCTGGCCAGCGTGGTCTCCGGCCGGGTCGCGTACGCGCTGGGGCTGGAGGGCCCGACCGTCACCGTCGACACCGCCTGCTCCTCCTCGCTGGTCGCCCTGCACTGGGCGATCCAGGCGCTGCGCCGCGGCGAGTGCGACCGCGCCCTGGCCGGCGGGGTCACGGTGATGGCCACCCCCGACACCTTCGTCGACTTCAGCCGGCAGCGCGGCCTGGCGCCCGACGGCCGGTGCAAGCCGTTCGCGGCCGCCGCCGACGGCACCGGCTGGGGCGAGGGCGCCGGCCTGCTGCTCGTCGAGCGGCTGTCCGACGCCCGCCGGCTCGGGCATCCGGTGCTGGCCGTGGTCCGCGGCTCCGCCGTCAACCACGACGGGGCCAGCAACGGCCTGACCGCGCCGAACGGGCCGGCCCAGCAGCGGGTGATCGCGCAGGCGCTCGCCTCCGCGGGGCTCGCGCCGTCCGAGGTGGACGCCGTCGAGGGCCACGGCACCGGGACCACGCTCGGCGACCCGATCGAGGCCCAGGCCCTGCTCGCCGCCTACGGCCAGGACCGGCCCGCCGACCGGCCGCTGTATCTGGGGTCGGTCAAGTCGAACCTCGGGCACACCCAGGCCGCCGCGGGCGTCGCCGGGATCATCAAGATGGTCATGGCGTTCCGGAACAGCGTGCTGCCGCGGACCCTGCACGTGGACGCGCCGTCGCCGCACGTGGACTGGACGGCCGGGGCGGTGGAACTGCTCACCGCGGAGCGCGCGTGGACCGCCGACGGCCGGCCGCGGCGCGCCGGGGTGTCGTCGTTCGGGATCAGCGGGACGAACGCGCACGTGCTGCTGGAGGAGGCGCCAGTCGGGCTGTCGGCCGAGGCGCCGGCCGGGTCGCCGCCGGTATCGGCCGCACCGGCCGCACCGGCCGCACCGGCCGCACCGGTCTTTGACGGCGCGCTGCCATATGTCCTGTCGGGACGCGGTGACGCGGCCCTGCGCGGGCAGGCCGCGCGGCTGCTGGAGTGGCTGGAAGCTTCGGCCGGCGAAACCGGGCCGTCGGCCGCCGAACCCGCGCTGCCGGGCGTCGATCTGGCGCGGGCGCTGGCCGGTTCGCGGGCGGCGTTGGAGAGCCGAGCGGTCGTGGTCGCCGAGGATCGCGCGGCTCTGCTGCGCAGCCTGGCGGCGGTCGCCGAGGGGACCGCGGTCTCCGGGGCGGACGGCGTCGTGCTCGGCCGACCGCGCGAGGGCAAGCTCGCGTTCCTGTTCACCGGTCAGGGCGCGCAGCGGTTCGGGATGGGGCGCGATTGCCACGCCGCGTTCCCGGTCTTCGCTCAGGCCTTCGATGAAGTCGTGGCCGCCATGGACGCGGTGACCACGGCTCCGCCGGGACCGTCGCTCCGCGACGTCATGTTCGAGAACGCCGACGCAGATCTCATCGACCAGACCCGCCACACGCAGCGGGCGCTGTTCGCGATCGAGGTCGCGCTGTTCCGGCTGGCCGAGTCGTGGGGTGTCGTGCCCGACCTGCTGGCCGGGCACTCCATCGGCGAGCTGGCCGCGGCCCACGTCGCCGGGGTGCTGACGCTGGCCGACGCCTGTGCGCTGGTCACGGCGCGCGGCCGGTTGATGGACGAGCTCGCGGAGCGGCCGGAGGCGATGGTCTCGATAGGTCTGGCCGAGGAAGCGGTGCGGCCGCTGCTGGCCGGGCATGAGGACTCGGTCGGCATCGCGGCCGTGAACGGACCCGAGGCGGTCGTGATCTCCGGCGACGAGGCGGCGGTTCTGGCGATCGCGGAGCGCGCCGCGGGCCTGGGCACCCGGACGCGGCGCCTGACCGTGGGGCACGCGTTCCACTCGCCGCTGATGGAACCGATGCTTGAGGCGTTCGGAGAAGTCGCACGCGGGCTGGAGTATCAGGCCCCGGCCATTCCGATCGTCTCGACGGTGACCGGACGGGTTGCCACGGCGCAGGAGCTCCGCTCGCCCGAGTACTGGGTGCGGCATGTCCGCGAGACCGTGCGGTTCGCCGACGCGGTGCAGACCCTGGAGGCCGAGGGCGCGGTCACGTTCCTGGAGCTCGGACCAGACGCCGTGCTGACCGCTTTGGGGCAGCAGGCCAGTGAGGCTTCAGGCCGAACCGGCTTCATCCCAACCCTGCGCCGTGACGGCTCCGAGCCGGCGGCACTCATCACGGCGCTGGCTGCGCTGCACGTCGGCGGCGTCCCGGTCGCGTGGCCGGCGCTGCTGGGCAGCGGCGGCCGGCACGTCGACCTGCCGACCTACGCCTTCCAGCGCAAGCGCTACTGGCTGACTGCCGCTCCGGCCGCCGACGCGGTCGGCGTGGGTCAGCGTCCGGCGCACCATCCGATGCTCGGCTCCGTCGTGGCGCTGCCGGGCTCCGGCGACGTGGTGCTCACCGGCCGGCTGTCCGCGCGGAGCCTGTCCTGGCTGGCCGACCACGTGGTGCGCGACGAGATCCTGGTGCCCGGCACCGGTCTGGTCGAGCTGGCGGTGCGGGCCGGCGACGAGGTGGGCCTGCCGGGGGTCGAGGAGTTGAGCCTGGAGCACCCGCTGGTGGTTCCGGCCTCCGGCGGCGTCGCGCTCCAGGTGGTGGTCGGCGCCGGTGCGCAGGACGGCAGCCGCCGGCCGGTCGCCGTCTACACCCGGCCCGACGAGGGAGCCGGCGACGTGCCGTGGGTGCGTCACGCGACCGGCTATCTGACCGCTGCGACCCCGGTTCCGCAGACCGACGTCTTCACTTCGTGGCCACCCGTCGGCGCCGAGGCTGTCGATGTGGCGGACGCCTATCCGCGCCTGGCCCGTCGCGGCTACGCCTACGGACCCGCGTTCCAGGGGCTCAAGGCGGCTTGGCGCCGCGGCGACGAGGTGTTCGCAGAGGTCGAACTTCCGCCGGACGCGGCCGAGACGGCCGGCTCCTACGGCCTGCATCCGGCCCTGCTGGACGCGGCGATGCACGCCGACCTGCTCGATGACGGCGCGGGCGCGACCCTGCTGCCGTTCGTGTGGAACGACGTCGCGCTGCACGCCTCCGGCGCCGCCGCGGTGCGGGTCAGGATCCTGCGGATCGACGGCGACGAGGTGTCGGCGATCGAGGTCGCCGACACCGAGGGCCGGCCGGTCGCATCGATCGGGTCGCTGGTGTCGCGGCCGGTGGGGGAGCGGTTGGTGGCGGCTCCGGGCGGCGACGGCGCGCTGCACCGCGTCCAGTGGCGCGCCGCCGACCTGGCGGCCGGTTCCGGCGGGGTGACGCTGTGCCCCGGCCGGGCGGCGGTCTCGGACCTGCTCGCCGGCGGCGAGCTGCCGACGGCGGTCGGCTACGTCGTCGAGGCCTTCGACGGCCCCATCCCGGAGGCGACCCGGACGGCGGCCTCTACAGCGCTGGCCGTGGTGCGGTCCTGGCTGGCCGACGAGCGGACGGCGGCGGTGCGCCTGGCGTTCGTGGTGGACCCCGGCGACCTCGCACACGCGGCCGTGCGCGGCGTGGTCCGGGCGGCTCAGGCGGAACACCCGGGGCGGTTCGCCTTGGTGGACGTGGCCTCGTCGGCGACCGATCTGGAGGACTCGCTTCTCAGGATCCTGGCCGCGAGTGAACCGGAGGCGCGCGTCGACGCCGACGGGATCCAGGTACCGCGCCTGGTCGCCACCGATGCCGGAACGGATCTCGGAACCGGGGCCGACGCTGGAGCTGACAGCGGGGCCGACACCGGGTGGACGTCCGGCACCGTGCTGATCGTCGGCGGCACCGGCGGTCTGGGCGCGCTGCTGGCCCGCCACCTGGTCGCCGAACACGGTGTCCGCGATCTGCTGCTCACCAGCCGCCGCGGCCCCGCCGCGCCCGGGGCGGACGTCCTGCGGGCCGAGCTGACGGCGCTCGGCGCCACGGTGGTCGTCGAATCCTGCGACGCCGCTGACCGGGACGCGCTCGCGGCGCTGCTGGACGCCATCCCGGCCGGGCGGCCGCTGACCGCGGTCATCCACGCGGCGGCCACCGCCGACGGCGCCGTGGTCGAGGCGCTCACCGAAGAGCAGCTTGCCGGCGTGCTGCGGCCGAAGGTGGACGCGGCCTGGCACCTGCACGAACTGACCCGGGACCGGCCGCCGGCGCGCTTCGTCCTGTTCTCCTCGGCCGGCGGCCTCGTGCTCGCCGCCGGGCAGGCGAACTACGCGGCCGCCAACGCCTTCCTCGACGCGCTCGCCGAGCGGCGGCAGGCCGCGGGCCTGCCCGCGACCGCGCTGGCCTGGGGGCTGTGGGCCGAGAACACCGGGCTCGGCGGCGAGCTCGGCGAGGCCGACCTGCACCGCGTGGCGCGGCAGGGGCTGCCCGCGCTCAGCGTGGC
>JABFWL010000567.1 GCA_013362315.1 Catenulispora sp. | reverse complement strand
CGGCCCGGTGCTCTCGGTGATGTCCGTCCACGACGCCGAGGACGCGCTGCGTATCGCCAACGCCACCGACTACGGCCTGGCCGGCGCGGTGTGGGCGGCCGACGACGCCGAGGCGGCGGCCTTCGCCCGCCGTATGGACGCCGGCCAGGTCGACATCAACGGCGGCCGCTTCAACCTGGCGGCGCCGTTCGGCGGCTACAAGGGTTCGGGCATCGGCCGCGAGCTGGGCCGGTACGGCCTGGAGGAGTATCTGCAGACGAAGTCGCTCCAGTTCCGCGCCTGACGGCGGGGACGCGAAACTGACTGATCACGCCTCGGCCCGGCCGCGATCTCGATCGCAGCCGGGCCGACCGCTACCCGCAGCCGGGCTCACCGCCACAGCACCTCACACCGGCTCACACCGCGCCAAGGAACCCCGGATCCGCCGGTCCGAACTGGCGCGCGACATCGGCGGCCATCCCCAGCACCTCCCGCATCGGCACCGCCTTCCGCGACGTCGCGTCGAGGTCTTCGTGTGCTTCCTTGGTCCACAACGGCGGAAAGTGGTTGATCCCCTGCGAGTACAAGGCCGCCGCGGCATCCTCGCGCCAAGTCCCCCAGCGCAACCGGCTGTAGAAACCGGCGAGGTCCCCGGCCAGCAGCCATTGCAGCCACGCCGAGTGGCCCACCCCCAGCGCCTCCCACTCCAGCGAGTCCGGCGCGAAGTACGTCATCTGCCCCGGCTGCCCGGGCCGGCCCTCGGCGGCCGGGTCGCCGCCGTTCAGGGCGAACACGCCGCCGAGCACGTCGTGCCCCACCACCAGCCCGGCCGGCGGCCGCCACGCCGGATCGAAAGCCGCGGGGAACCCGTTCACCTGCGCCAGGCTGGGCAGCGCGCCGTCGCGCCCCGAACCACCGCCGTACACCCGCACCCAGCCGTCGTCCACGACCAGCCCGCCGCAGTTCAGAATCAGGGCGCCGAGCATGGACCGCGCGGTGACCTGCAGCTGCAGCAGGCCCCGCTGACTCTCCCGGGGATCGGCGGCCGGCACCGCCACGGATATCGGGCACGCGTCGACCAGCGCCAGCAGCTCCGGCCACGCCGGATCCGCCACATCCGTCAGCTCGTTGAGTTCACGCATCCGCCAGATGATGGCAGACCATTGCGGCCCCGGCGTTACGGGGTCCCCCGGTGACGGCACCCCCGCCCGGGAAAGCGCCAGAAGACCACAAGACGCAGAAAGCCGCAGGGGCCGCCCTCGACGATTGTCGAGAACGGCCCCTGGTTCACTCAGAGAACGGTTACTGCACGCGACCGCCCACCGCGGCGGCGATCTGCCGCACCACCGCGTCGGCCACGGCGGCCGGACCGCCGAAGACCTCGACGGAGCCGCCGCCGGCCAGCGCGTGCGACAGGCCCTGCAGCGTCACCTGCGTGGGCTGCGACAGCCCGGTCGGGTCGGTCAGCAGCAGCGGCGCGTTCTGGCGGGCCAGCAGCGCCGCGCCGGTGAGCGCGTCGGCGAACTTCAGGCCGGTGGCCACGCCGGCCACCGTCGAGTGCGGGAACCGCTTGGCGACCAGGGCCGCCGTGTCGTAGCGGTCCTTGCCCGGGAACGACTCCAGGCCCGGGAACCCGGTGATCGCGTTGGTCGCCTGGACGCCGATGGACGCCACGTTGGTGACGTGGTTGTCCATGTAGCTGAAGACGTTGTCCGGGAGGTGCGCGTCCTCGGTCAGCAGGATCGCCGCCGGCTTGGTGTCCTGGGTGAACACGTCCGAGGCGAACGGTCCGGCGGCCAGCGCGTCCGGGAACTTGGTGCCGGTGGCCAGCACGACGTTGGTCGGGCTGCCCATCGCCTTGGCGATCGCGACGGAGGTCTCGTAGCGGGTCGCGCCGAAGATGCGCTGGACCGGCAGCTTCAGCGCGTTCACCACGGCGGGCTTGACAGCCGCCTCGCCACCGAGCACGTACACCTTGCCGCCGGGGGCCAGCACCCGCCGGATCTCGGCGGCCACGCCCGCGTCCAGCGCCCCGCCCGGGGTGAGCAGCAGCGGCGCGTTCAGCTGCTTGGACAGCGGCACGCCGGCCAGCGCGTCGGGGAAGTTGTCGCCGGTGGCCAGCACGACCGCGGACGCCGTGTGGTCCGCCGGGAACGCCTTCTTCGACACCGCGATCGCGGTCTCGTAGCGGGTGTTGCCGGCCAGCCGGCTGACCGCCGTGGCCGGGGCGCCGGGCGCCTTCTGCGCGGCCAGGGCCGCCACGAAGTTGCCGTTCGGCGAGCCGAGGCCGGTGGCGTTGTCGTAGCCCGGAGCCGCGTTCAGGGTGGTGTCCTGGCCGACCTGCCACAGCCAGGCCGAGTTGTCGCCGCGGCCCTTGATCGCCTCGGTGACGCCGGGGCGCGAGGTGACGTCGTGGTAGGCGTTGCCGTTCAGCGCGTAGAGCGAGGGGTTCACCAGGCCGAACGCGTGGCCGGCCGCCTGCTTGGCGTTGGCCAGCACCGCGGCGAACTCCGGCGCGGCGACCGAGGTGCCGCCCTCGTCCCACTGGCTGAAGCCGTGCACGGTGTCGGTGTACTGGACGTTCACCGCGGTGGCCAGCGAGCCGTTCATGGCCACGTCCGGCAGCACGCGCATGGGCCGGGTCGCCGGCGCGCCGTCGACCTGCGTGTTGGCCAGGCCCCCCGGCACCTTGCCGGCCTGGTACCAGGGCTGCGACACGTCCGCCGAGGTACCACCGCCGCCGCCGAAGTAGAACTGGAACGCCGACTTCTGGCCGTCCACCGGACTCCAGGACTTGTCGCCCGGAAACGCCGAGCCCGCGCGGTCGCCCATCGCGACCTCCCAGGCGTAGTTGCCGCCGGAGTTGCTGGTGGCCAGCGTGGTGCCGCCGACGGCGGTCACCCACTGCGAGCTCACCGGCCACTCGGTCTGCTTGCGCGCGGAGTTGTTGCTGCAGTTCGCGCCGCCGCCGGCCTTCCAGGCCGGGTCGTCGTCGCCGCAGTCGCCGGTGGAGAAGGTGAAGCTGATGCCCTCAGCGGCGCCCTGCTGGAAGATCCGGTCGTACTGCGCCATGATCGCCGGGTCCATGTCCCCGCCGGTGGTGTGCATCAGCGCACCCCAGGAGTTGGACACGATGTCGGCCAGGTGCCCGTCGACGATCTTCTGCTCGGCCGCCATCAGGTCCGCGTCGGTGCAGGAGTTGGCGCCGACGTACAGGATGTTGGCGTCCGGGGCCAGCCCGTGCGCCATCTCGACGTCCAGCGCCTCCTCGCCCCGGGGGTCGGCGCAGGTGTCCTGGTGGTTCCAGGCGTTCGAGGTCACGAGCTCGCTGTACTGGTCGGCTCGGAACTGCGGGGCACCGACGTTGGCGGCCCAGCGGTTGGCGTCGCTCTTCATGGTGGGGCTGGCGTACCAGTCCACGATCGCGATGGTGGCGCCCTTGCCGGTGTTCGTCTGGCCGTAGGCCTGCCGCAGCTGGTTCGGCGTGTACGAACACGGTGCGATCGGGATGTTCGCGCCGTTGCTGCCGGCCGGGAAGCCGCTGACCGTCTGCGCGCCCCAGTTCGGGCCGCAGCCGTCGGCCGGCATGTTCGTCGCGTTGGTGCCGTTGCCGGCGGTGGTGGCCGCGGTGGTGTTGCCGGCGGTGTTCGAGCCGCCGGGCTTGTGCAGCGTGCCGACCGAGTTCGTGTGGGCCATCGTCGTGGCCTGCGACAGGCCGCTGACTCCGGCGACCAGGCTGGCCACCGAGCCGGGGATCACGGCGGCCGAGGAGGCGGCGTAGCCGACGCTGCCGTCCGGCCGCTGGTAGTTCTTGAGCTGGGTCCCGAAGGCGCGCTGCACGGCCTCCGGCGCACCGTGCGCGTCGACCCAGTTGCTGTTGACCGCCGAGACGGTCAGGCCGGCGTCCTGGAGCCACTTCTGCACCGCGGCGATCTGCGCCGGCGTCGCGCCGAACTGCTCCTTGACCTGCTCCGGCGTGAGGAACCGCCCGTAGTCGGGGCTGTTCGGGTCGTTCACCGACTTCGCCAGCGCCGCGAGCCCGGCCTGGTCCTGCCCGGTGAGGAACACGCGCGTGGTGATGGTCTGCGAGGCCGGGACCGCGCCGCGGTCCTTGTCGGCCGTCGCCCACGCCGGGTGCGCGTTGTTCAGGGTCTTGGCGTTGTGCGAAGTGTTCTGCGTGTCGTCGGCCTGGGCCGGCACGGCCTGGCTGGCCGCGGCGACCACGGCTATAGCCCCCGTGGCGAGCGCCTGGACACGCCGCCGGTATGCGGCGTTCGGCATAGATGAAGTCCCTTTCCCCTGTGTGCTGAGCCCCCGACGGTTCCACGCCCAAAGATGGGCGGAACTCATGAATTCTTCAGGGACGAATCACGTGTCTATCCACGGGCGGACTCGGGCCGCAACTCGGATCTGCAGACCGTGACACGTTCGTGTCCTGACTTTGCGGGTTGGGTCGGTGACCCTGCGTGCACCAGTTCGCTTCTTCCGAGTTCGCCCCAGCTCAGGGCCTTCTCCTAAGGGTTCGCGCAGGGCTGATTCACCGTCCGGGCGGACAACTTCGTCAACTTGTTGTCATTGGGGTCGGCCGTGCCGGGCCGGGCGCGATTCAGGAGCTGTTCACGCGGCTGTCACCGACAGGGCTAGACCAATAAGGTGTGGCGGGTGGTGACAGGCGTGGGCCGGGAGGGTGGCGCGATGGCGGGGAAGTGGTCGGCGATGTCGAAGGGCACGCGGTTGCTGCTGGCCGCCGTCCTTCTTTATGTCGTCGAGGCGGTCGTCATCACGGCGACCGCCTGGGACCGCAACACCGGCTACGCCGACGTCGTGATCGGGGCGTTCACCTCCGCGTTCGGTGCCGGTCTGGCCGCAGCCGGACTGCGTACCGACTACCTGCAGGCGATACGGCTGCGCTGGCGGCTGCGGCGCGGGGCCGAGACGACGACCGCGACGGTCGCGGCCGTCGTCGCCTTCCACAACAGCGAGTTCACCTATCCGGTCTTCGAGTACCGGACGCCCGACGGCGCCACCCACCGCCACGGCGACGCTTCCAGCCGTGCTCTGGCCGTCGGCGAGGCGGCCGAGGTCCGCTATCTGCCCGCCGAGGCGGACTTCGCCGCCGGCCCGCTCAGCGTGTTCAATGCCGCCGTTTTCGTCTTCTTGGTGCTGTTGGGGGCCGTGCTCCTGTTGATGATGCCGGTGATGACGATCCAGTCGATGGCGAACTGAGCCTCGTACTGCTGCCTTGTACCGCTGCCTCGTACCGCTACTAAGGACTGCTACCGAAGAAGAGGTGTAGCGAGTTCCGGCACCGTTTCCTTCACGGAGGGCACTCCGGGTTACGATGGGGCTTCGTATCCCGTTCACGCGCGACGTCGCGCCATGACTGAGGCTGCCGGCGCCGGCAGCGCCGCAAGGAGAGCAGCAGTGAAGAGCGCTGTCGAGACTTTGGACCCGACCCGGGTCCGGCTCACCGTTGAGGTCCCGTTCGAGGAGCTCAAGCCGAGCCTCGACGCGGCCTACAAGAAGATCGCCGAGCAGGTCTCGATCCCGGGCTTCCGCAAGGGCAAGGTCCCGGCGGCGGTCATCGACCAGCGCTTCGGCCGCGGCGCCGCCCTGGAGGAGGCCGTCAACTCCTCCCTGCCCCAGTTCTACGGCCAGGCCGTCGAGGAGAACAAGATCGAGGTCGTCGGCCAGCCCGACGTCGACCTGCAGGAGCTGGAGCCGGGCCAGACGCTGAAGTTCACCGCCGAGGTGGACGTGCGTCCGGACTTCGAGCTGCCGGCGTACGAGGACATCGAGGTCGAGGTCGAGGACGCCGCGGTCGCCGACGAGGCGGTCGCCGAGCGCATCGACCAGATCCGCAAGCGCTTCGGCTCGCTGCAGGAGGTCGACCGCGAGGTCCGCGACGGTGACTTCGTCACCCTGGACCTGGTGGCCAAGATCGACGGCGAGGAGCTCGCCGACGGCACCGCCAAGGGCATGAGCTACGAGGTCGGCTCCACCCAGCTGGTGGACGGCACCGACGAGGCGATCATCGGCAAGAAGGCCGGCGAGACCGCCTCCTTCTCCTCCAAGCTGCTCGGCGGCTCGCGGGCCGGCGAGGACGCGACCATCGAGGTCACCGTGGTCACCGTCAAGGAGCGCGAGCTGCCCGAGCTCGACGACGAGTTCGCCCAGCTGGCCAGCGAGTTCGACACCATGGAGGAGTTCCGCGCCAACGTCCGCGAGACGCTGGAGCGCTCCGAGCAGTTCGAGCAGGTCGCCTCGGCCCGGGACAAGGTGCTGGAGGTGCTGCTGGAGCGGGTCGACATCCCGCTGCCGAAGTCGGTCGTCGAGGCCGAGCTGAGCTGGCGCAACGAGGCCCTGGACCGGCAGATCGCGATGGGCGGCATGACTCGCGAGGGCTTCTTCAAGCTGCAGGAGAAGACCGAGGAGGAGTACAACGCCGAGCTCGACGCCGAGGTGCGCGACGGCGTGAAGGCCCAGTTCATCCTGGACAAGCTCGCCAACGACAAGGAGATCTCGGTCAACGAGGGCGAGCTGACCAACCACCTCATCCAGCGCGCCTCGCAGGCCGGCATGCGCCCGGACGAGTTCGCCCAGCAGATCTCCTCCGCGGGCCAGATCCCGGCGCTGGTCGGCGAGGTCCGCCGCGGCAAGGCGCTGAACCTGGTGCTCGAGGCGGCCACGGTGAAGGACGCCTCCGGCAACGAGGTGGACGTCAAGAAGCTGAACCAGCCCGACGTCGAGGAGACCGACGGCCAGAGCCCGGACAGCCACGGCCGCACTCCGGAAGACGAGCACTACGGCCACAAGCACGACTAAGCACTCTGCGCCACCTGCGCCGACGGTAGTACTAAAGCCGTCCTCAAGCCCTGTCACGCCTTGTGGCAGGGCTTCGGCGTATGCCGTCAGCGAACAAGGGCCGGGGCGCCGACGCGGCGGGGGAGCGGCGCGTTAGGGTCGTCCTAGGACCTGGCGATCACATCCGGCGGCACCGGCGGTCGCCGCCGGTCCGCGCAATTCCGCTTCCGACGAACCAGGCAGGGTGAACCTATGACGACGCCGCTGACCCCGACGGCCCGCGCGGGCGTGGACAGCCCGCTCGGCCTGAGCGACCAGGTCTACAACCGGCTGCTGCGCAACCGGATCATCTTCCTGGGCAC
>JABFWL010000065.1 GCA_013362315.1 Catenulispora sp. | reverse complement strand
CGCGTGCTATCGCCCGGCGAGTTCGTCACGTGCGGCGTGCTCGACGAGCACCGGCACGAACGTCCGCACCCGGCTGTCGTCGAAGCGCCGCAAAGCACGCTGGACCAGGGCTTCGACCTGATCGCGCGGCACATCCTCGAACGTCGCCGCCAGGCGAGCTGTCACCGAATCGATGGCGTCCTGCTCCGTGTCGGCCGCCAGTGCTGGCATGGCGTCTTCACCTCCACCGTGGTTCTACGCCGTTCTTCCACGATAGCTCCGTCCGGCAGGGCCTTGTCCAGGCTCTCCGGACCGGTGATTCGCGCCCGTCTGAGAGGCGTGGTCAGCACCTCGCGACGGGCAGCCGCCCACTGCGTTCCCTTCGCAAACTCCCTCGTTCAGCCCAGCAGCGAGGGGATATCTCACCGATCCCAGCAGGTGCGTGTGCGGCTCCGCCGCCAACCGCTCCAGGGTGAACGACCCCGTCGCCACCCCGACCACGAACGGCGAGCTTGTTCGGGATATTACCGGTGTGAGTGATGAACCGACCGAAACGCCGTCCGACGCCGTCGACCGACTCGGCGAGCAGCGCGCTTGGGCGCTCGCCGACGTGACCGATACCGGCGGTCTCCGCATCGAGGAAGCGGACGACGACGATCCGATCCTCATCGGCGCCGACGGCGTGCCGGTGGACACCTGGCGCCAGGGCTACCCGTACCGGGAGCGTCTGGACCGTGTTCGGTACGAGCACGACAAGCGGCTGTTGCAGATCGAGCTGTTGAAGCTGCAGAACTGGATCGCTGGTCCGCGACGGCATGACGCTGGTGAAGTTCTGGTTCTCCGTCTCGCAGGCCGAGCAGCGAACCAGGTTCCTGATCCGCCAGGTGGATCCGGTGCGGCAGTGGAAAACGCCCTGGGCTCGAGAACATCCTCACCGACGGCTCGCGGCTCTATTTCGCCGACTTCGGGCTGGCCCTGCACGACCGGTTCGACCTCTCGGCGCCAGAGCGGGAGTTCTTCGGCCGCACAGACGTCCCGCAAGGCATCGCCGACATCATCGCGCGCAACCAGCCGATCTTCGATCTGACATCGGCGCTGTTCCAGCTCTGCGAGAGAACGCCGAGTCCGCCACCTATCCGGCTGACGAACTCGCCGCCCTGTTCACGTCCCGGCGGTAATACGGCATCGACCGAAGCCGATCAGTCGGATCCGTCCGGCTCACCGTGTTTCGCCCGCCAGGAGTCGTGAGCGCGGTACAGCATGTGCCGGTGCGTCTCGTGCAACCCGCTGATGGTCTCGTTGACCCCGGCGTCGACAAGCCGGCCGACCGCGTCGAGCAGTCGCACCAGGTCCTCCACCGGGAATCCGTCGACCTGCAGCTGGTGGTAGTAGTCGAATGACACCGGCCCTTTCTGCAGGCCCGCAACGGTCTTCTCCGCCTGGTACTCGACCTCGCGACGCAGTGCCGACGCCAGACCGGAAGCCAGGATCACCGCGATCTCCTCGGCGAGGGCGTCGCTCTCGCCGGCGGTCAGCCGATCGCCGACCGCGTCGCCGATCACCCAGCGGGTGACGTCTCGGAAGTGCTCGCGCAGGATCGGGAGATCGGGGTCGCGCAGGTCGCCCCGAAACACATTGGGAAGCGGGCTGCCGCTCTCTGTCATGGCGGCAATCTAGTCCGGACCGGTGACAGCACGTTGAGCCGCCAGCACGCGAAAGCGCCTCCGGCTGCGGATCGGCTCATTCGACGCTGAGCCCTGATGCTCACAGGTACGGTGGCACTGCCCTGTATGTGACGCGATGGGCTGACGCTAGGGGTCACGATGACGGTGGGGGAATCGCACCTTGCGGCGGCGCGTGCGCTGGTAGCTCGCGTCACCGCGTCCGAAGACCTGGCCTTGATGCTTCAGCCTGAGGCCACCAGGTTGATCGGGAGACTGACCGATCTCCTCGACGAGCCGGAGACCGGGGACGAGACCGAGGTTGAGCTGCGCGCTGTCCTTGGCCAGCTGCTGTGGATGCGTTCGGGCGCCGGTACTGGAGGGCGTGCGAATCGGGACTCTGCAAGAGCGGTAGAGCTCTTCTTCACCGTGTTCGCCGCTCCCGTGGACTTCACAGATGCCATACCTGATGAACTAGTGCCGATACTGGCGGGTCTGATAGTGCCAGCCGCGATTGAGATGCTGAGCGATGCGGCGGCATCTCAAGATCCAGACGTGCACGATGCGACGGTGTTCTTGTGGCACCGAATCGCAACCACCACGGCTGGCGACGACGAGGATCTGGCGATCCGCCTGTCCTACCTCGGAGGGGCGCTCCTCGGCCGGTTCAGGCTGACAGGCGAGGAAGCGGATCTGGACGCGGCGGCCGATGCCGGAAAGCGTGCGGTGTCGTTCGCACCGCCCGGCCATCCCGACCGCTCCGTATGCCTGGCGAACCTGAGCGCGACGCTCAGGCTCCGATTCGAGATGGCTGGTCGGCCCGCAGACCTGGATGCCGCGATCGCCGCCGCACGCGAAGCGGCGACGGCCACCGCGCCCGGCGATCCCGAGCGGGGCGCGATCTTGTCGAATCTGGGCGCGGCGCTGCGCATCAGGTTCGATCTGTCAGGGCAGCCGTCGGATCTGAGTGCTGCGATCGTCGTGGGAACCGAGGCGGTGGAAATCACCTCGCTCGACGATCCCCACCGTCCCACCCGGTTGTCACACCTCGGCACGGCGCTTCAAAGACGGTTCGAGCAATACGGTGTCCTGGAGGATCTGGACGCGGCGATCGTCCACCTGCGGGCCTGTGCCGCGGCGATCCCGGCGGGCGACGTCGAACGGCCGATATCGCTGGCGAACTTGGCGAGTGCCTTACACGCCAGGTTTCAGCGACTCGGCACCTTAGACGACCTGGACTTCGCCATCACGGCTGGGCTCGAGGCGGTGTCGACCAGCCACCCGAGCGATCCGCACTTGACGTTGTCCCTGTCGAACCTGGGTCTGGCGCAGTTGGCCAGATTCGAGCGTCAGGGACGACCGCAGGACTTGGACGCAGCCACCGCCAACCTGCGGGACGCAGCCGCGCACACCCCAACGGGACATCCCCACCGCGCGACCTACCTGTCGGGCTTCGGGAACGCGCTGGTGGCTCGGTACGAGCGATTCGGCGCGTTGGACGTCCTCGATGCGGCGATCAGCACGTTGCACGACGCTGTTCTCGCAGCTCCAGCCGACCATCCGGATCGTGCCATGTATCTGTCCAACTGGGGCCAGGCGCTGCGAGCCAGGTTCGGGCGATCCGGAGCGTTGGAGGATGTGGACGCCGCGGTGGCGGCCAGTCGGCGAGCAGTCGCCGCCGTCCCGCCCGGGCACTCCGGTCGCGCCATCCATCTGTCGAACTTGGGGCTCACGCTGTTCGACAGGTTCGCGCGGGTTGAAGACTCAGCGGATCTGGACGCGGCGATCGACAGCCTGCTTGCGGCCGTCGACGCGACCCCGGCCGACGATCCCGCACGATCGCTGATCCTCGGCAACCTCGGCACGGCGCTGCTATCGCGGTTCGAGCGCTCCGCCTCCCTGACCGATCTCACCATGGCCACCGGCGTTCTGCACGCGGCGGTGGCCTTGACTCCAGCAGACCATCCGGACAACGCGAACAATCTGTCAGCCTTAGGCTCAGCTCTCTTCGCTCGCGCCGCGTTCTTCGGGTCGATGGAGGATCTGGACGCCGCCATCGCCGCCGGGCGGGCAGCTGCCGCGGCTGCTCCGGCGGACCATCCCGACCGAGCCACCCGGCTGACGAACCTCAGCACAGCGCTGCGGAAACGCTTCGAACTCTCGGGCAACGACGCCGACGCGCGAGAGGCGGTCGCGTGGTGCACGCAGGCCGCTGAAACAGAGTCCGCCTCACCGTCGAATCGCGTGATCGCGCTGCTGTACACGGCCATCATCTGCGACACGTCGGATCCACGGACCGCGGCGCGATGCCTGGAGACCGCAGTAGGCCTGTTACCTCGACTGGCCGCACGGCATCTGCACCGAGGCGACCAGCAATTCGCCCTACGCCACGCGGACGGCATCGCATCCATGGCCGCGGCCTTGGCGCTCTCCGATGACAGCGTGCCCGAACAGCTCCGGCCGGTGCGGGCGTTGCGGCTTCTGGAGGCCGGGCGAGCAGTGCTGATGAGCCAGGCTCTGGATACTCGCAGCGATTTGAAAGACCTGAGTCATCATCATTCCGGCCTGGCACAACGGTACTGCGAACTACGCGACCTTCTCGATCAGGATGCTCCCGTCCAAACGGCATCCGCAGACCTGATGGGGGCCGTCCGACTGGACCGCCGAAGGCTGGCCGAAGAGTTCGACAGAATCCTGGACGATATCCACGGCCTGCCCGGGTTCAGCTCCTTCGCTCAGCTGCCCGACTCGGACGAGTTGCTCGCGCAGGCTCACGGCGGCCCGATCGTCAGCGTGAGCGTCAGCACCTACCGCAGTGACGCACTGCTTCTCACCGCCGGCGGCGTCATCGCGGTCCCGCTGCCAGACCTCGGCATTCAAGTGGTCCATGACCAGATCGAGACGTTCCAGCAAGCCCTGGAAGACTGCCATACCGGCCAGTCGTTCGCCGCGCGCAAGGCCGGCCAGAAGTCGCTGCTATCGGTACTGGCCTGGTTGTGGGACGCGTTCGCGGAACCGGTGCTGACCGCCCTCGGCTACCACACGCCCCCCACCGATGGCAGATGGCCACGGGTGTGGTGGGCTCCCGGCGGCCTGCTGAGCCTGCTCCCGATTCACGCCGCAGGACACCACGAGGCCCCTGACGCCAGCCGGACGGTCATCGACCGGGTTGTGTCCTCCTACACTCCGACCATCCGTGCTCTGCGGTACTCCCGTCAGCAAGCTGCGATCGCGAGCGCTGCCGACAACACGGACGGCAGCGGGTCGCTCGTCGTCGCGATGCCTGACACTCCTGATCTGCCCACGCCCCGGCCGCTGCCAGGGGCGGCACAGGAGGCGGCGATAGTGGCGACGCATCTTGCGAACACCGCCATACTCATGGGTTCCGAGCATCGCGGTCCGGACATCGATCATCGTCGGCCAGCAGACACACCGACTCGGACTGCTGTGTTCGAACGGCTGCCAACCACTGCGGTCGTGCACTTCGCGTGTCACGGCACCCACGATCCCGCGGATCCATCAGCCAGCCGACTGCTGCTGCAGGACCACGCCACCGCGCCGCTCACCGTCGCCAGCCTCGCCCGCGTCCGCCTCGACCACGCCCAGCTGGCCTACCTGTCCGCCTGCCGTACGGCGTTCCAGGGCACGGTGTTGCTCGACGAGGCCATCCACCTGGGTTCGGCGTTCCAGCTGGCCGGCTTCCCGCACGTAATCGCGACGCTCTGGGAAATCGTGGACAGGGTGTCGGTCACCGTCGCAGACAGCTTCTATAGCCGCCTGTCCTCCCGATCGGGCGACGACATGCTGGACACCAGCCGAGCTGCAGAAGCTCTGCACCATACTGTCCGCGAAACACGCGACAAGTACCCGAAGCTGCCGTTCCTGTGGGCTGCCTACCTGCACTCCGGCGTCTGACCCGATAACGGCCGGTATCAGCGTGTTGGCCAGGGTCAGCTAGCCATGAGGACCGAGTTGGCTCGTGATGGCGCGGCCGGTCTCCACGGTCGCGGGCCCGTCAGCCGGTATCTTGAGCTTTTCGGCGAGCGCGACGATATTCAGGCGCGCGGAAGCTTCTATGAGCCGAGCATACGTATCAGCGGCTGTGCGGAAGCGGTGCGCACTGGCGATGGCGAGCACTAAGGCGACAGGTGCGGCTGGCCACCACCAGACCGCGATGGGAAGGTACAGTGCCGCCCACCCGGCGAGAGTGGCGGCACCGGCCAGGTCGGTGCGGGCGGTGGTGATCTCAGCGCGGCTCGTGTCGGGCAGGACGAGCCACAGCGCGGGCCAGCTCCGCGCGGTGTCGATCCCAAGGTCGTCGTGCAGACGCCGACCGACAGCGTGAATGCGGTCGCCGCTCCAGGTCGGCCGCTGTGGCCGGGCTTCGGCGATCCGATTCAGGGCTCGATATGCGCGGTCGCGTTCGGCGGGATCCTCACGGTCGCCGTGCGCCCGGGCCTGCCGGGCTTGCTCGCGACGCTGCTGGTATTCGCTGCTCGCGGCGTCCCAGCGCCTGCGCCGACGGTCGACGAGGCGTGAGGCGAGGAGGTACAAGGGGTACGGCCAGCCCGTCCAGTCGGCGGCCAGGACAAGGCGCTCAGCCAAGCGCCCGACCGCTTGCGCCACAAAGCCAGCCGCCGCGGCACCGACCAGGATGGCGGCCAGGATGAGGATCTGGCCGCCGGTGGTGCCGCCGGGAGTCTTCGACCAGGCTGTGACCCGGCGCGCCAGCCGGCCGGGCTCCAGGGCGTGAGCCTGCCCCAGCGCGTTCGCTGTCGCGCAGATCGCCAGATACAGCGCACCAGGCAGCACGAGCAGGGTGAACCAGCGTTCGGCCAGCCTCTTACCCAACTCCCCCAGGAACCCGTCCATCTCTACAACCGGTCTTCCCGCAGCGCCTCGTCAGTGAACGCGCAGCGCGGCACCTGCCCCCGCATAGGCCAAGAGCTGCGCGTACACCGCTCAGACGGGCACAGGAGCACGACCTCGTCCGCCTCCGGCGGGCGGACCGACAAACCCGCCACGGTGAGCCCGGACGGCTGACCACGGTGGTCGGGGTCGAACCTCCCGTACAAGCCGAGCACGTCTCCGGCGTCCAGCAGCACGGTGTGGATCGCGTCCAATATCGCGCCGACCGGCTGCCCCGCGCCGAACGCCACGTTCAGCTCTTCCAGCAGCACGGTCGCACCACTGCCGGATCCCTGCCCGGCCTCGGCAAGGTCTTCGCGTACTTCGTCCATGTGCTCGCACACGTACGCCAGAGCCGCCCCGTCATCAGCCCGACCGTTCACAAGCCACACCCCTCCGGATCAACCGCACATGCGCGCATCGGAGTCTATGGTCCGGACGGCGCCGATATCCGGATCCTGTGGCAACTCGGTGGATGGCGGTCGCAGCGTGCTGCGATCGGCCGCGCCGTGTCGCGCGTGCTGCCGCGGCCTGCATTGTCCCCGCGCACAGCCGAGGCGGGGGATTTGCGCGATTTCCGCGGATAATCCGCGGCTTCGGCTGGGCGCGGGGACAACCCACAGT
>JABFWL010000270.1 GCA_013362315.1 Catenulispora sp. | reverse complement strand
ACTACGCGACGCCCCCACGCCCGCAGCGGCCCGCGCGGCCGCAGCCGGGGCGGGATCCGCGCGCCGATCCGCGCAACGAGCCGCGGCAGCCGCGCGATCCGAGCCACCAGCAGAATCCGAGCTACCAGAACCCGAGCTACCAGCGCGCGGAGGGCATACCCCGGGACATGCGCTCCGTCGAGGAGACGCACGTCCCGCGCGGCCGGCGGCGGCGGGAACCGCAGAACGCTGAAGACCTGCGCCCGGCCGGGGCGCCGGCGCGCGGCGACCGAGACCGGGAAGGCCGCGCGGGCCGCGGGCTCCGCGGTGCGCAGGACGGCGATGAGCTGTCGAAGAACAGTTTCCACGCCGGTTATCCCGACGAGTCCGGCGCTTACGGCGAATACGATGAATTCGGCGAATACGGCGAACCGCCCGCGGACACCGAAGACGGCGCCGCCCGCGGCGAGGGCCACCGCCGCCGGCGCCAGCGCCGCAAGGACCGGCTGACCCCGGCGCAGCGCCGCCGCCGCAAGCTCATCCGCCGCACCATAGCCGGGGTGTTCGGGCTGTTCTTCCTGCTGACCGGCTACTCGCTGTACGGCGCGCTGACCGAGCCGGGCAACATGAGCACGGAGGCACGCATCGCGGAGTGGGCGCGCGGGCACTGGATGGGATGGGCAGTAACCTGGCTGGAGAACCAGCAGTACCAGGACAACAAGCCCAAGACCGGCGGCAACCTGTCGCCGTCCCAGCTCGCCGATCTGGCGCCGCCGACCTCGGCCCCGCCGCCGCTGGCCAAGGACGAGCACGTGCTGCCGCCGATGAAGCCGTTCGTCCCGAACCCGGCTCCCGGTGAGGGCGACTGGCGCCCGGCCGTCGTGGTGAACGGCATTCCGGTCGTGCAGACCGCGCAGCTGCGCTCGGACCCGGATCACCTGCAGTACCTGTCGGCGGTGGCGTGGATGGACCAGAAGCACGCCAGCTTCGTGCTGCACCCCGGCTCCCAGCAGCCCGGCACGGCCGGCTACAACCAGACCGACCACCTGTCCGGCGACCAGCTCAAGAACCTGATCGCCACCTGGAACGGCGCCTTCCTGCTGCACCCGAACGACGCCCACGGCGGCTTCTACCTGAACGGCAAGACCTACGGGAAGCTGGTCGACAACCAGGCCTCCGAGGTGTTCTACAAGGACGGCACGATGAACGTCGGCCCCTGGAACTCCGGACCGAACTTCCAGCTGAACCCGAATGTGGTGGGCGTCCGCCAGAACCTGACCCTGCTCGTGGACAACGGCCAGATCAACCCCAGTGTGGACAGCGACGACAAGAACCTGTGGGGCGTGACGGTCAAGAACGCCTACTTCGTGTGGCGCAGCGGCATAGGCGTCACCGCCGACGGCAACGTCGTCTACGCGATGGGACCGGCGCTGTCCGTGCGGACCCTGGGGGAGCTGCTGCAGCGCGCCGGCGCGGTGCGGGCGATGGAGCTGGACATCAACCAGCAGTGGGTGTCGTACATGACGTACGACGGGACTAAGGACCCGATGAACCCGGTCTCCACGAAGCTGCTCGACTTCGCCCGGACCGAGCGGCGCTACTTCTCGACCGAGGAGCGCGACTTCGTGGCCGTATACAGCCACTGAGTTTTAACACTCTCGCTCTCACGCTCCCCTCTCGCTACCTTGGTTCGGGTAGCGAGAGGGGAGCGCTTATTCATGAACGCGAACGTGCTCGGCGTCATTCTGATCGTGCTGGCGGCCGCGGGGGGCGCCGCCTTGTGGGTGGACACCATCCGCAAGCGGGACAAGTAGCGCCACCGGACGGAGTCGCCCGAGGGAGCCGCCGAACGCAGCGTCAGTATCCGCCCGAGCCCCCGGATCCACCGCCGGAGCCACCGCCGGGCGTCGAAGGACTCGACGGCGCCGGAGTCATGGTGTTCCCGGCGGCCAGGCCCGGCGTGGCGGCGTGCCACTTGCCCATCACGCCCTCGCCGGAGGCTTGTCCGGCGGAGGTGTCGGGCTTGTACTCGTACAGCGGGTGGCCGTTGTAGATGACCTGGTTGGTGTTGCCACTGGTGGCGACCGTGAGTTTGCCGATCACTCCGGAGACCTCGGTCGGGCTCGCGGATACTAGTGGCGGCCACAGCGCGGCGCAGCTGCCGGTGCAGGTGGGCTGGCCGCCAGCGGTGTCCGGCGTGAAGTAGTAGAGCGTGTGGCCGTCAGGCGCGGTGAGCACCGTGGTCTGGGTGCCGCTGACGGTCGCCATCCCGCTGCCGACCGTCGTCCCGCCGGCCGGCGCCGAGCCGGTCATCGGCGAGGACGGCGAACTCTTGCCGGCGGAGCCGGACGAGCTCGACGCACCCGACGAGCAGGCCGCGGCGAGGGTCAGCAGGGCGGCCACCGACACCAGGCCGGTGGTGCGCCGGGCGCTGAAGGGGAAACCCGGCTTGGACATGATCGTGCCCCCTTGGGGTCATGGAGGCTTTCGTCCTCCACAGGTGGCACGTACGGCGGGCTTCTTCGGTTCGGCCGCGTTCCCCGCCCCCGGCGTGCTACGGCATCCGGACCAGCGTCAGAGTCGTCCACACCCCGACGTGGACCCGGTGGCCGACCTCGACCGGGAAGGCCTGGTTCGGCGGGATCGGCGCGGTGTCGTCGTTCAGGACGGTCCCGTTCATCGACTCCAGGTCCACCACCGACCAGCCGCCGTCGGGCCGCTGCTGGAAGACCGCGTGCAGGTGCGAGACGCCGGGGTCGGTGGGCGGTCCGGACAGGTCGATCTCGACGGCGCCGCGCTTGCCGGTGCGGCCGATGCGGACCGTGCCGCCGGTGAGGGTGAAGTGGCGGTCGGGGCAGTAGGCCGGGAACGGGTAGGCGGTGGGGTCGATCTCGCCCTCGGCGACGACGGCGTCGTAGTAGGCGCGGTCGGCGCTGGCGATCGCGACCCACTGGGTGCCCGTCGCGGCAGCGGTACCGGTTCCGGCGCCGCTGCCGTTCACCGAAGTGGCTCCGCTGCTGCTTCCGGGGTCGCTGCCGGGGTCGACGGCGAGGGTGTTCGCCAGCGGGTCGGAACCGGTGGCGGAGGTGGTGGACGGCCCGGACGGCCCCGTCGTCGTGCTCTGCGACGCCTGGCGCGCCGCCGCCTCGGCTCGGCGCAGCTCGGCCTCGAGATCGGCGATCGGATCCGAGCCGGGGCCAGAACCCGGGCCCGAGCCGCTGCCGGAACCGCTGCCGGAACCGTGAAGAGAGCCCGGCCCCGGCACCGTCGGCGCGGTCATCGTCGGCGCGGGCTGCTCGTTCGCGAAGTCGAACCCGCAGCCCTCACAGAAGGTGTCGCCGGCCTGCCGCGGCAGCAAGCAGTTGGGACACGGCTCGCCGGCCGCCCCGTACAGCGATCCGCCGGAACCGGAACCGCCGGCCGGGGACGGCCCCGGCCCCGCCGCGGAACCGCCGGCGGCCGGGATCGGCGCCGGCGCGCCGATCGACAGACCGCATTCGTCGCAGTAGTCGGTCGCGACCGACTGGTGCCCGTCCGGACATGTGGCCATCGTCATCCACCCGTCTCCTGGTCCCGCTCCCTGGTCCCGCTCCGGTCCCGCCTAGCTCCGCTTGGCCCGCACCGTCTTCGTCGACACCACGTCCAGCTCCATCGCGTCGCCCTTGTCCACCTTGGCCTTGGCCCGCACCTTCGAGGTCGCCGGGTCCACCTCGGTGACCTTGCGCAGCATCTTGACCGTGTCCTCGTGCCCGGACTCCACGGCCAGGTCCATGGCCCGGCCCAGGCGCGCGGTGGCGGTGTCCAGATCGCCGGCCTTCTGCGCGTCCAGGCCCTCCTGGATCGCCTGCGCCATCTCGGCCTGGCCGGTGTAGTGCGCCACCCGGCCGTTGATGCGGGTGGACAGGTCCTCGTCCTCGGTCCAGACCGCGCGGATCTTGTCCTCGCCGAGCAGCGTGGCGCCGCCGGAGTCCTTGGCGACCAGCTGCACCCGGCCGGCCAGCTTCTCCTGGCCGATGTTGCCCGGCTCGACCTCGACGCAGATGTGGTACTCGCGGGTCTCCGCGCCCCAGGCGCCGGTCGGGTAGTCGCCGGTCAGCGGGTTGTCGCCGGGGATCCGCATCCCGGTCAGGTCCGCCAGCGTCGGGCTGACCTGCTTCACGTAGCGCACCACCGCGCCCTTGGGCGCCCACAGCCGCAGCGCGACGTCCGCGACCTCCTTGCCCATGGAGTTCACGGTCATCTCCCGGAAGTCCTCGGCCAGCCGGGCCGGCTCGCGGATGATGCCGACCGAGCCGAGCAGCGCCTCGGAGATCTTGCGCAGCTCGCCGACCTCCCAGTCCTCGCCGATGCCGCGGCAGTCGGCGGTGAAGTTGCCGATGCTGGACTGGATGGCCCGGGCCAGGTCGGCCGGGGTCTCGGACTCGTCCTTGCCGTCGGTGAGCAGGATCGCGTGCTTGATCGCGTGCGGGTGGGCGTCGAAGATCCGGTTGGCCTGGGCCAGCCAGCGGCCCATCGCCGTGCCGCCGTTGGCGGCCAGCCGCGACACCGCGTCCTTGGCCTGGGCGCGGGTCTGGTAGTCGGCGCGCAGCAGGTGGCCGCCGGTGGGGTAGACCACCCGCGCGCCCTCGGTCCCGGCCACCACGGCGAAGTAGGCGCCGTCGGTCAGGGTGTCGATGGCGACCCTGGTGGCCTCCTTGGCGGCCATCATCTTGGTGCGCGGGTAGTCCATCGAGCCGGAGCAGTCGATGATGATGACCTCGACGTTGTCCTTACCCGAGGCGCCGGCCGCCGACGAGCCGTACGCCTGCGGGGCCGACGAGCCGCCGGCGCCGGGCGCGGCGGTCAGCGTGACCACGGCGTGCACCTCGCGGACGCCGGCGGCCAGGAACTCGTTCTGGTTGATCTCGAAGGCGAAGTTCGGGTACTGGCTCATGGGTGCGCTTGCTCCTTTATGCGGCCGGCTCGGCGGACGCCGGAACCGGGTAGGGGACGAGCACGGCGGTGATGTTGTCGTGGCCGCCGGCGTCCAGGGCGGTGCGGACCAGCCGCGCCGCGGCGGCCATCGGCTCGGTGGCGGCCTGCGGCAGGGCCAGCGCGGCCAGGTCGGAGGCGGCGTCCACGTAGTTCCACAGGCCGTCGCTGCACACCAGCACCACGCCGGGCCCCGGCGGGTCGAAGGAGAGCACGTGCGGCTCCGGGGCGCCGGAGTCGTCGCCGAGCCAGGCCTCGATGGCGTGCGAGCCCTCCTCGGCGTCGTCGCGGGTGAGCTGGCGGGAGCCGCCGTCGGCGTCCAGCCAGTAGGCGCGGCTGTCGCCGAGCCAGCCGACGGTGACCCCGCCCTCGGCGCCGACCAGCGCCGAGACGAAGGTGCAGGCCGGCGGGTTGCCGTGGTCGGAGTCCCGGGACAGCGCCGCCACCGCCTCGTCGGCGGTGCGCACCGCCTGCGCGGTCAGCGCCTCGGCGCCGAGCCGGCCGCCGGGCACGCCACCGACACCGCCACCGCCACCGCCACCACCCTCGTCACCGACATCGCCACCGACCTCGCCGCCGGCCACCCCGGTCAGCAGCAGCCGGGCGGCCGCGGAGACCGCGGCGGCTGAGGCCTCGTCCGGGCGCTCGGAGCTGGACACCCCGTCGCAGACCACGGCGACCACCACGGTGCGGCCGTCCGGCGTGACCGCGGGGCGCAGCGCCATGGAGTCCTCGTTGCGGTGGTGGCGCAGGCCGCGGTCGCTGATCCCGGCCACCACGCGCAGGTCGACCTCCATCCGGTCGCGGCGGCGCGGCTGCAGGTCGCCGCAGTCGGTGCAGTAGCCCTCGGCGTCGATCTCGGTGCCGCCGCAGGAGACGCACGCCCGGGGCGCGTCGGTCGCGGCCGGCTCCTCCTCGCCGGTGACCGGCTCGGCCAGCGCGTAGCCGCACTCCTCGCAGAACCGCGATCCGGCGTCCGTCACCAGGTCGGTGGCACCGCAGTTCGGGCACGCCAGGTGTAACGGCATGGCCGGGTCCGCCTCCTCGAGCGCGGTGTCCGGCTCCGTGGCGGACGAGCTCTCCAGCGCGGTGTCGGGCCGGGTCATATCAGGGTCCTCGGCCGCACGGCGTTGGCCCGGTCGACCAGCTCCACCCGGCGCGCCCGGTCGGTGGCCAGCCGGGCCAGCGCCCGGTAGGCGTGCTCCATGCCGGCCCGCAGCGCGCGGTCGTCGACCGCCCGGCCGATCAGCCGCTGCCCGGCGTTCAGGTCCGGCGGCGTCTGCACGGCCAGCCGGCGTCCGGCGGTCTCGAACACCTCCAGCGCCAGCCGGTGCGCGTGCTCGGGGTCCAGGCGCTCGGCCAGCCAGGCGTAGCGCTGATCGATGTCGGCCAGGTCGCGCCCGGTCAGGTCGCGGTCCCGGTCCACCAGCAGCGCGCGCAGCGCGGCCTCGGCGGCGGCGGTGTGGTGGGTGGAGGTCAGTGGCACCGCGCCGAACACCGCCACCGCGGCGTCCCGCTGGCCGCCGCGCAGCAGCGCGCGGGCCAGGCCGAAGGCGGCGCTGACGTAGCTGTGGTCGGTGCGCCAGACCGTGCCATAGAAGCCGGCCGCGGTCTGCGCGTCGCCTTCGAGCTCGGCGCAGGCGGCCAGCGCCAGCTTCGGCGCGGCCTCGCCGGGCAGCGCGTCGTACACGGCGCCGAACAGCCCGCGCGCCCGCGTCAGCAGGCCGCTGCCCAGACAGATCAAGCCCCGGTACCAGAACGTCCGCCAGTCGCCGCCGTTGGCGTTCTCGAAGACGTCCAGGAGCCGGTCGGCCTCGGCGAAGTCGCCGCCGGCGGTGGCGGCCAGGATCAGCCGCAGCTGCATCTCCGGGGACTTGGCCACGGCCTCGGCCGGCTGCGCCCGCAACGCGGCACGCTGCTCGGCCAGCTCCACCGCGCCCAGGCCGCCGAGGAACTGCGCCCCGGGGTCGTCGCGGTCCACCTGCGGCACCGGCAGCGCGCGCACCACCGCCCGCGGGTCCGGGGCCAGCGCGGTGGTGCTGGGCACCCGCACCTCCGGCCCGAACATCGCCGAGGCGCCGGGGTGCTGCTCGCCCCGCTCCAGCGACAGCACCTCGCGCAGCACTGCGGTCAGCTGCTGCGCCATCTGCTCGGCGGAGTCGAAGCGCAGCTCCGGGTCCGGGTGGGTGGCGCGCAGCAGCAGCTTGTAGAACGACTCGTGCCGGGCGAACAGCGGCGCCTCGGCCGGGGTCGGCAGGCTGTTGAG